>NZ_JBEPPA010000024.1:0-30460 GCF_040547075.1 Arthrobacter sp. UYCu512
ACGGGGTGGCGGACCTGATCAATTCAACCAATTCAATACAATAAATTGGTATCAACAAACTTGGCACACTATTGAGTTCTCAAACAACAGACACATTCAAAGTAGTAGCTGAAACAATTCAACTAAATGAATTCTTTATCTTTCAGTCTTTCTTTGCTGCGATATTTCAATCTTATTTCATTCATTTCCGCTTTGCAAATCCGGATTTTCATCCGAAGTTCACTTGCTGGAGCAAATGTCCCCACCAAAATATGAAGCATTTTTTCGATTTGCACGATGTACTCCGGGGAGGACAATAGCGCTAAAAGAATTGCTTCTCTAGTTTGGTTGGGGTTGGCCGCCACTCTGCGGTGGCGACTAAAAGAACAATACACGCTCCGCCCCGACCTTGCAAGCGGGGCGGCAAACGGGGTACGTCGACGCGCGGTGTTCGGCTAGGGCACGCTGACTTCCACGGTGGCCAGGTTCTTTTTGCCGCGGCGCAACAGCAGGTATCGGCCGTGGAGCAGTTGGCCGGGCTCAATGACGGCGTCGGGATCTGCAACCTTGGCATTGTTGACGTACGCCCCGCCCTCCCCCACCGTGCGGCGGGCGGCGGACTTGCTCTCCGACAGGCCCGTTGCGACCAGGAGTTCGATGATGCCCAAGGTGCCGGCGCCGACTGTCGCGGACGGCAGCTCGGACGTGGCTGCCTTGAGCGTTGCCTCGTCCAGGGCGCTCAGATCACCGTTGCCAAACAACGCAGCAGAGGCGGCAATGACCTTCTCTGTCGCTTCTACTCCGTGCACGAGCGAAGTCACTTCGTAGGCAAGCTTGCGCTGCCCTTCGCGGGCGAACGGCCGCTCGGCCAGCGCAGCCTCCAGGGTCTCGATCTCCGCCCGGCTGAGGAACGTAAAGACCTTAAGGCGCGCAGCAACGTCGCTGTCTGCGGTGTTGAGCCAAAACTGATAGAACGCATACGGGCTGCACATCTCCGGATCAAGCCAGATGGCGTTACCCTCGCTCTTGCCGAACTTCGTCCCGTCGGCATTGGTGATGAGTGGTGTCCCAAGCGCGTGGACGTGTTTGCCCTCAACCTTGCGGATCAGGTCAGTGCCGCTGGTCAGGTTGCCCCACTGGTCCGATCCCCCGGT
The DNA here is from genome assembly GCF_040547075.1 of Arthrobacter sp. UYCu512. Lineage (NCBI taxonomy): Bacteria > Bacillati > Actinomycetota > Actinomycetes > Micrococcales > Micrococcaceae > Arthrobacter > Arthrobacter sp. UYCu512. The sequence goes on from NZ_JBEPPA010000024.1 coordinate 1,134, forward strand.
CTGCAAGACACAGCCGTGGTCACGGAAGAGCTGGAGATAGTCCATACCCTGAAGGATCTGGTAACTGAATTCCGTGTAGCTGATTCCCTCGTCGGAGTTCAACCGGTTGGCGACGATGTCTTTTTTGATCATGGTGCCGACCCGGAAATGTTTGCCGATTCCGCGCAGAAAATCGATGGCGCTCAAGGGCGCTGTCCAGTCAAGGTTGTTGACCATTCGGGCCGCGTTGTCGCCCTCAAAACTGAGGAACCGCTGGACCTGCGCCTGCAGTTTTCCGACCCATTCTGCTACCGTCTCGGGGGTGTTAAGCACACGCTCTGCACTCTGGCGCGGGTCACCGATGAGGCCGGTGGAGCCGCCGACGAGGCCGAGGGGCTTGTGGCCGGCTAGTTGGATCCGGCGCATTAGCAGCAACTGCACCAGGTTGCCCAGGTGCAGACTCGGAGCAGTGGGATCGAAGCCGCAGTAATAGCTCACTGGTTCTCCGGCGAGCAGCTGCTGGAGCTCCGCCTCATCCGTGGAGACGTGGACCAGGCCCCGCCATTTCAGCTCCTGCCAGACGTCGGCGAAGCTGGGGTCATTCTGCTGGGAACGGGGATCATTTAGCTGGGACACGGAATCTAAGGTAGCAGGATCAGCGCACCCTCAGCGTCTGTGACTTTCGATCGAGACCGGCACCGCCGTGCCGGGCTCAGTCTTCGATGCCCGCCGGCACGCCGGCGGAGGCGATCAGACGCAGCCGCTGGGTGGGCCGGGTCATGGCCACATACAGGTCACCGACACGGCCGTGCTCACGGTTCAGCATGGCCGAAGGCTCCAGCACCACAACGCCGTCGAACTCCAGGCCTTTGGCCTCGCGGGGACTGATAACAACGATGTCCTGGGCATAACTTCCGGCGTCGGTGCCGACGCGGCGCCCGTAAACGGCGCGCAGTGCCGCGGTGGCTTCGGAAAGAAGCCCGCCGTCGGCAATGACCGCCAGCAGGCCGCCCTCCAGGGAAGCGAGTTCCTCCGGCAGGACCGCCACGAGCTTGCTGATCACCTGGCCCGGCTCGACGCGGTCGACCACCGGCGCCCAGCGACCCTCGCGGACAGCCTTGGGTGCGGAGACGACAAGCCCCGCCGCGTTGGCCATCCGGGCCGCCGCTTCGGCAATCTGCGACGGTGTGCGGTAGTTGACAGTGAGCTCCTCGAGCTGCCAGCGGTCACCGAACATCGGGGCCAGGGCGCTCTGCCAGGAATTGGCGCCCACCACGGAACTGGTCTGGGCAATGTCGCCCACGATGGTGAAGGACTTCAGCGGGCAGCGGCGGACCAGCAGGCGCCACTGCATCGGCGAGAGCTCCTGGGCCTCATCCACCACAATGTGCCCAAAGGCCCAGCTGCGGTCGGTCGTGGCACGCTCTGCTGCAGTGAGCCGGGCCTCGCGTTCCTGGTTCTGGTCAACGAGCTCTTCCGCGGAGATCAAGACGTCTACGCCGGCGGTTTCCATGTTAACAAGCGTCTGTTTGGCGTTGGCCAGGTCGCGTGCACGATCGTGTTCCTGCTGTGCCAGCCCCCTGCCCGCAGCGGCGTCCAGCTCGCCGAGGAGTTCGGCTGCCTCGTCCAACAGCGGCACGTCAGCTTCGGTCCACGGCGCATCGGCCGGACGGAGCAGCAGTTGCCGCTCGGCCGGGCTGAGCTGGGGGGTACAGGCTTCCAGGATCGCCGGCTTGCTGAAGAGTTCACCAATCAGCTTCTCCGGCGTCATCGGCATCCAGCACAGATTCAATGCGATCCGGACGTCCCGGGCGGAGCGGACATCCTCGGCCAGGTAGGAGCGGTCTGCGTTGTTGCCGATGCTGCCGGCCTCGACGAGTTCGGTCATCTGTTCCGTAAGTTCGCGCAGCAGCATCCTGACAAACGAAACGCGCGCTTCGTTGTGCGGCTTGCCGATGGAGCGTGCGCGGTCCCGGGCACGGCGGACCTGCCGGGGAGTCAGGAGGAGTTTGCGCCCGTCCACTTCAAGGACGCGGTTCTGCGCAGGAATACGCTGCCGGTTGGCCACCGCGTTCGCCACGACCTCGACCATGTCCAGCCGGCCCTTGATGGCAGCGACCTCGGACTCCGGCTCGGCCACGGCATGGATTCCGGGCATCAGCCGGCCGACACTGGCCATCACAACGCCGGTCTCGCCGAGTGACGGCAACACGCGTTCGATGTACTTCATAAAGGACGACGACGGTCCCACCAGCAGGACGCCGGCGGTCTTGAGCCGGTCCCGGTGTGTGTAGAGCAGGTAGGCCGCGCGGTGCAGGGCAACCGCCGTTTTGCCGGTGCCGGGCCCGCCCTGGACGACAAGGGCTCCGGAGATCGAGGACCTGATAATCCGGTCCTGCTCGGACTGGATGGTGCCGACGATGTCTGACATCCGTCCGGTCCGCTTGGAGTTCAGGGCTGCCAGCAGCGCGCCCTCGCCCTGCAGGGACTCGTTGTCCGCGAGCAGCCCGGCGTCCAGGACATCGTCCTCGATGGCCTTGACCTCGCGGCCCTGCAGGATGAGGTGGCGCCGGCGCCGCACTCCCTGCCGGTCAAACGCGGTGGCCTGGTAAAAGTGTCCGGCTTCCGGCGCACGCCAGTCGAGCATAAGCCGCTGCAGCTCGTCAGTGGTCAGCCCGATGCGGCCGATGTACTGCGCCTCCCCGGAGTCGAGGTCGAGGCGGCCGAACACCAGCCGGTCATCGACGGCGTCGAGCTGCGCAAGGCGGTCCTCGTAGAGTGCAGCGAAAGCATCCCGCTCGGAGACGTTCTGCATAGTGCCCACCGCACCGGCCCGACGGACCTGCGCCAGCTGGGTGCGCTTTTCCGCCCGCAGCTCGTCGAGCCGGGCGTAAAGTCCGGCGACATAGTCGCGTTCATGGGCCAAATCAGCGTCGTGCATCGAACGTTCCCCTATCGAAAAAGACAGACCAACCATTCTACAACCATTTCAGTGCGGCACCGCTACACGACCGCTTTTTGCACCCCGGTGCAGCGGGGCCCGCGGGCCTGGGCCCGGAGGGCGGTTTACAGCCGCAGCAGGGAACTGACCCGATGCCCGTCGAGGGCAGAACGGCCGTTAAGCTCATCCAGTTCCAGGACCACACCCACACCGGCCACTTCGACGCCGCAGCGTTCGAACAGCCGGACGGCGGCAGCCAGCGTGCCGCCCGTGGCAAGGACGTCATCGAGAATCAGGACGCGGCTGCCGGGCGCAAGGTCAGTGGTGTGCAGCTCCAGGGTGGCGCTGCCGTACTCGAGCGCGTAGTCCTCGGAGACCACTTCACGGGGTAGCTTGCCGGCCTTGCGGACGGTGATGACGCCCGTGCCGGTGGCGTAAGCCGCGGCGGCGGCCAGCAGGAAACCGCGGGCCTCCACGCCGGCCACGGCGTCGAACTGGCCCTCGAACGGCGCCACCAGGGCGTCCACAACAGCCTTGAGTGCTGCGCCGTCGGCGAAAACGGGGGTCAGGTCCTTGAAGACAATTCCGGGCTTGGGGTAATCCGGGATGGTGGCGCAGAGGCTGCCGATCAGTTTGTCCACCGGCGCAGTGGTTTCACTCTTGGTCATCGTGGTCCGGGGAAGCTCGCTTTGATTCACCCATCAAGCTTACTCGCTGGGCTTTTACGGTTCCGCCGGGCACGTGTGCCGGTCGCCCGGCAGGGCAGGCCTGCTACCCCGGGCGCACCTTCGCTGCCTTGTAGCGGGAGACGGTCGGGTCGCCGGTGACCCAGAAGCGCCAGGGGTAGTCGCGGCTGCCCCCGGCGCCCGAGACGCCGACGCGTGGCCCGGAACTGACATCCACGGCCGGCAGGTCCGGCAGTTCCAGCCGGAACGGGGCCACGAGCGCATCCCGGCCGGTGTCCGCCGTCGTGATGCCCAGTGCCGTGGCGAGCCGGGCCGGTCCGCTCGCGAGCTCCCTGGCGGATTTCGACGTCGGCCGGCGGGTGAGTGCCAGGTCTTCCCCTGCCACAATCATTCCGGCCCGCAGCAGCACGGCAGAGGCTTCTCCGAGCGGTCCGCAGACGATGTTGGCGCAGTGGTGCATGCCGTAGCTGAGGTAGACGTAGAGGTGCCCGGCCGGGCCGAACATCGGGGCGTTGCGCGCGGTGGCGCCGCGAAAGGTGTGCGAACCGGGATCCGGGTGCTGCGAGTCGTGCGGTCCCAGATAGGCCTCCACCTCGCTGATCCGCACGGACACCAGTCCGTCGGGACCCTCATGCGTCAAAACCGCACCAAGCAGCAGCGGCGCCACCTGCCGGGCGTCGGCGGACAGGAGCCCCCGCAGCCCAGTGGCCGGGAATCCACGGCCCGGCGCACTGTCAGGAGGAGTCTCACTCATGCTCCGACTTTAACAAACCCGCCGGATCACCCTGCACGGCCATGTCCGATTTCCGCTAGCAGCAGCATCCGGATGCTGGCAGGATGAACTCATGGATTTCTGGCAGCGCTACCGGGCAATCGACGCCCGGGACATCCGGTTCGACGGGCAGTTCTACACGGCTGTCCGCACGACCGGCATCTACTGCCGGCCGTCCTGCCCGGCCCGGACCCCCAAGGCCGGCAATGTCACGTTCTACGAGACCTCCGCCGCCGCGCACGACGCCGGCTACCGGGCCTGCAAACGCTGCCTGCCCGAAGCGGTGCCCGGCACGCCTGCCTGGAATGTCCGCTCGGACATCGCCGGACGCGCCATGCGGCTGATCAACGACGGGGTGATCAATCGCGACGGCGTCGAAGGCCTCGCCACCCGCCTGGGCTACTCCTCGCGCCAGCTCAACAGGATCCTCAGCCACGAGCTCGGCGCCGGCCCCCTCTCGCTGGCCCGTGCCAGCCGGGCCCAGACGGCGCGGACCCTGCTGGTCTCCACCACGATCAAGGTCGCCGACATCGCGTTCGCCGCCGGATTCAGCAGCGTCCGCCAGTTCAACGAGACCATCGGCGAAGTTTTCGCCATGACCCCGTCGGCGTTGCGGGCCACCGCACGCCACCACCGGACGCCGCCCCAGGCTGCCGTGTCGTCGACGGCCCTGACGCTGAACCTGCCGTACCGCGAACCCTTCGACCCCGGCGTTTTTTCTTTCCTCGCAGTCCGGGCCATCCCCGGCGTCGAGGAGGGCACCTCCAGCTCCTATGCGCGGACGCTGCGTATGGCCCACGGCGATGCGCGCTTCCGGGTGGACTATAACGCCGACGCCAGCGGCCGCCCGCTGCTGCTGAGCATCGGCGCCGTCGACCTCCGGGACCTGCCCTCCCTGCTCAGCCGGGTCCGCCGGCTGCTGGACCTTGACGCCGACCCGGTCGCCATCGACGAGGTGCTGGGATCCGATCCCCGGCTGGCGGCGGGAGTCACCGCCACGCCGGGAATCCGGATGCCCGGCGCCGTCGATCCGCAGGAGCTGCTGATCCGGGCAATGATCGGCCAGCAGATCACCGTCGCCGCCGCGCGGACGGCACTTATCCGGTTGTCCGCCGCCGGCAGCGACAGCCTGGTTCCCGCCGTCGGCCTGCACCGGCTATTCCCCACCGCGGAGCAAATTGCCGCGGACGGCCTCGGACTGCTCCGGGGCCCGCAACGCCGCATCGATTCGATCCGGAATGCAGCCGCTGCGATGGCTTCGGGCAGTCTCGACTTTGGCTATGGCGATGACCTGCCGGGGCTGGAGTCCAAACTGCTGCCCCTGCCCGGGGTGGGGCCGTGGACGGTGGGCTATGTGGCGATGCGCGTGATCGGCGCACCGGATGTCTTCCTTGCCAACGACGCGGCGGTGCGCAATGGCATCCGCTCGCTGGCCCCGGATCCTGACGGCGCCGTGTCGCCGGGCCAGCCCCTGAGCCCCGATTTCCGCGAGCTCAGCCCCTGGCGGTCCTACGCCACCATGCACCTGTGGCGCACAGCGGCGCTCGCCCGGGCCGCGGCACCCAAAACATCATCCATTTCCCCCCCGGCTCCCAAGAAAGCGGCATTATGAAAGCCCAGTTGCTGACCATGTCCACCCCCGACGGCCCGTTCACCATCATTGCCCGGGACGGTGCGGTGCTTGCCTCCGGGTGGACGGCTGTTCCCGGGGACTTGACCGGGCAGATCCACCCGGACCTGCTGCCGGGGGCCTTCGAGTCCGTCCCGGGCCTGGGCGTCATCTCCGATGCCGTGGACGAGTTCTACGCCGGCTATCCGGAACCGGCTATGGCGGTACCGGTGCTGCAGAAGTCCGGCCCGTTCCGCGGGCATGCCTGGGAGATCCTCCGCACCGTCGCGCCGGGACACCCCGTGAGCTACACCGAGTACGCGGAAATGTCCGGAAATGCGAAGGCCGTCCGCGCTGCTGCCAGCGCCTGCGCCTTCAACGCGGCGGCGCTTTTTGTACCGTGCCATCGGGTGATCCGCACCGACGGGAGCCTGGGCGGGTTCCGGTGGGGGCTGGTAATCAAAAAAAGCCTTCTGGCCCGGGAACACCTGCTGGTCTCTGCCGTCAAGCAGTAGCGGGCGCGGGCCGGCTCCCGAGTGGTTAGGCGCCCGAGTTGGGCTCAGCGGGTGGCAGGCACCCCGGCCGGCCACGGAAGCAGCGCCGGGAGGTCGACGCCGTCGGCCGCGGCCGTGGCGCGCAGGCTGCCGAGAGTGGGCGTGCGGCCCGCGAGCCAGGCAGCAATGTCGGTCAGCATCCCGTTGACGGCCGTCGATCGGCTGCCGGGCGTACCGATGGCCACGGCTGGCAGTCCGAGCGGCTGGAGGACAAAGCGCTGCCCGTCCGGCACCCGCGCGGCCAGGAATTCGAAAAGGTGCTCGCAGAACGGCCGGCTCCAGGTCTCGGGACCGCGGCCGGTGCCAAGATCTGCGGCGTGAATGACGAATTCGCGCCAGAGCGCCAGTCCGCCGTCGAACACAACTCCCCCGCGGAAACTGATCGGCCTGTGCCAGTCGGCGCCGTCAAGGGATTCAAAAGCAGTCAACGCCCGGACCAAGGCGTGATCCAGATCGGAGCGGTGTTCGGCCACGGGGTGTCCGGCCGACATTTCGATCGCCCGGGTCCGGCCTTCGAAGCCGCCGTCATAGAGTTCGATGGTCTTGCCCTGCGCGGCGAATTCCAGCTGGCGGGCCATCGCGTTGGCGATGCCGCAGAGGTGGGCCAGCACATGTCCCCGGGTCCAGTCCGGCAGTTCCGAGGGCGCCTTGACGTCCTCCTCGGAAAAGGTGGCAGCTATCCCCGCCACGACGTCGGCGGCGCGGCGGAGTTCTGCCAGGAGTTTTTCCGGCGTGATTGTGGTCATGGCGAACATCCTAACCGAGCGCCCTGGATAAATCCGGATTAACTGAAGGACCCCGGGCCATAGCGGTGGCGGATGTGCCGGCGGTCGTGCCGAGCCTGCCAGAACTCGATTTCGCGGGGCCGGAGGGCATAGAGCTGCCAGTCCGGGTTCTCGCCGCCGTCGGCCCCCGGCCGGGCGTGCCAGTCTGCGGCGGAGGCCTCCGCCGACAACTCAACAACACCGCCGGCCACCCGGACCTGACGGCCCTGCTGCTGCCAAAAGAAGTTGAGCGCGGCCTCCGGGTTGGCCGCAAGCTCCCGGCCTTTCCGCGACGCACGGGACGTGGCGAAGTGCCAGCCGCCACCGTCGATGTCCTTCAGGATGAGCATCCGGGCGGAGGGACGCCCAAGGCGGTCCGCCGTGGCCAGGCTGCAGGCGTTGGGCTGCGGCACACCGGCTGAGAGCGCCTCATCGAACCACTGCCGGAACAGCTCGGCGGGGTCAGCGGGCGCTTCTGCCGGGTCGAACTCCGGAAGTACATCGGGGAAATCGGGCAGGCCACGCAGCAACTGGCGGAAAGTTTCGCTCATGCCGTAATGCTAGCGGGGAGTTTTGGCGGCAAACGCACAGCGCTCCCTCACTTTTGGCAGGAAATCCGCCGACTCTCCTGCAGGCAGTGCAGGAGCGTCGGCGGAAATGCTGCAGGAAGTGAGGGAGCGTGTGTCGCTAGCCCGCGTACCCGCGGACCCCGGCCAATTCGCTCTCGAGGGCCACCAGTTGGCGCTCGACGGCGGCCGGAGCCGTACCGCCCTGGGAGTTGCGGCTGTTCAGCGAGCCCTCGGTGGACAGGACCGTACGGACCTCGGGTGTCAGGTGCTCGGAGATCGCGGCGTATTCCTCATCCGTCAGGTCCCAAAGCTCGACGCCGCGGCTTTCCGCCTGCTTGACCGCAGCCCCGGAGAGCTCGTGCGCCTCACGGAACGGAACGCCCTGCCGGACCAGCCATTCGGCAATGTCCGTAGCCAGCGCGAAGCCCTGCGGCGCCAGGGACTCCATCCGTTCGGTGTTGAACGTCAGCGTCGCGATCATGCCCGATACTGCCGGGAGCAGGACCTCCAAGGTGTCGGCGGCGTCGAAGACCGGTTCCTTGTCCTCCTGCAGATCGCGGTTGTACGCGAGCGGCAGGCCCTTCAGTGTGGCCAGCAGCCCGGTCAGGTTGCCGATCAGCCGGCCGGCCTTGCCACGGGCCAGTTCCGCCACATCCGGGTTCTTCTTCTGCGGCATGATCGAGGAGCCGGTGGAGTAGGAATCGTGGAGCGTAACAAAGGAGAACTCCTTCGTGGCCCACAGGATAACTTCCTCCGACACACGGGAAAGGTCCACGCCGATCATGGCCGTGATCCACGCAAACTCGGCGAAGACATCGCGGGAGGCGGTGCCGTCGATCGAGTTGTGCGTCGCGGAGAAGAAGCCCAGTTCCGCGGCCACAGCCTCCGGGTCCAGGCCCAGCGACGAGCCGGCGAGGGCACCCGAGCCATAGGGTGACACCCCGGCCCGCTTGTCCCAGTCCGCCAAACGCTGCACATCGCGCAACAGCGCCCAGGCGTGGGCCAGCAGGTGATGGCTCAGCAACACGGGCTGGGCGTGCTGCAGATGGGTGCGGCCGGGCATGGCGACGCCCTGATGGGCCTTCGCCTGGTCCACCAAAGCAGCGATCGTTGCGAGGACACCGCGGGCAATGATCCGGGCATGGTCACGCAGGAACATCCGCCCCAGCGTGGCCACCTGGTCGTTACGGGACCGGCCGGCGCGGAGCTTGCCGCCAAGCTGGGTGCCGGCGCGCTCAATCAGACCCCGTTCCAGCGAGCCGTGCACGTCCTCATCGGAGTCCGCGGGCAGGTAGGCACCGGAGGCCACGTCTGCATCCAGCCGTTCCAGGGCGTCCAGCATGCCCTCAAGCTCGGTGTCGTCGAGCAGGCCGGCCTTGTGCAGGACGCGGGCATGGGCCTTGGAGCCGGCGATGTCGTAGCGCGCCAGCCGCCAGTCGAAGTGCGTGGACTTGCTCAGCGCCGCGAGGGCGTCAGCGGGTCCGCCGGCGAACCGGCCGCCCCACAGCGCGCCTTCATTTGTGCCGGAAGCCACTACTGACCTGCGACGCGGATGTCGCGGCCCGAGGCGACCTTGGCGGACATGCCCCACAGCTCGATGAAACCCTTGGCCATGGACTGGTCGAAGGTATCGCCGGTGTCGTAGGTGGCGAGGTCGAAGTCGTAGAGCGAGGTCCCGGACCGGCGTCCGTTGACGATCGCCTGGCCGCCGTGCAGCACCATCCGGATGTCGCCGGTGACGTAGCGCTGGGTGTCTTCGATAAAGGCGTCGAGGGAGCGCTTGAGCGGCGAGAACCACTGGCCGTCGTACACCAGTTCGGACCAGCGCTGGCCGACAGTGGCCTTGAACCGGGCCTGCTCGCGTTCGATGGTGATGTCTTCGAGGTGCTTGTGCGCGGTGATCAGCGCCATGGCACCAGGCGCCTCGTAGATTTCGCGGGACTTGATGCCAACGAGGCGGTCCTCGACGACGTCGATCCGGCCCACGCCCTGGGCGCCGGCACGGCGGTTGAGCTCCTTGATGGCCTGCAGCGGGGTGACCTTAACACCGTCGATCGCGACCGGGACACCGGCGTGGAAGGAGATGGTGACCTCGTCGGGAGCCGGCGGGAACTCCGGGGTCGCGGTGTAGTCGTAGATGTCCTTGGTGGGACCGTTCCAGATGTCCTCGAGGTAGCCGGTTTCGACGGCGCGGCCCCAGACGTTCTGGTCGATGGAGTACGGGTTCTTTTTGGTGGTCTCGATCGGGAGTCCCTTTTCCTCGGCGAAGGCGATGGCCTTGTCGCGGGTCAGGGCAAGGTCACGGACCGGTGCAATGCACTTCAGGTCCGGGCCGAGGGTCTGGATACCGACCTCGAAGCGGACCTGGTCGTTGCCCTTGCCGGTGCAGCCGTGGGCCACCGTGGTAGCGCCGAATTCGCGGGCAGCCTTGACCAGGTGCTTCACGATCACGGGGCGGGAGATCGCGGAAACCAGCGGGTAGTGGCCTTGGTAGAGGGCGTTGGCCTTCAGCGCGGGCATGCAGTACTCGTTGGCGAACTCGTCGGAGGCGTCAGCCACATAGGCTTCGACGGCGCCGCAGCCCAGGGCGCGCTGGCGGATCGTCTCCAGCGACTCGCCGCCCTGTCCGACGTCGACCGCCACGGCGATCACCTCGGCACCGGTAGCTTCACCGATCCAGCCGATAGCTACGGAAGTATCCAGGCCACCGGAGTAGGCCAGCACAATACGCTCAGTCACTTCAATTGCTCCTTAGTTGTTTGGTTCTTAGTTGTTTGGTTCTTAGTTGTTTGGTTCTTAGTTGTTTGGTTCTTAGTTGTTTGGTTCTTAGTTGTTTGGTTCTTAGTTGTTTGGTTCTTGGTTCTCTGGTGGAAGTTTATTGGCCGGCTTCATCAGCGAGCCGCAGGAAGCGGGCCGCGACGGCTGCGCCGCCGACCGGGTCGCGGGTGACCAACAGCACGGTGTCGTCCCCGGCGATGGTGCCGAGGATGGACGGCATCACCGAGTGGTCGATCGCCAGCGCCAGGAAGTTGGCCGCGCCGGGAGGCGTTCGGAGCACCACAATGTTCGCGGACGCTTCGGCGGTGACCAGCAGTTCCGCGCAGAGCCGGGCCAGCCGCGCGTCGAGGATTTCCTGGCTGACACCGCTTTTGGCCGCGCGTTCCCCGCCCTCCCCCGGCACCGCGTAGACGAGCGCACCTTCCTTCCCGCGGACCCGGACCGCGCCGAGCTCCACGAGGTCCCGGGAGAGGGTGGCCTGGGTTACCTGGACGCCGTCGTCCGCGAGCAGTGCCGCCAGCTCCGCCTGCGAACGGACCGACTCACCCGTGAGGATCGCGGTGATCCGTGCCTGCCGGGCCGTCTTGGTGGCCGGGCTGGCCCCCGGGGAAGCGGGCTGGACGGACACTATCGGCGTCCCTTCGGTGCCGGCTCCCCGTTCGGCGCCAGCCCGTCAACGACGGCGAGGCCGGAGCGGTGCATCAGCCAAGCCATCAGCGCCTTCTGGGCGTGCAGCCGGTTCTCGGCCTCGTCCCAGACGATTGACTGCGGGCCGTCGATCACGGCCGCGGCGATCTCGTAGCCCCGGTAGGCGGGCAGGCAGTGGAGCACCACGGCATCCGGCGCCGCGAGCTGCATCGCCGCTTCGTCGACAGCGTAGCTGCGGAACAGCTGCAGCCGGGCCTCCTTCTCCTCTTCCTGGCCCATGGAGACCCACGTGTCGGTCGCGACGACGTCGGCCCCCAGCAGCGCCTCGGCAGCATCAATGGTGACAAGTACCGACCCGCCGGTCTCCGCCGCGCGGTCTTCGGCCGCGGCGATGATCGCCGGGGAAGGCAGGTAACCTTCGGGGCCGGCCACGCGGACGTGCATGCCGGCGGTGACGCCGGCCAGCAGGTAGGAGTTGGCCATGTTGTTGGCAGCGTCGCCAAGGTAGCTTAGGGTGAGGCCCGCCAGCTCGCCCTTGTGTTCCTTGATCGTAAGCAGGTCGGCGAGGAGCTGGCAGGGGTGGTAGTCATCGCACAGGGCGTTAATGACCGGCACCCGGGAGTTTGCTGCCATGGCCACCAGGCCGGCGTGGGCACCGGTCCGCCAGACAATGGTGGACACCATCCGCTCCAGGACCTTGGCGGTGTCCTCGATGGACTCCTTGTGGCCGATCTGCGCCTCGCCCGGGTTGATGATCAACGCATTGCCGCCCATGTCGGCCACGCCCGCGGCGAACGAGACCCGAGTCCGGGTGGAGGTCTTATCGAAGATCACGGCAACGGTCCTGCGTCCGCTGGCCTCCGCCGCGAACGGCTGCACACTGTAGGGGGCGGCCTTCATCCGCAGGGCAAGGTCCAGGACCTCAGCCTGCTCGGCCGGGGTGAGGTCGGTGTCCTTGAGGAAGTGCCGGGGCCGGCTGTTCGACGTCACTGTCGACATTTCAGTCGTGTTCACTGGGCGTCCTTTGCTGTCTGGAGAAGGGCAGGCAGTGCCGCGAGGAAGCGGTCGGCCTGTTCGGTCGTGAGGATCAGCGGCGGGGCGAGCCGGATCGTGTGCGGGCCCGGGCTGTTGACGATAAAGCCTGCGTCGAGCCCGGCGGCCACGACGGTCGGGGCGACGTCGGCGTCCAGATCAAAGCCGATCAGGAGCCCTTCGCCGCGGACCGCGGCAACGCCGTCGATCCCCGCGAGGCCGGCACGCAGCCGCTCCCCTACGTTCCGGACGTGGTCCAGGACATGCTGGTCCGCCAGCACGTGCAGGGTGGCCAGTGCTGCAGCGGTGGCCACCGGGTTGCCGCCGAACGTCGTCCCGTGCTGGCCGGCGGAGAGCAGCGCGGAAGTTTCCGGGCCAAAGGTCACGAGGGCGCCAATCGGGAAGCCGCCACCGAGGCCCTTGGCGAGCGTGACCGCGTCGGGCATAATCCCGGCGTCCTCGCTGGCGAGCCACTTGCCGGTACGGCCGATGCCGGTCTGGACCTCGTCCAGGATCAGCAGGGCACCGACGGCACGGGTGGCCGCCCGCGCGGCCTGCAGGTAGCCGGCGGGCAGCGGCCGGACGCCGGCCTCGCCCTGGATCGGTTCGAGGAAGACTGCTGCGGTGGTGTCGTCCACTGCGGCCAGGAGCGCGTCGATGTCACCGAAGGGGATGTGCACAACGCCGCCAGGCAGCGGCGCAAACGGCGCCCGGTAGGCCTCCTTTGCGGTGAGCGCCAGCGCGCCCATGGTCCGGCCGTGGAAGGCGCCCTCAAGGGCGATGATTTTGGTCCGCGGCGTCGCTGCCGAACCAACATTGCGCCGTGCCAGCTTAAACGCGGCCTCGACCGCCTCCGTGCCGGAGTTGGCGAAAAACACCTTGGAACCGGCCGGCGCGCTGGTGATCTCCAGCAGCTTTTCGGCCAGCGCGATCTGGGTGGGACTCGTAAAGAAGTTGGAGACGTGACCCAGGGTGGCGAGCTGGCTGGAGACGACCGATGTGACAAAAGGATGCGCGTGGCCGAGGGCATTGACCGCGATCCCGCCGAGCAGGTCCAGGTATTCCTTGCCGTCCGCGTCCCAGACGAGGCAGCCGGCGCCACGGACCAGGACCCTCTGCGGGGTCCCGAAGACACCCAGCAGCGAGGTGGAGTAGCGGGCCAGCCAGTCGGCTCCGGTACCGGAGCCGCCGGTTCCGACCATTTCGCTGAGTTTGGGGGATTTTTCCAGCTGGTTCATTTGTTTTCCTCGTCCGGGACGACCTGTGTGCCGATGCCCGCTGTTGTGAAGGTCTCCAGCAGCATCGAATGCGCCAGCCTGCCGTCCACGATGTGTGCGCGTTCGACGCCGCCTTCAACGGCTTTGAGGCAGGCCTCCATTTTCGGGATCATGCCTGACTCCAGACGCGGCAGCAGCTCGCGGAGTTCCGACGCGGTAAGCGAGGAAATCAGCGAGGAGCGGTCCGGCCAGTTGGCGAAGAGACCCTCAACATCGGTGAGGATAACCAGCTTCGAGGCGCCGAGCGCCTCGGCCAAGGCCGCGGCGGCGGTGTCCGCGTTGACGTTCAGCACCTGGCCGGTGGTCTGCACTTGGTGGGTTCCCCGGTCACCGGTGCCGTCCGCGAATATTTCCGGCGCTACTGTCGAAATCACCGGGATCCGGCCGGCCGCAACGATATCCAGGATTCCCTCGGGGTTTACGCCGACAACTTCGCCGACGAGGCCCAGATCCACCTCCTCGCCGTCCACCACGGTGCCGGTCCGGACGGCCCGGAGCAGCCCGCCGTCCTCACCGGACATACCAACGGCGTAGGGGCCGTGTGAGTTGATCAGGCCCACGAGTTCGCGGCCCACCTGGCCGGTGAGGACCATACGGACCACGTCCATGGCCTCCGGCGTGGTGACCCGCAGCCCGCCCTTAAACTCGGATTCGATCCCGAGCCGGCTGAGCATGGCGTTGATCTGCGGGCCGCCGCCGTGCACCACGACCGGGTGGATCCCGACGTGGTGCAGGAAAACGACGTCCTCGGCAAAGGCGCGGCGCAGCTCATCGTTAACCATGGCGTTGCCGCCGTATTTGATCACCATCGTGGTGCCGGCAAAGCGCTGGATCCAGGGCAAGGCCTCGATCAGGGTGCCGGCCTTGCCCTGGGCATCGGACATGGACGTGGTCTCGCGGGTCTGGGCGTTCATCGGCATCCCCTAGCTGGAGTAGGCGCTGTTTTCGTGGACGTAGTCGTGGGTGAGGTCGTTGGTCAGGATGGTGGCCTCGGCGTTACCGGCCTGGAGGTCGATCTCGACCAGGACCTCGCGGGGTGCCAGGTCCACGAGGCTCCGGTCGTCGCCGATGCTGCCGTTGCGGCAGATCTGCACGCCGTTCATGGACACATTGAGCCGGTCGGGTTCGAAGGCGGCGTCGGTGGTGCCGACGGCGGAGAGCACCCGGCCCCAGTTGGGGTCCTTGCCGAAGATCGCGGCCTTAAAGAGGTTGGAGCGGGCCACTGCGCGGCTGACGACTTCGGCGTCCTTTTCGCTGGCGGCGTTGAAGGTGCGGATGGCGATGTCGTGGCTGGCTCCTTCTGCGTCGCCGATCAGTTTGCGGGCCAGTTCTGCGCAGACCCGGGTCAGGCCGGCGCCGAAGTCGGCGGCCGACGGCACGGCGCCGGACGCTGCGGAGGCGAGCAGCACCACCGTGTCGTTGGTGGACATGCAACCGTCCGAGTCCGCCCGGTCGAAGGTGACCCGGGTGGCGTCGCGGAGTACAACGTCGAGCATGTCCGGCTGGACGTCAGCGTCAGTGGTGAGCACCACGAGCATGGTGGCGAGCCCGGGGGCGAGCATGCCGGCACCCTTGGCCATACCGCCGATGGTGAATTCCTTGCCGTCGGCGTCGGTACCGGTGAAGACGGCCTGTTTGGACACCGAGTCCGTGGTCATGATGGCGGTGGCAGCATCGGAGCCGCCGCCTGTGCTCAGCGCTGCGCTTGCCGCCCCGATCCCGGCGAGGACCTTATCCATCGGCAGTTGCTCGCCGATCAGGCCGGTGGAACAGACGAAGACGTCGGTGGCGGAGATGCCGAGGGCTTCGGCGGTCTTTTCGGCGGTGGTGTGGGTGTTCTGGAAGCCTTGCGGGCCGGTGCAGGCGTTGGCCCCGCCGGAGTTCAACACAACGGCATCCACGCGGCCGTCCTTGACCACCTCTCGGGACCAGTGCACGGGGGCTGCGGCCACCCGGTTGGAGGTGAACACGGCCGCGGCGGCCTTGGCGGGGCCGTCGTTGACCACAAGGGCGAGGTCGGGGTTGCCGGAGGCCTTGAGGCCGGCGGTGACTCCGGCGGCACGGAATCCCTGGGGGGTGGTGATGCTCACGGTGCTACTCCCTGCAGATCGAGGCCGGCGGTTTCCGCCAGGCCGAGGGCAATGTTCATGGACTGCACGGCTCCGCCGGCGGTCCCTTTGGTCAGGTTGTCGATGGCGCACGTAACGATTACCCTGCCGGTGTGCCCGTCGAGTGCCAGCTGCATCACGGCGTGGTTGGACCCCTGGACCGACTTTGTCGAGGGCCATCGGCCTTCGGGCAGCAAGTGCACAAACGGCTCGTCGTCGTAGGCCTCGCTCCAGGCCTGGCGGAGCTCCCCGGCAGTAACGCCGGGGCGCACCTTCGCCGTGGCGGTGGTGAGGATGCCCCGGCTCATGGGGGCCAGCGTGGGCGTAAAGGACACCGTTACCGGAGCGTTGAGGGCCGCCGAAAGCCCCTGCTCAATCTCGGGCGTGTGCCGGTGCCCGCCCCCCACACCATAGGGGCTCATCGAGCCCATCACCTCGGCGCCGATCAGATTGGCTTTGGCCGCCTTACCGGCCCCGGAGGTTCCGGATGCGGAAACGATAACAACGTCGTCGGGCTGCAGCAGGTGGTTACTAAAACCAGGGGTAAGGGCCAGCAGGACCGAGGTCGGGTAGCAGCCCGGCACGGCGATCCGGGTGGCGCCCCGGAGCGCCTCACGCTGGCCGGGAAGCTCCGGGAGCCCGTAGGGCCAAGTGCCGGCGTGCGGGGAGCCGTAGAACTTTTCCCAAGCGGCCGCATCCTCGAGCCGGTGGTCGGCGCCGGCGTCGATCACGAGGGTGCCTGCGGGCAGTTGCGCGGCGATCTCCCCGGAGGCTCCGTGCGGCAAGGCCAGGAACACAACGTCGTGTCCGGACAGGTTGGCCACTGTGGTGTCTTCGAGGATACGGCTGGCCAAACCGTGGAGATGGGGCTGCAATTCCCCTAGTCTGGAACCGGCGTTGCTGTGGGCCGTGATGGCACCGATCGTTACGTTGGGATGACCGGCAAGGAGCCGCAGCACCTCGCCGCCGGCATAACCGCTTGCGCCGGATACGGCAACAGAAATAGTCATACAGGGAACTATACAGCAAGAGTATGCATAGATGTCGATAATTATGCATCAGCTGAGCCGCGCCCGGCCATGGTCACCCGGCCGCGGAGTGCACCTGGGCTGCACCGCGGGAGGGGTCCCGATGGCCCGGGGGCGTATGCTTGGTCGTGGGTGATCCAGACCGTGCAATCCGAATGTCGGATGCAGCGTTGCCCGTAACAGTTACGAGGCGCGAGCTCCATGACCCCCACCACTGCTACGCCGGAGCGACCCAAATCTCGCCTCCGCCAGCCCAACGCCGTTGTCCTGAGCTACTCGGAACTCCTCAAGACCGTCAAGTCCGCCGGCCTCCTCGAACGCCGCGTCGGCTTCTACGTCACGGTCTTCTCCGTCCTGGTCCTTCTGATGACCGCCACCTGGTTCGGCTTTGCGCTGATCGGTGACAGCTGGTTCCAACTCCTTATCGCCGCGGCGCTGGGCATCCTCTGCACCCAGCTGAGTTTCCTGGCCCACGAGGCCGGACACCGCCAGATCTTCGCCTCCCGCCGCGCCAACGACTGGGCCGCCCGGCTCCTTGCCACCTCGGTCGCCGGCATCAGCTACTCCTGGTGGGAGCAGAAGCACGGCGCGCACCACAACCACCCGAACGTCATTTCCAAAGACCCGGACATCGCCACCGGCGCCATCGCCTTCTTCCCGGAGGCTGCCGCTACCCGGCAGGGACGGTTCTCCTTCCTCACCCGCAAACAGGGCTGGCTCTTTTTCCCGCTGCTGTTCCTCGTCGGCCTGGGCCTCCAGATCGATTCAATCAAGTTCATCTTCCAGCGCGCCAAAGTCACACACCGCTGGGTGGAAATCCCGATTCTCCTGGTCCGGCTCAGCCTGCTCCCGGTATTGGCCTTCACGTTCCTGCCGTGGGGCGTTGCCCTTGCGTTCATCGGGGTCCAGCTGGCCGTCTTCGGGTTCTACATGGGCGCCTCGTTCGCCCCTAACCACAAGGGCATGCCGGTTCTGCCGGCGGACAGCCGCGTTGACTTCTTCAGCCGGCAGGTCCTGACGTCACGGAATATTTCCGGTGGCCCCTGGATGGACATCCTGCTGGGCGGCCTCAACCGCCAGGCCGAACACCACCTCTTCCCGGATATGGCCCGGCCGCAGCTCGACAAGGCCGCCGTGATCGTCCGCGAATTCTGCGCGAAGCACCAGGTTCCCTACACGGAAACCACCCTGCTGCAGTCCTACGGCATCATCGTGCGCTACCTCAACGAGGTCGGTCTCTCCGCCGGACGCCACTTCGAGTGCCCGATGGCGACCGTGACCCGACGCTTCTAAGCCGCGGCCGGGCTCCGCTGCGCGAAGGGCAAGCCGGCAGCCCCGGCCTGTCAGTGTGACCCGAAGTGGCGGCCGAATACCGGCCGCCACTTCGGCGTTGCTGTCGCTGTCCCTAGGATGGTGCAGAAGCGGAGCCGGAGATCGGGCCGCGGAAGCCCAGCCGGCCGATGCGGGCCGGTTTGCAGCCCAGGAACTTCAGCTCAAGCAAGGAGACAGCTAATGCACGCAATCGTCGCCCGCGAGGCCGGGGGTCCCGGTGTCCTCACGCTGACCGGGGTGGAGCGCCCGACGCCGGGCCCCGGCCAGCTGCTGATCAAGGTCGCCGCCGCCGGCGTCAACTTCATCGACACCTACAAGCGCAGCGGCAGCTATCAGGTGGACTACCCCTTCACCCCCGGCTCCGAGGCCGCCGGCACCGTGGCGGAACTCGGCGACGGCGTCACCGGGTTCTCCCCCGGCGACCGGGTGGCGACGGCGGAAGGCATCAACTGCTACGCCGGCTACGCACTTGTCGATGAGGACAAAGCCCTGCCGGTCCCCCGCGGCGTGGACGATTTCACCGCAGCCGCCCTTCCCCTGCAGGGCATCACCGCGCACTACCTGATCAATTCCTCCTTCACGGTGGAGCCGGGCCACACCGTCCTGCTGCACGCCGGAGCGGGCGGCGTCGGGCTGCTGCTGATCCAGCTGCTCAAGGCCAAGGGCGCATGCGTTATCACCACCGTCTCCACGGATGAGAAGGAACAACTGGCCCGCGGCGCCGGAGCCGACCACGTGCTGCGCTACGACGGCTTCGCGGCAAAGGTCCGCGAACTGACCGACGGGAGGGGCGCGGACGTGGTCTACGACGGCGTCGGGAAGGACACCTTCGACGGTTCCCTGTCCGCCCTGCGTATCCGCGGCACCCTGGTGCTCTTTGGCGCCGCGTCCGGGCCTGTGCCGCCGTTCGATCCGCAGCGGCTCAACTCCGGCGGATCCTTGTACCTGACCCGCCCGACGATTTCACATTTCCTGCGTGATGCCCGGGAACGCCGCTGGCGCTCGGACGAGCTTTTCGCCGCGGTGGCTGACGGAAGCCTCAAGGTCCGGATTGGCGCCCGCTATGATCTCGCGGAAGCCGCCCGGGCACACGAAGACCTGGAGCAGCGCCGCACCACGGGCAAGGTCATCCTGGTCCCCTAAACCCGGACCGCCAGGGTCCGCCGTTATCCGGGACCAGCGTGCGCACATCCGGCTTGAGGCGGATCATTAACACAAAGCGACGCCGGACACCTTCCATTTACCTAGGTCAGAGACGATGCCCCCGTGACTGAGCAACAGCAGCAACCCACAAGCACCGTGCTCCCGCAGGATGCCAACACCCTAAACACGGTCTTCCCGGCCCAGCTTGCAGGGTCCCCCGCCACTCCGCCGGAGCGGACGCTCGTTGACATCCTGCAGGACACGGCCGCGCGCTTTCCGGACGCCTCCGCACTCGACGACGGTCACGAGTCGCTCAGTTATGCGCAGCTTATGGCGGCAGTCCGGGCCCGGGCAAGGGAGCTGCACGCCGCGGGGCTGGGTGCCGGGGACAGGATCGGTGTCCGGATTCCCTCCGGTACCAACCTGCTGTATGTCTCAATCCTGGCCATCATGATGGTCGGGGCGGCGTATGTTCCGGTGGACGCGGACGACCCGGAAGAGCGGGCCAGGCTGGTGTTCGGCGAAGCACGGATCGCCGGGACGATTCGCGGTGCCGGCGAGATAGTGACGGCGCGCGAGCTGCCCCGGCCGTTTCCGGCTCCCCGGCCTCCCGCGCCGGACGACGACGCCTGGGTCATCTTCACCTCGGGGTCCACCGGAACGCCGAAAGGCGTCGGCGTGCAGCATCGTTCCGCCGCGGCATTCGTCGACGCCGAGGCGCGGATCTTTTTGCAGGACGATCCGGTTGGCCCCCAGGACCGCGTCCTGGCCGGCCTGTCCGTGGCTTTCGACGCCTCCTGCGAGGAAATGTGGCTAGCCTGGCGGCACGGCGCCTGCCTCGTCCCGGCGCCCCGGGCGTTGGTCCGGACCGGGATGGACCTCGGCCCGTGGCTGATCAGCCACGGCATCACTGTCGTTTCCACAGTACCTACACTGGCCGCGCTCTGGCCGGTGGAGTCCATGGAGAGCGTCCGCCTGCTGATCTTCGGCGGCGAAGCGTGCCCGCCCGAACTGACCGAGCGGCTCGCCGTCGAAGGCCGCGAAGTCTGGAACACCTACGGCCCCACCGAGGCCACCGTTGTCGCCTGCGCCGCTCGATTGGGCGGGCCCGGCCCGATCCGGATCGGATTGCCGCTGGACGGGTGGGACCTCGCCGTCGTCGACGCTGAAGCCCGGCCGGTGGGTGAAGGCGAGGTTGGCGAATTAATCATTGGCGGCGTCGGCCTGGCCCGGTACCTTGACCCGGCCAAGGACGCTGAGAAATTTGCCCCGATGCCGTCGCTGGGCTGGACGCGGGCCTACCGCTCGGGCGACCTGGTCAGGTACGAAGCGGAGGGGCTGATCTTTCAGGGCCGCGCCGACGAACAGGTCAAGCTAGGCGGGCGCCGGATCGAACTGGGTGAGATCGACTCGGCCCTGCAGGCGTTGCCGGACGTCGCCGGTGCGGCCGCGACGGTGCAGACGACGGCGGCTGGAAACCAAATCCTCGTGGGGTACCTGGCCCCGGCCGGCGGGCGGGACCTCGATCTCACCGCCGCACGTGAGCTCCTCGGCAAGAGCCTGCCGGCCCCCTTGATTCCGCTGCTGACAGTTGTCGATTCGCTGCCCACCAAGACCAGCGGCAAGGTGGACCGGCACGCGCTGCCGTGGCCGCTGGCGGGGGCCGGCGCCGCCGACGCCGCGGCGGCCCCGCTGAACCTGCCCGATGATGCCGGCTGGATCGTGGAGCAGTGGAGCTCCGTCCTGGGCAGCGCCGTGTCCGGCCTGGACGCCGACTTCTTCGCCTACGGCGGCGGGTCCCTCGCTGCCGCGCAGCTTGTCTCGGCCCTGCGCGTGCGCTATCCAACGATCACGGTGGCCGACATCTATGCCACGCCCCGGATCGGGGCTCTCATCGATACCGCACGCCTGTCGCTGCCCGAGGGCGGGGCAGGACCGGCCCCGGAACGCACGGTCCGGCGCACGGCCCGCAAGTCGCAGGTTTTCCAGACTCTGATGGGGGTTCCGCTGCACCTGCTGGTCGGCATGCGCTGGCTGACGTATGTGATGGCGGCGAATAATCTACTCTTCTGGCTCGCCGGCTTCGCGGCGGCGCCCACGGTTTCCTGGTGGTGGGTGGGAGCCTCCTGGCTTGTTTTTGTCAGTCCTGCCGGCCGGATGCTGATCTCCGTCGCGGCAGCCCGCCTGCTGCTGCGCAAGGTAGTGCCGGGAGTCTACCCCCGCTCCGGCCGGGTGCACCTGCGCCTGTGGCTGGCCGAGCAGATCCAGGACCTCGCCGGCGCGGTCAGCCTCGCCAGTGCCCCGTGGGTGCCCTATTACGCACGCGCCCTCGGGGCGAAAATCGGCAACAATGTCCAGTTGCACTCGCTGCCTCCCGTCACGGGAATGCTCTCGCTGGGCACCGGTTGCAACGTCGAACCTGAGGTCGATCTGTCCGGCTGGTGGATCGACGGCGACGTAGTCCATATCGGCGCCATCCATATCGGGCCCGGCGCAACTGTCGGTGCACGCAGTACCCTTATGCCCGGTGCCTCGATCGGTGCCGGAGCCCGGGTGGAGCCCGGATCGGCCGTGCTGGGCAAGGTGAAGTCCGGGCAGTTGGTCGCCGGCTCACCCGCGGAGCGGCGGGGCAAAGCCAAACCCTCCTGGCCGGAGGCTCCCGCCGAGCACCCCATAATCGGCAGGCTCTGGTTTGTCGGCTTCGCCACAGCGTCCGCCGTTCTGGCCCTGATCCCCGTGATCTCCGCTGCTGCCGCGGCCTTAGTGGTTTATGCCTTCATTCGGGGCAGCGCTTCGCTGACGGCAGCGGTTCCGCAGCTGCTGCTGGCCATTGCGCCGGCGGCCCTCGTCTGGTTCCTGTCCAACCTGCTGCTGATCCTGCTGACCACCCGGCTCCTCAGCCTGGGCCTGGCCGAAGGATATTACCGGGTGCGCAGCAGAATCGGCTGGCAGGTCTGGGCTACCGAGCGGGTCCTGGACCTGGCCCGGGACGTGCTCTTCCCGATCTATGCGAGCCTCTTCACTCCGGTCTGGCTGCGCCTGCTTGGCGCGAAGATCGGCAAGAACGTGGAGGCTTCGACGGTGCTGTTGATCCCGAAGATGACCACTGTGGGCGAGGGAGCCTTCCTGGCCGACGACACGATGGTGGCCTCGTACGAACTCGACGGCGGCTGGTTGCGGATCGCGCCCGCGAAGATCGGCAAACGCTCCTTCCTGGGCAATTCCGGGATGACGGCGGCCGGCCGCAATGTGCCCAAGAACTCCCTGGTTGCCGTGCTGTCAGCGACCCCCGCCAAAGCCAAGGCCGGCACCTCGTGGCTGGGCAGTCCGCCGGTGCGGCTCCGGCGCACCGCCATCGCCTCCGATGACACCCGGACGTACCAGCCGCCGCTAAGGCTCAAGGTCGCCCGGTCGCTCTGGGAACTGTGCCGTTTTGTTCCAGTCGTGGTGACCGTCGCAATCGCGGCCGGCGTTTTCCTCGCCTTCGACTGGCTTGCCTCCGCCACGAATTACTGCATCGCGGCGCTCCTGGGCGGCGTGGTGATTCTCATCGCCGGAGCGGTGGCGGCGGGCAGTGCTGTGGTGGCGAAATGGTTGCTGGTAGGGCGCATCAAACCCGGTGAGCACCCGTTGTGGAGTTCCTTCATCTGGCGCAACGAGGTGGTGGACACGTTCATTGAGATGGTCAGCGCCCCTTGGTTCGCCCGGGCGGCCACCGGGACCCCGGCCCTGGTCTGGTGGCTCCGGGCCCTCGGCGCCAGGATCGGCGCGGGCACCTGGTGCGAAAGCTACTGGCTGCCCGAGGCGGACCTGGTGACCCTGGGCCGGAACACCACGGTTAACCGGGGTTGTGTGGTCCAGACCCATCTGTTCCATGACCGTGTGATGAGCATTGACACTGTTACGCTCGATGACGGGGCAACGATGGGCCCGCACGGAGTCATCCTCCCGCAGGCCCGGATCGGCAAAGGTGGCACCGTAGGCCCGGCATCCCTTGTGATGCGGGGTGAAACTGTCCCTGCCGCGACGTACTGGATGGGCAACCCGGTGAGCCCGTGGGGCGGGCCGGCAGTGGCTGCCCCCAAGCCGAAGTAGCACGCTCCCGCCCGACCCGCACCTGCCAACCCGAAGGCCGTCTAATGAGTTCCAGCCCCCAGAGGTCCACCGCCGCAACCGGCACCGGAGGCGGCCTGCCCGCGGATGATCCGGCGGGCTCTCCTGATCCGTACCTGCCGGGCCATGGCACCAATGCCTACCGCGTCACCCGGTATGAACTCGAACTGGACTACAAGCTCAGCAGCAACCGCCTGAACGGGCGGGCCACTGTGCACGCGGTGACACAACGCGCCACCTCGGCCATTGTGCTGGACCTGACCGGGCTCCGGGCCAGCAAAATCCAGCTCTCCGGTCGGAAGGTCCGCAAGTTCAGCCAGCGCGCCGACCAGCTGGTCATTGTCCCCGACGCCGCCCTGATGCCGGGCGAAGAATTCACTGTGGACGTCCGTTACGAGGGAAACCCCTCCCCCCGCCGGGGCTTATGGGGCGACGTGGGATGGGAAGAACTGACCGATGGTGTGCTGGTGGCTGGCCAGCCGAACGGCGCACCGTCCTGGTTCCCCTGCAACGACCACCCCTTGGACAAGGCCAGCTATCGGATCTCGGTGACCACTGACGCACACTACCGGGCGGTGTGCAACGGGATCCTGGTCGCCCGCACCGGCCGGTCCAGCCGCGAGACCTGGGTCTACGAACAGGCCGAGCCCATGGCCACGTACCTCGCCACGGTTCAGATCGGCCGCTACGAGCTCTTGGCCCTCAACCCGGTCCGCCCGGCGTCGCAGGTGCCCCAGCACGTCGCGGTTCCTGCTGAGCTTGCGGACAAGGCACGCGAAGGGCTGAGGAGGCAGCCGGAAATGATGCGTACCTTCATCGATTGCTTCGGCCCCTACCCGTTCGCCGAGTACACGGTAGTGGTGGCCGGGGATGAGCTGGAGATCCCGCTCGAGGCGCAGAGCCTGTCGATTTTCGGCCCCAACCAGCTGGAACAGGACTGGGAGTCGCAGCGGCTCATCGCCCACGAGTTGTCCCACCAGTGGTTCGGCAATTCGCTGACGGCAGCGTCCTGGAAGGACATTTGGCTGCATGAGGGCTTCGCCTGCTATGCCGAATGGATCTGGTCCGAGGAAGCCGGCGTTATGACTGTGGCGCGCCGGGCCGCCGCCGCCTGGCGGAAGCTCAGCACCGGCGCGCAGGACCTGCTCGTGGGCGACCCCGGTCCGGAGCTGATGTTCGATGACCGGGTGTACAAACGCGGGGCCTTGGCGCTGCACGCCCTCCGCCTGCGCTGCGGCGACCTGGCGTTTTTTTCGCTGCTGCATGAGTGGGCGGGGCAGTACCGCCACGGCTCGGTCTCGACGGCGCAGTTCATTCTCACCGCGGACCACGCGACAGGCCTCGACACGGAAGCGCTGCTGCACCCGTGGCTGTACCAGGAAGCGCTGCCGGCGCTTCCGGCCGGCGGCCCAAAGTGATCTCCTGGCCCTTTGTTGCTAAGCGGTTCCCGGAACAGCCAGCGCGGCGGCGAATCCCGCAGGCAGGCCCAACGCAAACGTGTCCAGTTCAATAAGGACAATGCCGTCCCCGGGCTCCGCGAAAGCCTCCACCGTAGCCGGATCGACCCGCAACCCGGTACCGCGTGACTTGAGCAGCGCTTCCTTGCGCGCCCAGGCAGCTGCCCGCCAGCGCGTTGCCTGGTCGGGGGTAAGCGTATTGAGCCGCTCCCGTTCGGCAGGGGTGAGGGCAACGACGTCGAACCCCGGGAACGTCACACCGGAGCTGTGCTCCAGGTCGATGCCGGGACGGACCCCCGGTTCCCGGGTGTGGACTGCTGCCAGCAGGGCCCAGCCGTGGCTGCGCGACAGGCTCAGGTTCAGGCCGGCGGGAAGACCGGCAATCCGGTAGCCTGGCCGGCCATGGTCATTCTCCGGGCCGGTGCCGCAATCAGGGCACACATAGGCGGCCGTTAGTTCTCCGGGGTGCACCGCCAGGATCCCGGCAGCAAAAGCGCGCAACGCGATCCGGCCGGCCACAAAGTCCCGCCGGGTGGGGTCGTCTTTGAGGCCCGCTGCACGGGCGCGTTCTGCTTGATCGAGGAAGGCCACACCGTCCGGTCCGACGTCGGCAAGACGAACGGACCGGACGGTGGCCCCGGCGACGGCGAGTGTTCTTCCGTGCTCTAGCGTTGGACTGCCCCGAAACGCTCGTGCGCAGCTGCCACGGCACCCTCGCGCGCCGCGGACGCCTCCTCGGCTGTCAGCGTGCGGTCAGCGGCACGGAAGCGCAGGCTGAAAGCCAGCGACTTTTTGCCGTCCTCGATGCCCTTGCCCGCGTACACGTCGAAGAGTGCAACGTCTTCAAGCAGCTCGCCGGCTCCCGCGCGCAGAGCCGACTCCACTTCGTCAGCGGGGACCTCCAGCGGCACCACCAGGGCGACGTCCTGGCTCGCCACCGGGAACGTCGACAGGTGCCGGGCGACGATCACGTCGGCGGCAGCCTCAAAGAGGGCATCGGCGTTGAATTCGAGCGCCACCGACCGTGCCGGCATGTCGTGGGCGGCCAGCAGTTTCGGGTGCAGTTCGCCGGCGTAGCCCAGGACCTCCCCGGTGCGGAGCGCCAGTTGCGCGGCCCGTCCCGGGTGGAAGGCCTGGTGCCGGCCCTGGCTAACAACGATTTCGACGCCGAGCACGTCGCCGGCGATCCGGGCGATGTCCACGGCATCGGCCCAGTCCCATACCCGGGGACTGTGGCCGGCGGCAACCGGTGAGTCGTGGCCGGTAAGCACCGCGGCGAGGTACAGCGGCTGGTCCGGCACACCGTTATACAAACCGTCGAGCACTTCATCGCCCGGCCGGACGCCAAGGGGCGGGATCGTGGCGGTGCCGAGTGTGTCACCCGGCAGGAAAACCAGCCCGGCCTCGAACAGGGCCAGGTCGCGGAAGCCGCGCGAATGGTTGCGTTTAGCCACCTCGATCAGGCCCGGCAGGATCGAGGTGCGCAGGTAGCCTTGCTCCTCGCTGATCGGGTTGGCGAGCTTGAGTGCCGTGCGCGGCGCTCCTTCAGTGGCAACGCCAAACGTGTCGTTGGCGGCCTGGGAGACGAACGGGTACGCGAGGACCTCGGTGAGGCCGGCGGCTGCCAGCGCCTGGACGAGGCGCCTGCGTTGCTGCTGGACGCGGGTCAACCCGCGGCCAGGGGGTGCCACGGGCAGTGACGCGGGGATTTTGTCATAGCCGACCAGGCGCGCAATTTCCTCGGTCAGGTCTTCCTTGGTTTCCAGGTCGTTGCGCCAGCTTGGCGCCGTCACCGTGTACCCGCCGTCGTTTTTGACAACAACTGCACCCAGGTCCTCGAGCGAGCTGAGGATCTGTTCCTCGGTGAAGTCGATCCCAATACGTTCCGCGGCGAAAGCCGCTGGCAACTCGACGGCGACGGCAGCGGGTGCGGTGCCGACGTCGGTCCCCTCGGCGACGGCGGTGCCGCCGGCGAGCTCGACCAGGAGGTCAACAACCCGCTGTGCGGCGATGCCGGCCACCTGCCAGTCAACGCCGCGTTCGAAGCGCTTGGAGGCTTCGGACGGGAGCTTGTGGCGGCGGCGGGAGCGTGCGATGGACACTTCGTCGAAGTGCGCAGCCTCCACGAGGACGTTCGTGGTGGCATCGGACACCTCGGTGGCGGCACCGCCCATCACGCCGGCAATGCCGATCGCCCCGGAACCGTCGGTGATCAGGAGGTCCTCGACGTCGAGCGTGCGTTCCTTGCCGTCCAGGGTGGTGATCTTTTCCCCGGCCGCCGCCCGACGGACCACAATGTCACCGGACAGGGTGTCCAGGTCGTAGCAGTGGGTGGGCTGGCCGAGTTCCAGCATGACGTAGTTCGAGACGTCCACCGGCAGCGAGATCGAGCGGATGCCGGCGAGCCGGAGCCTGGAGGTCATCCACGGGGGCGTGGGCTTCGTCGCGTCGACGCCGCGGACGGTGCGGGCCACAAAACGGTCACAGCCGGGCTTACCGTAGATCGGGGCGCCGTCGTTGAGCTGCACGCCGTAACCGCCGGCCAGTTCCGCAGGTGCCTGGACCCTGGCTGCCGGGTCGGTGAAGGTCGTGCCGGTCGCGTGCGCGTACTCGCGGGCCACCCCGCGGAGGGAGAACGCGTAACCGCGGTCCGGGGTGACGTTGATTTCGGCGGCCTGGTCGTAAAGGCCCAGCAGTTCCATGGCGTCGGTGCCAATTTCCGGGTCCAGCCCGATCCGCGAGAGCACCAGGATGCCGTCGTGGTCCTCGCCGATGCCAAGTTCGCGCACCGAAGCGATCATTCCCGCGGAAAGGTGCCCGTAGGTCTTCCGGGCGGAGATGCGGAAGTCGCCGGGCAGCACGGCGCCCGGAAGGGTGACAACGACCTTGTCGCCTGCCACGAAGTTGTGCGCGCCGCAGATGATGCCCTGGACGCCGGCGGGGTCGATGCCCTCGCCTGTCAGGGTCTGCTGCTGGCCTTCGGGGACCACCCGGACCTGGCACCAGTTGATGGTCTTGCCGTTGGTCTGGGGTTCCTTGACGATGCTCAGCACCTGGCCCACCACAACGGGACCCTGCAGGGCATCCGTCGGGCGGTGCACTGCTTCTTCTTCAAAACCGACCTTGACCAGGTCGGCCATCACGTCTTCGGCCGTCGCTCCGGCCGGTACCTGCGCGAATTCACGCAGCCAGGAAAGTGGGATACGCACGGTTAGATCTCCATCCCGAAGTGCTCGCTGAAACGTACGTCGCCTTCGATCATGTCGCGCATGTCGCCGACCTCGTTGCGGAACATCAGGGTCCGCTCGATGCCCATGCCGAAGGCAAAACCTGAATAGATGTCCGGATCGATGCCGGCCGCGCGGAGCACGTTGGGGTTGACCATGCCGCAGCCGCCCCATTCGATCCAGCTGGGGCCGCCTTTGGCCTCCGGGTGCCAGATGTCCAGCTCGGCGGAGGGCTCGGTGAACGGAAAGTAATTCGGGCGCAGCCGGATCTGGGCCTCGTCGCCGAACATCTGGCGCGCGAAGTGCTCCAGGGTGCCGCGGAGGTCCGCCATGCTGAGTTTCCTGTCGATGGCGAGGCCCTCGAACTGGTGGAAGACCGGCGTGTGCGTGGCGTCGAGCTCATCGGTGCGGAACACCTTGCCGGGGCACAGGACGTAAATCGGCAGTTCGCGTTCGAGCATGGAGCGGACCTGCACCGGGGAGGTGTGGGTGCGCATCAGCAGGTGGGCTTCGGGCGGCTCCACAAAAAAGGTGTCCTGCATTTCGCGGGCGGGGTGGTCCGGTTTGAAGTTCAGCGCATCGAAGTTGAACCATTCGGACTCGACCTCGGGGCCTTCGGCGATTTCCCAGCCCATGCCAACGAAGATGTCAGCGACGCGTTCCTGCAGGGTGGACAGCGGGTGGCGTGCACCGGCACGACGGCGGCGCGGAGCGGCCGTGACGTCAACCGTCTCCTCGACCAGGATGCGTGCGTCGTTCTCGGCTTCGAGCTCGGCCGTGCGGTCCGCGAGCGCCTTGTTGACACGTCCGCGGGAGGCACCCATCAGCTTGCCGGCGGCGGCCTTCTGGTCCTTCGGCAGGCCGCCGATTTCACGGTTGGCGAGGCTCAGCGCGGACTTCTCGCCGGTGTGGGCAAGCCGCACGGCTTTGAGTTCATCGAGCGTGGAGGCGGCGGCAATAGCGGCAACGGCCTGGTCTACGGCGGCGGTGATGGCGGCTTCATCCAGGGGATTCGGGACGCCGGCGCCCGGCAAAGTTTCAGTCATCTACTGTTCTTAGCTACGAGTCGGTTCATGCCAACGGGCGCAGGACCTTCAACAGGAGCAGGTACCGGCGCGTTGACAAAGGGCAGGGCCCGCCAAAATCACTCCGGCGGACACTTCCCAACAGTCTAGTTGAACGCACTCAGGTGCCCGAACCTGGGTCCCGGCTAGCTGTATTAACCACGGAGGTTAGTGACGCGGCTTGCTGGTGGCTGACCCTTGAGTGAGGTGTGGCCTCGGTGATGATTGTAGTCATGGAGCCAGGCT
>NZ_JBEPPA010000025.1:0-27458 GCF_040547075.1 Arthrobacter sp. UYCu512
GGTTGCCCAGGAACTCAACGACCGACCGCGCAAAAGACTAGAGTTCAAGAAACCGATCGAACTGATCGAAAACCTCCTGTTGCAATGACCGCCTGTCCCATAGCCGATCGGTCAACGGGCAATCGCCGTTGTGTTGGATGTGCCACTGCTTGAATAGGGCTTACGGACTGAACGAGCGACTTAGGGGATCTGACGTGACACAAGTGATAAAGGAAGCACACGATTCCTGGGCCCGGGGAAGGTGGCGCAACCCGCCCGTGCGTGTCGTCGCGGATGGTCGGACTCTGCGGGTAACCGCAGCCGAGAACAGTGACGCGTGGAGGCACACCTCGTACGGCTTCGTCCATGACAGCGCGCATGCCCTGTTGGCACCGCTGCCCGCTGAGGGGGCGGTGGAGGTTTCATTCCTTCTGAATTACACCGAGCAGTTCGACCAGGCGGGGATCTATCTTCACGTTTCGGAATTTTCTTGGATCAAGGCCGGCGTGGAGGTGTCCGACGGAGTCCCACAGGTCGGGGCCGTCGTAACACATGGGGTCTCCGACTGGTCGGTGGCACCTGTCCCTGAGTGGATCAATCGGGAAATCACAGTGCGGCTAAGCAGGGCCGGTAACGCCGTCACCATCAGGGCCCGCGCCGGGGATGAGCCTTTCCGGCTCATCCGCGTTGCTCCTCTGGATGAAACAGTAAGTGCCGAGGTCGGCCCATTTTGTGCCTCGCCCACTCGGGCTAACTTCACGACCACCTTCACCCGATGGGTTGAGACCGATGCAGATGCAACCCTGCACCCTGAACACGACTAAAGCCGCAGCACTCATCCGTGAGTCGTACTGGGAGCGGTGAAGGATCCGCTTTCGGGCAAATTCAAGGCGCCCGCCTTTCGTCGGGCACGATAAGAGCTATGACCGTCGAACTTCGCCCCTGGACGCTGGAGGACGCGCCCGCGCTGTGGGCTGCCTACCGGCAAAGCCCAGACCTTGAGACGCAATTTGGCGGTGCGGACCTGGCCACCGTCGACCAGGCGAGCAGTCGTGACTGCCCAGGGAATCGAGACCTCTGCGGAGCTGGACGCTGTCTGGGGGTCGAGGACCAATGCGCGGGAAAGTAGCGCTAAGGATCAAGATGACCACGCTGGCGCGGCTTTCCCTGGACCGCGATGGGAAGTTTGCCCTGGTCAGCACGAGCAGTCACCTAAACATCCGTAGACGTTGCATTGGCCCAACCGCAGTAGTACACCTAATGAAATTGCGGCCATTTGGACCAATGCGCGGGAAACTGGCGCTAAGGCTGGTGGGAGTGCCCGGTAACCTTCTGCACTTGAAACGTTTCCGCAGGTCAGAGCTGTAAAGCATGCCGTGTCCAGGGTCGGAGGCCTGCCCTTGCTGCGGCCGGACGAGCAGGTCTTCACGGCCATGTTGAACGGGTGGCGCAACCAGCAGCTCGCCCGGAACCTGGCGTTCTCCACGATCGAGGGCCGTGAGAAGGCGGTGCGGGCGTTCGCCCGCCACGCGGATGCCTTCCCATGGGCCTGGTCACCGCAGATGGTTGACGAGTGGCTGGGTGATCTGCGCTCGGTCCGGAACCTGCGCCGCTCCACGCTGCGGAACTACCAGGGGAGCATCCGCTCCTTCTGTGACTTCGTTACCGACCCCGCCTACGGCTGGGCCGAGGCCTGCCAGGAACGGTTCGGTACCCACCCGGTGCAGGTGATCCACGAGTGGAACGCCGCCGTGCATGTCGAGGAAGCGGAGGCGGACCCGGCCAAGCGTGCCTTCACCCGCGATGAACTGCAGGCATTCTTCGACCACGCGGACGAACAGGTCGGCCGGGTGCGCGGGCGCGGACGCAAGGGCTGGCTGCCCGCGTTCCGTGACGCGATGCTCTTCAAGACCGCGTATGCCTTCGGCCTGCGCCGCAACGAGGCGCGGATGCTCGATGTGGTGGACTTCGGCCGCAACCCCCGGGGCCCGGAGTTCGGGGAGTACGGCGTCCTCTACGTCCGCCACGGCAAGGCGAAGAAGGGCTCCCCGCCCAAGCGCCGCAGCGTGCTGTCGGTCCTCGACTGGTCAGCGGAAATCCTGCAGCAATGGGCCGAGGAGGCCCGCCCGCTGATCCCCACCGCCGGCCCCGGAGCCTTACGGCCCTCGGAACGCTCGTCACGCGTGGGCTTCACCCAGATGAACACCCGCTTCTGCACCTACCGGGACAGCCTTGGCCTGGATCAGGGTCTGGATTTCCATTCCTTTCGGCGCTCCTACGTCACGCACCTGATCGAGGACGGCTGGGATGCCCGGTTCGTCCAGGAACAGGTCGGCCACGAGCACGCGTCGACCACCTCGATCTACACCTGCGTCTCCTCTGACTTCCGCACCCGAACTCTCCGCAGGACCCTGGACGCCACGATGGAGGCCGCCCTGCGGCCGGTGAGGAAAGCCCGATGAAACGACACATCAGTTATCAATGGCGGCTGCGCGAGGTGATGGCTACCCGGGGGATCTTCACTGCCTCGGATCTGTCCCCCCTGCTGGCCCAGCGCGGCATCGAGCTGTCCTCGGTGCAGGCCTGGCGGCTGGTCACCCAGATCCCCGAGCGGCTCTCGCTGCCGGTCCTCGCCGCGCTCTGCGGCATTCTGGAAGTGACCCCCGCGGAGCTGATCGCCACCCGGGCGGAGGCCGTGACGCCGCACCGCACGGCCGGCGCGGGTGCCGAGGTCGTGGACCTTGCCGCCACCATCCGGCCCAAGCGGGCCAGGATTACCCCCGAGCAGTGAGTCCCGCCTACGACACCCGCGAGAAGTATGAGCGGTGGCATATACGCATCTGTGCCCGCTGCGGCCGGCAAGCAGCGAAAGCGGCGAACTGGTCGGACGGCCCGATCTGCCGGACGTGCTTCGACAAGGCCACACGCACACATGGATCCTGCCCGGGCTGCCGGAGCGAACGGCTGCTGCCGGGCCGCGACGCCTCAGGGATGCCGGTCTGTAGGGAATGTGCAGGGATCACCCGCGACTTCTCCTGCGACCGCTGCCGGGTTGAAGGGCCCCTGCTCGCCGGACGGCTCTGCCCCAGATGCACCCTCACCGACCGGCTCAGCGCGCTCCTGGATGACGGCACCGGCCGCGTCCACCCGCCCCTGGCACCACTATTCGACCGAATGCTGACGATGCAACGGACCAAAAGCGGGCTTGCCTGGCTGACGCGCGCTCAGCCACGGGCCCTGCTGCAGGACCTCGCCTCAGGCCGGCTCGCTCTGACCCACGAAGCCTTCCAGCAACTGCCGAACTGGCGGACCGCCGCCTACCTGCGCGACATACTCATGGAGTGCGGGGTCCTGCCCGCCGTCGACCGGCAACTCCTGCTCTTCGAGAGATGGCTCACCGGGCATCTGGCCGCCGTCGCCGACCCCGAACACACCCGGGTGCTCCACCGCTTCGCCACCTGGCTCCAACTCCGCAAACTCCGGGCCAAAGCCGGCAAAGGACCGCTGGGCAACTCTCCGGCATACGCGGCCCGGCAGCAGCTGATCCAGGCCGGTTCCTTCCTGACCTGGCTCACCGGCCGCGGCGCTCTCCCCGAACACTGCCGGCAACCCGACCTCGACGCCTGGCACAGCGAAAACCACGCCACCCGCCGACCCGCCACGACCTTCCTGAGCTGGTGCATGAAGACCGGCCGGATGCCCGCCATGACCATCCCCGTCCGGTCCACGGGAAACCCTGCCCCAATGGGACAGCATCACCGGCTCGCCGCTCTCCGGCGCCTGGTCACCGACGAAACCCTGCCGCTACGCTCCCGCGTCGCCGGCTCATTGATTCTGCTCTACGCCCAACCGGTAAGCCGGATCGTCCGGCTCACCACCGACGACATCCTCAACTACGGAGACCACACCCTGCTGCGCCTCGGTGAACCGCCGACTCCGGTTCCGGTACCGCTGGCCGGGCTACTGCGGGCATACCTCGAAGACAGGCCCAACATGACCACCGCCGCCAACCCGGCCTCCCGATGGCTCTTCCCCGGGCGCCGGGCCGGGCAACCCATGGACCCGGGAAGCATCCGCGATCTGCTGCAGGAAATCGGGGTCCCGGCCCAGTCCGGCAGAACCGCAGCGATCCGACAACTCGTCCTCCAGATGCCGCCGCCGGTGGTGGCCCAGGGCCTCGGTTACCACCACACCAGCACCACCAGGATCGCAGCAGAAGCCGGATCACCCTGGAGCGGATACGCGCCCGGCGACCACAGCCGATAACAACTCCCGCAACACCGAGCCATTCCCGACAGCGGCAAAGCCGGCCACTCCCATGAGCTGCCGCGAAGGCTTTTGGTCCCTGAGTCAGGCTCTCCGACGCTGCAGCTGCTGCAGGTACCCGGCCGACATGACGATCGCCAGCCAGATCTGCCAAACAGGTCCCGAGGCCAGCCCATTCCAGGGGATGGTGCCAAGACTGAGGCCTAACACGAGTCCCAAACCAAGCCACAAAGTGCCCTGGACAACCTGTGAGCTTATGCGGTGAGTCGGCACTATGAGGGTGCTGGCCAGCAGCAGACCACAGGCCGCCCACCCAAGAAGAAACACCCGAAGAAGCATGTCCCTTCCGGTGCCGTCACTTGGCCATAGGAGTAGCGGTATTGAAACTGAGGCCAGAACGAACGCCGTGGCGAGAAGACCATCCTTCCAGTTGGCGGACCGTGTCGCCTGTGGGGCTGAAACTGACATACTTACTCCTTAGTACGGACCGCACCTGACAATGGGGTAGCAGGAAGAACGGTTACAACAGTTCAGGCTTACACACCAGGGGCAGCCGATAACCGCACATGCAATGCATGACCCCGGGTTGCCGCAGGCAAAAGCACAACCCCAACAGCATGATTGAACGCAACCCCAGTTCTGTTCGTCGCACCTGCGGTACATGCAATCCGGGCAGTCACTTGCTGTGGTTGTCGGTTGATCGGCACGCAGGGCGGCGACGTCCGTGGCGACTCCATCGTCTGCTTCCGCAATCAGGCGCGATGTTTCAGCCCCGGTGATTTGGAATACCCTCGTCAGCCGCCTGCTTGTTCCGGACTTTGTGGTGACGCCGTAGGTGGCGACCACGGTGTCTCCATGGACATAGGCAACGGCTACCATGCTTCCGCCGCCAGTGAGCGCGTGGCGGACGCCCTTCACGGTGGGCGCGTCAACTATTTCTTCGGAGACTTCAACCCCGGCAACACCGGTGCCGAGCATCGAGCGGGATTCCGGCCGGACAGATGCAAGCCCCATCAGTCTGGACATGTGCGCAGATGCCGAAGATTCTCGCCATGCCGCAAGAGCCTGGCCCCCGGTCAGATCTTCCTTGGATGTACCCGACATCTGATCGAACCAATGTTCATTTCGCCGCTTCTTATCTGATGCGGCGACGGCCGCGGTGCCGCTGCCTGCCAAAATGGAAATGCCGAGCGCAACCCCGGCCGCACTTTGTAGAAACACGTTTCGGCTGACGCC
The DNA here is from genome assembly GCF_040547075.1 of Arthrobacter sp. UYCu512. NCBI lineage: Bacteria > Bacillati > Actinomycetota > Actinomycetes > Micrococcales > Micrococcaceae > Arthrobacter > Arthrobacter sp. UYCu512. The sequence goes on from NZ_JBEPPA010000025.1 coordinate 5,482, forward strand.
GCGCTCGGGTCCACGGTTGTTTTCAGCACTGCGCTGGCGAAGTGCTCCCAGTTTCTGGAGTATCCGCCAGCTTCCGCGCATGCCGAGCCTGCTCATCATTGCAAGCCCCATAGCCGCACCGGTTTTTGCGGAGACGTCACCGTCAGCGATTTCGATGAGTGTCGGGGTCCACGGCGCATCTTCACCCAACGCCACAACCCGCCAAGACACCATTTCCGGCGACGACAGATTCATGACTTCAAGTCTTCCGCCGGTAGCCGAAGCAACGTCCTCGGCAATCTTGCTGCAGGCCAGGCACCCTGCGTCAAAGCCTAGGACGAGCCTCATATCAGTACTCATTCGCAGTTCCCCCATATCACTGCTGGGCCCGCCCCCTGCGAACCCAGTAGCCTCACCATTCCGATCATGACGAAATTTGTCAAGTCACTTTACAAACGGGGGAATGCATGTCTTCCCGATGGCGTTGTCTGCTTCGACAGCGCCGGCATGGTCACCGCGTTAGTGCGTCCGGGATCATCTGGCAGAACGGACCCGCAGTCCAGCAGAACCGTAGTGATCCGAAAAATCGTCCTCCAGATGCCGCCGGTGGTGGTCCAGGCCCTCGGCTACCACCACACCAGCACCACCAGGATCGCAGCAGAAGCCGGATCACCCTGGAGCGAATACGCTCCCGGCAACCACAGCCGATAACAACTCCCGCACCCCGCCAATCCCGACAGCGACAAAGTCAGCCAGAGAAAATCCGAAGAATACCGACTACTCAATCAACGGTCACTACCAGTCCCGCGAAAGCCAGGGGACGGCTCGGCGGCCGTCCGCCGGCAATGACGGCGACGAAACTTGCGGCGGCTAAAGACCTGCGGCGTCAGGGAAAGAAACTGCAGGAGATCGCGGAGACTCTCAGCGTGAGCATGTCCTCCCTCACCAAGGCCCTCGGGCCGCGACCAGGTAAGTCGGCGCCGGACTCCCAAGCCGTTATTCAGGACGTTGCGTAAGTCGATTCCGCACGCGGTCAGTGCGCCGCCGGTTTTGGATCAACTTGACCATTCCGTTCAGCGGGGGCCGTGCCTACCAGGGGACCCCGACGACGGGGCGGCCGCCAATTGGCGGAGGTGCGCCGGCAACCACGCTGCCCCACGCATCGCCGCCCTGGCGTCATGCGCGAGCTTGTCGTGCACAATGAGTCCATGGCCCTCACGAGCAATCTCACGGTCGACTCTCTGACGAGAGCGATGCGCGCCCACCTGTACCTCGCCGCTGCAGTCGCTGCCGAACGGGCCCGTGAACTCTGGGATGGCGAGTTCGAAGGCAAAGCCCCGAGGACGGACGACGACATCCAGGCGTTCATCGACGCCCTCGTCACCGGATTCGACGACAGCATGAACGACACGATCCAGGCGGAGGCCGTGCTCGTCCGTGTGCGCGGGCTCCTCGGCGAGTTCATGACCCCCGCGGATGCCGACGCCGCGATCGTGTCCTTCCGGGAAGGCCCCGAGTCCCACACCGGCGAGGTGCAGCGGGTGCGGCGGGAATGGAACGCGAAGAACGCCAAGCGGGCACGAACGATCCGGGTGGTCTGGCGCACCTACTGGGCCGGGGCCGTTGTGCTCACAGCCGTCGTCGTCGGACTGGCGATCGCCTCGGGGAACGGCGAAGACGTGATCGCGGCCGCGATTCTTGCGCCGAGCCTCCTCGCCATCGTCGCCGGCATCATGGCCGCGACCTTCAGTTCCATCCGCGGTGAGCCCTCCTCCCCGGAGCCCATGCCAAACATGTAGGTCAGAGCACTGAAACCTCCGAGCTCAGAGATTTTCTCCACAATCCACGGTGACTCACCCAGCCTGTCGGTCGAGCGTCAGTTCAAGAGCAAATCCTCGTGAGTGTAAGAATGGCTTCATGTGCGCCAGATCGCTCCGCCCCGGACAGCGCACCAAGGACGAGCTGCAACACCGGACCGAGGTGGATTGAGAATGCCGAAACGGACAGAGCAAGTGAACGAGAACGCTGCGCCGACGACGGGACCCGTGTTCCCCAGGATGCTGACCCTGGAGCAGGTTCAAGAGGTCCTTAACGTCAAAAGTGCACTGGTCTATTCGCTCGTTCGCAGCGGCGAGCTCCGTTTAAGTTGACATACTCACCCTGGGGCAGGTCACCGAATCAACAAAACCGGGGGCAGTCCCCTCACTGCAGGCTTGGGATCGTCGACAGATCAGGGCCGACCTCTGCTAATTCAAACTCGGCTGCTTGACCGTCGCATCGTTGTTTCCGGCGCGCTCTCCCGGGGCCCGGGTGCCGTCATCTTCGTAGTGTGTCGCGTTTGCGATGTCGCGGCCGGCGATGTAGCCGAACGTCAAGGCCGGGCCGAGGTTGATCCCGCCGGCGGGTCTTGGAAAAAACCGATTTCCTCGGGGGAACCACCGCGTACTCGGCCGGGACTTGTTGGGTGCCCAACAACCGATTCCAGCGTGAAGACGGAATCCTGGACGATTACGACCGCGCCGCACGCTATCTGGATGCCGTGGTGAGCGGCAAGGCCCCGCGTGAAGGCTGGCTCGCCTATCTGGACGCCGCGCCGAAGATGCTGGACGCGATGCATGACCTTGGCGTCACCTTCCGTCGCTCCCCTGCCGTGGTCGACTACCACTCCGAACTTCCCGAGACTGGTAAGACCGGACGCGCGTTGGAACCTGACCCCTTCGACGGGCGCCTGTTGGACAAGGCCGACTTCGGCCGTGTCCGTCCGCCGGTAACCGAGTTCGCTCTTCTGGGCGGGACCCTGATGTTGCGCCGCGCGGAGGTGTCCGCCTTGCTCAAGCTCTACAACGGCTCGCTGGCTGAGCGTGGCAAGGCCGTGGCTCTGGCTGCACAACTCGGCCTGCGGTGGGCACTTGACCGGCTCACCCGTCCGCGAGGCACGCGCCTGGTGATGGGCAACGGGCTTGTGGCCCGAATGTTCCACGAATCGCGCAAGCGGGGGGTGGAATTCCTCTTCGGTGCGCAAACCACCGAACTACTCAAGGACGGGGACCGTGTTGTCGGTGCGGTGGTTGCGCAGAACGGCAGGCGCCTGCGCGTCCGTTCCCGCCAAGGCGTGGTGCTTGCCGCCGGCGGCTTCGCCCAAAACGCTGAAATGCGAAAGAAGTTGCTGCCTTCCCCCACGCCGCTCTACTCGCGGGCCGGGGAAGGGTCCACCGGAGACACGCTGTCCCTGGCCAGGGAGGCCGGTGCCACGCTGGCCAGGGATAACGGGGAAAACGCACTGTGGTTCCCCAGCTCCATCGGACGACGAAGGGACGGTTCTCGCGTGGTCTTCCCGCACATCTGGGACCGTGCCCGTCCCGGCGTGATCGCCGTGGACTCTAACGGCTTGCGCTTCGTGGACGAATCCTGTTCCTACCACCGTTTCGTGCGGGCCATGTTCGCTTCCCCGGACGCCGCCGCGGTGCCGGCCTGGCTGGTCGTGGACTCGCGGACCTTGGCAAAGTACGGGCTGGGCATGATCACGATGCCCCACCTGCCGCGTGCGGCACTGCGGCGCTACATCAAGGACGGTTATCTCTACGAGGCAGAGACCTTCACCGGCTTAGCGGCGCAGATCGGCGTGGACGCCGCGGGCTTGGAGTCGACCGTGCAGCGCTACAACGGGTTTGCCGCCACCGGCGTGGATGAGGACTTCCACAAGGGCGAGCTGCTCTTCGGTCAGGTGGCCGGGGACCCGGACCATGGGCCGAACCCGAACATCGGGCCGCTGCTGAAGGCGCCCTTTTATGCGATGGCCGTCGTGCCCACACCGCTGGCCACCGCCTACGGGGTGCTCACCGACGGAAACGGGCAGGCACTTGATACCCAGGGCAAACCGGTGGCCGGACTCTATGCCGCTGGAAACGACGCCGCGTCGGTCATGGGCTCGGAATACCCCGGCGCAGGCGTGCAGGTCGGCGCCGGCATGACCTTCGGCTGGCAGGCGGCCCGTCACGCGGCCGCCACAGCCCAGGCCGCGGCTAGTCTGGAGGGCAGCCTCCCCGCGCTCTGATACCAAGCGCCTGGTTTCCCTATTAGCCCCAGGAACGCCCGACGGCGGGACACTCCCGCCGTCGGGCGTTCCTGATGTCGACAAACCACCGCCGCCCACGGGTAACCTTGAGCCATGGCCTCATCCACACCCACCCTCACGACGCACTGGGAACCCCTGTCCCTGCGAGTCGTGGCGGAGCTGCTCGGGCCGTCATCGGCGCGTTGGTGGTTGTCCGGAGGGGTGGCGCTCGACCACTGGCTCGGCACTAACACTCGCGAGCACGACAATATCGATGTCAGCACGACGATCGCCGACCTGCCCCAAGTGGTGCAGGACTTGCCGGCGCCGTTTAGCGCGTGGGCTCCGTCAGGCGACGGCGTTCTCCCTTGGGCAGAGGCTGATATGGATGCCGACCTGCAGCCGATCCGCATCCATAATGACGCAACGGGCGCATGGGTACTGCAGGTCAACGTCGAGGACGGCACGGATAGCGTCTGGGTTTATCGACGAGATCCCCGACTGCAGCTGCCGTGGGATCGTGCAGTGATCGACGTCGACGGCATTCCGACCGGGGCGCCCGAGGTGCAGCTGGTTTGGAAGGCGCTGCGTCCCCGTCCGGAGGACGACGCCGACAAGGATGCGGTTCTACCGGAGCTCTCTAACGAAGCCCGCGCCTGGTGGGAGCACGCGATTCTGACGATCCACCCGCACTCGTCATGGTCGATCCATGTGCGTAGCCCGTTCGCTCCGGGTAAGGCCAGCTGGAACAGGACAAAACGCTAGCGCTCCGCTTGGGCCTGCCGGCGATGGGCAGCCTGCCTGTGCCGCGTCGGTGAGGTGGCCTACGATCCAGCCGATTCTCAAGAGCGGGTGGTAGCACCCTGCAGGACGTGGTCGGGCCTTCTCCCAGTGCCGTGAATGACGGCTGCCTTCATTACAAGAACCTCGTCATGCTGCCAGACAATCTCGAGGTCGACTGGCGGCGCCGGGTCCCACCGTCCCCACCGACCTCTTCAGTCACGCCGGTGCAGCGTGAGCGGCCTGTCCGATTTTGAGACGCCCGCAGACGCTCATGACTACGACTTGTATTCATCCGCCGCAACCGCATCAAGCACCAGCGAGCGGAACCATCGCTGCGCCTGCGAGAGGCTGGCCTCGCGCCGCGTGTACAACTCCACTGGTGTGCTCTGCCCGGGCCAGGGCAGCTCGGCGATGCGAAGGCGGGGGAACCAGCCGCAGAACACCCCCGCTACATGTCGAGGCAGCAGGACGACCAGATCCGTCGCCTCGAGCACGGCGGGCACGGTGCCGTATTCCTCCATGGTCAGCACGACCTGGGACATCAAGTCGTGTTCGGTCAGCGCCTGCAAAGGATAGACGTGCCCGCCACGGGCGGAGACCCGCACAAAGCGTCTCCCCTCGAACATGTCAGGCCCGGTCGCGGGCAGTGGATGCAACCCGGACGACAGAGCCACGTATTCGACCGAACGCACGTGCGTCCTCCACAGCCGCGGTGTGGCGATCCGCGACACGGTTAATGCCAGATCGATGGTGCCGCGGATTAGCCCGCTCTCGACCTCGTCCGAATCGAGCCGTTCCACCTGTATTCGCGGATCGGCGCCGACCCGCCCGAGGGCGGTCATGATCGGTGGGAGGAACGTCTGCTCGCCGATCGAGGTGAGTCCGAGGACGAGTTCGCCGCTGAATCCGGTCGGTTCGAACACATCCGCTCCCATGACGGTCGCGTCTATTTGTGCCAAGGCGTTGTGTAGGGGCCCAAACAGTTGCGTCGCCTTCGCGGTCGGCACCATGTCGTTCCCCTCGCGACGGAACAGCTCGTCGCCGAACCGCTCCCTGAGCCGCTTCAGGGAATAGCTGACCGTGGGCTGTGTCACGTGCAGTCGCCTGGCGGCGCCCGTGACGCTGCGCAGCTCGTAGAGCGTGACGAATGTCCGGAGCTGGTTGAGGTCGGTGAACGTCATGCCATAGATCTTATCTATGGATCTGTCTCTGCATATCTATTGGACCGCAGTGGCAAACACCCCTAGAGTCAGTTTGGGGCAGCACTGATCCAACGAAGTGCAGCTGCTTCGCACCGCTTACACTCAGTGACAAGGACGACACGCGTGATTATCGACATCCACGGCCACTACACCACAGCTCCAACACAGCTCGGAGCCTGGCGTGATCTGCAGATCGCATTCTCTGAAGGACGCGCGGACGCTCCTGACCCTGCGACCCTGCGCATCAGCGATGACGACATCCGTGAGACCATCGAGGCCAACCAGCTCAAGCTCATGAACGAGCGCGGCAGCGACGTTACTGTATTCAGCCCTCGTGCCTCGTTTATGGCGCACCACATCGGAGACCTCGCTGTGAGCGAGACCTGGGCCCGGATCTGCAACGACCTGTGCGCCCGCGTCAGCGAGCTCTACCCCGAACGCTTCCTAATGGGGGCGATGCTCCCCCAGTCCCCCGGTACGGATCCCGCGACGAGCGTTGCCGAGCTTACTCGTGCCGTCGAGGAACTCGGCGCCGTCACCGTGAACCTCAACCCCGACCCGTCCGGCGGCAACTGGACGTCCCCGCCGCTGACCGATCGCTCGTGGTACCCGATATACGAGAAACTCGTCGAATACGAGATCCCGGCGATGGTGCACGTCAGCACGTCGTGCAACCCGGCCTTCCACACGACCGGAGCGCACTACCTCAACGCCGACACCACCGCGTTCATGCAATTACTCCAGGGCGATCTGTTCCGCGACTTCCCCGAGTTGAAGCTCGTAATCCCTCACGGCGGCGGCGCCGTTCCCTACCACTGGGGGCGCTTCCGTGGGCTCGCAATGGCGCTGGGCAAGCCTGTAATCGAGGAGCACCTGCTGAACAACGTGTTCTTCGACACCTGCGTGTACCACCAGCCGGGCATCGACCTTCTCACCAAGGTCGTCCCGACCGAGAACATCCTCTTCGCGAGCGAGATGATCGGCGCCGTGCGCGACGTCGACCCGCGCAGCGGACACTACTTCGACGACACCAAGCGGTACGTCGACGCCACCACGAACCTGAGCGACGCGCAGCGCGCGCAGGTGTTCGAAGCCAACGCCCGCCGTGTCTACCCAAGGCTTGACCGCGCCCTTACTGCGCGCGGTCTCTGAGAGGACCATCAATTGCGACTGAACAACCTCGGCATCGTCCGCACCAACATCGAACGTCCGGATCCCACGGACGTCAAACGGCTTTCGCAGTTCGGCGTCGCCACTATCCACGAGGCGATGGGGCGAGTCGGGCTCCTGCGCCCCTACATCAGGCCGGCCTACACCGGCGCTAAGCTCTGTGGTCCGGCAGTGACCGTGCTGCTACAGCCTGGTGACAACTGGATGTTCCACGTCGCCGCCGAGCAGGTGCAGGAAGGCGATGTGATCGTCGCCGGCTGCACCACCGAAAGCGAAGACGGCTTCTTCGGTGAGCTGCTCGCCACCTCGCTGACCGCCCGCGGCTGCAAGGGCTTGGTGATCGACGGTGGTGTCCGCGACGTCGCCGATCTGGAGAAGATGGATTTCCCGGTGTTCTCCCGCGCTGTCAACGCCAAGGGCACGGTCAAGGCCACCCTCGGATCGGTGAACATCCCCGTAGTGGTCGCGAACGCCGTGGTGAACCCTGGCGACGTGGTCGTGGCCGACGTCGACGGCGTCGTGGTTGTCCCGCGCGAGCTTGTCGGAGCGGTGGCAGACGCCAGCCAGAAGCGCGAGGATAACGAGGAAGCCAAACGCGTGAAGTTCCGTGAGGGCGTCTTGGGCCTGGATGTCTACGGCATGCGAGAGCCGCTCGCCGCCGCCGGCCTCGAGTACGTGGAGAAGTGACCATGGCGCACGGAGACACCACGGGAGGCTTCGAGAAGTCCGCAGGCTGGCTCGACTGGTACGACGGCCCCACCAAGCCCACGTTCCGCCTGCCGGCCGACGCAGTCGACGCGCACTGCCATGTGTTCGGGCCCGGCGAACGGTTCCCTTACGCCCCCGAGCGGAAGTACACCCCGTGCGATGCCTCGGCGGAGCAGCTCTTCGCGCTGCGCGACCACCTCGGCTTCGACCGCAACGTGATCGTCCAGGCGACCTGCCACGGCGCCGACAACCGGGCACTGGTCGATGCGCTGCAGCACAGCGGCGGCCGCGCCCGCGGCGTCGCCACGGTCCGCCGCGACGTGACCGAGGAGCAGCTGGCCGAGCTGCACGCGGCCGGCGTCCGCGGGATCCGGTTCAACTTCGTCAAGCGCCTCGTCGACCGGGTGCCCACCGACTCGCTCGAGGAGATAGTCGCGAAGATCGCGCCGCTCGGCTGGCACGTGGTCATCTACTTCGAGGCCGCGGACCTGCCGGAGCTCTACGACTTCTTCTCCGCGATCCCGACCGACGTCGTCATCGACCATATGGGCCGGCCCGACGTGTCCAAGGACCCGGACGGCCCTGAGTTCGCACTGTTCCTGCGCTTCATGCGCGAGAACACCAATGTGTGGACCAAGGTCTCCTGCCCAGAGCGCCTGTCCGTCACCGGCCCGCACGCTCTCGACGGCGAACAGCACGCCTACACCGACGTGGTGCCGTTCGCCCGACGCGTGGTCGAGGAGTTCCCCGACCGCGTGCTGTGGGGAACCGATTGGCCCCACCCCAACCTCAAGGACCACATGCCCGACGACGGGCTGCTGGTCGACTACATCCCACAGATCGCGACGACGCCCGAGCTCCAGCAGAAGCTACTCGTGGACAACCCGCGCCGCCTCTACTGGCCCGAAGGAGCATGACATGGCACTCGACAAGCCGTACAAGGACGTTCCCGGCACGATCATCTTCGACGCGGAGATGGCCCGCAAGGGATACCACCTCAACCAGTTCTCGATGTCGCTGATGAAGCCCGAGAACCGCAAGCGCTACCTGGCCGACCGCGAGGCGTACCTCGATGAGTGGCCCCTTTCGCCCAAGCAGCGCCAGGCTGTGCTGGATATGGACCTCAACGCCATGATGGCCGAGGGCGGCAACATCTACTTCCTGAGCAAGATCGGCGCCACGCACGGCCTGAGTTTCCAGCAGATGGCCGGCTCCATGACTGGCATGTCCGAGGCCGCCTACCGCGACATGATGATCGGCGGCGGACGCCACCCCGAGGGCAACCGCCTCAAGGACCTCGACGGCTGGGTCCCGCCGGCGCGGCGCGAGAAGTCCGAGACCATGCGCGAGAACGCCCCGGCGAAGTACACGTCGGCGCTGTTCACCTCGCATGTCCCGGCGATCGGTGCCGCGATGGACCTCGGCAAAACCGAGGAGCCGTACTGGAAGAAGGTGTTCTCCGGGTACGAGTGGACCCGCAGGTGGGCCAAGGAGAATACGCCCGACGTCGTCATCCTCGTCTACAACGACCACGCCACGGCCTTCGACTCGTCGATCATCCCCACCTTCGTGCTCGGCACCGGGGCAGAGTACCCGGTCGCGGACGAGGGCTACGGCCCCCGCCCTGTGCCCGATGTGAAGGGCTACCCGGAGTTCGCCGCGCACATCGCGCAGTCGGTCATCCAGGACGACTTCGACCTCACCCTCGTCAACGAGATGGTCGTGGACCACGGGCTCACCGTGCCGCTCTCGCTCGTCTTCGGCGACGTCGAGGAGTGGCCATGCAAGGTCATCCCGCTGGCCGTCAACGTGGTGCAGTATCCGGTGCCTTCCGGCCGCCGCTGCTACGAGCTCGGCAAGGCCCTTCGCCGCGCCCTCGACAAGTGGGACGGCCCGGAGCTCAACGTGCAGATCTGGGGCACCGGCGGCATGAGCCACCAGCTCCAGGGTCCGCGTGCCGGCCTCATCAACGAGGAGTGGGACAACGCGTTCCTCGACCACCTCATCGCCGACCCGCTGGGCCTGACCGAGTGGGATCATATGGAGTACGTCGATGAGGCGGGCTCCGAAGGCATCGAGCTCGTCGATTGGCTGATCGCGCGCGGCGCGATGGACGACCAGTTCGGCGGCGAGGCGCCTTCTGTTGACCACCGGTTCTACCACGTGCCGGCGTCGAACACCGCCGTCGGCCACCTTGTTCTCACGAACCCGACCGACTGACCGCATCCCGCATCCGCAACAAAGGAGCCCCCATGACTGACAAGATCCGTGTGGCCGTCGTCGGCGCCGCAGGCGCCTTCGGCATGAAACATCTCGACGGCCTGATGAACGTCCCCGATGCCGAGGTGACCGTCGTCAGCGGCACGCGGCTCGAACCGACCCAGGCAGTCGCCGCGAAGTACGGCGTCGCCAACGCCGTCGTCGGGCTCGACGCCGTGCTCGAGCGCGACGACGTCGATGCCGTCATCCTCGCCACGCCCACGGGTCTGCACGCCTCGCAGATGCAGGAGGTCCTCAAGGCCGGCAAGCACGTGCAGGTCGAGATCCCGCTCGCCGACTCGCTCGCCGACGCCGAGGCGACGCTCGCGGCGGCCGAGGCGTCCGACCGCGTCGCCATGGTGGGCCACACGCGGCGGTTCAACCCCTCGCACCAGCTCGTGCACAACCGGATCGCCGAGGGCTCGTTCAACGTGCAGCAGATGGACGTGCAGACGTACTTCTTCCGCCGCACGAACACGAATGCCAAGGGCGAGCCGCGCTCCTGGACCGACCACCTACTGTGGCACCACGCCGCGCACACTGTCGACCTGTTCGCCTACCAGGCGGGCAAGATCGTGCAGGCGAACGCGATCCAGGGCCCCATCAACCCGGATCTGGGCATCGCGATGGACATGTCGATCCAGCTCAAGAGCGAGACCGGGGCAATCTGCACCCTGTCCCTCTCGTTCAACAACAACGGCCCGTTCGGCACGTTCTTCCGCTACATCGGCGACACCGAGACGTACATCGCGCGCTACGATGACCTCTTCAACGGCCGCGACGAGCAGATCGACGTCTCGAAGGTGGCGGTGAGCATGAACGGCATCGAGCTGCAGGACCGCGAGTTCGTCAGCGCGATCCGCGAGGGGCGCGAGCCGAACTCGTCGATCCGCCAGGTCATCGACTGCTACCGCGTGCTCGGCGCGCTTGAGAAGCAGCTGGCGTGAGGCTACCCCCCACCGGTCTGGGCTGTATGTCGCTGAGCCACGCGTACGGCGTCCCCCCGTCGCGTGACGAGGGGCTGGCGTTGCTGCGCGCAGCTCTCGATGAAGGTATCGGGATGCTCGACACGGCAACACTGTACGGCGGCGGCCGCAACGAAGAGCTTGTAGGTGCCGCGATCGCGGGGCGCCGCGACGAGGTCTTCCTTGCGAGTAAGTGCGGGATGGCGTCCGTTGACGGCGTGAAAGTCATCGATGGACGCCCCGATACGCTGCGCGCACAGGTCGATGCTTCGTTGAGCCGCCTTGGCGTCGATTACATCGACCTGTACTACCTTCACCGGTGGGACAAGAACGTGCCGATCGGCGACAGCGTCGGCGCGCTGGCCGAGATGGTCGCCGCGGGCAAGATCGGCGCAGTCGGACTGTCCGAGGTGTCGGTCGCGCGACTGCGCGAGGCGCAGTCAATCACCCCTATCGCGGCCGTGCAGAACGAGTACTCGCTGTGGAGTCGCAATGCCGAGCTTGGCATGCTCGACGCCACTCGCGAGGACGGCGTGACCCTGGTTGCGTTTTCGCCGGTCGCAAGGGGTTTCCTCGCCGATGCGGTCAAGGACCCAGGTAAGCTGGCCCCAAACGACATCCGCCGCAGCATGCCGCGCTTCCAGCCCGAGCACTGGGGTGCGAATGCGACGCTGCTGGCCTCTTGGCGCGAGCTGGCTGCGGAGGCCGGTTGCACCCCAGCACAGCTCGCGCTGGTCTGGCTGCTCTCCCGCGGCGATCACGTTCTGCCGATCCCGGGAACAACGAGCGTCGCGCACCTGCGTAAGAACATGGCGGCGGCCGACATCTCTGTCGACGGAGCGCTGCTGACGCGGGCCGGCGAGCTGATTGGCACGGCCACCGTCTCTGGCGCGCGATATGCGCCAGCATCTGCTGCCGAAGTAGACGCCGAGACTTTCGAGGATGCCGCATGAGGGCGATCTCGTCGATGGCCACCCGCCACGTTCTCGCCGACCTCGCTGAAGCTGCCGCCGGGGCCGGGCTACCGCTTCTGCAGATTGAATCCGTAGGCGGAGTGGACGCCGCCCAGCGGGTGGCCGCCGGCGAGCCGTTCGACCTTGTGTTCCTCGCTGAGGACGCTCTGCAACGCCTCGCTGCCGAGGGGCACGTCGATCCGGCATCCATCGCCCCGATCGTACTGTCGGAGGTCGCCGTAGGCGTGGCCGCACGCAGCGCCGATGTAGCCACATGTTCCGAAGGCACGGCCTTTGCGAATGCCGACGAGCTTCGCGGCGCCCTGCGCGCGGCATCCCGCATCGGATATTCCACCGGACCGAGCGGCACCGAGCTATTGCGAATGATCGACCGCTGGGGCATGACCGATGAGGTCAGCGACCGGCTTGTGCAGGCCCGTCCAGGCGTACCCGTGGCGCGCCTGCTCGCCGAGGGAGAGGTCGATCTCGGCCTGCAGCAGCTCAGCGAACTGGTCGGGCAACCCGGCGTGTGCATCCTCGGCGTTCTCCCGGCCGACTGCGCGATTATCACGGTCTTCGCGGCTGCTGTCGCGGCATCCTCCAACAACGCGGCTCGTGCCGCGGAGGTGTTGGCCTTCTTCCGCTCGGACCTCTCGGCATCTATCAAGTCGTCGCACAGTTTTCGCGCGCCCTGAGGCCCTGCCGTGACGGATTGACTGATGCGGGTCCTACAGACGCGGAGAAACCCGTCTTCGGTGACACCGCCGCCGTAGACCTTGACGTTAGCGGCCGGCCAGATTTTCCGCATGTTCGCCTCACCCCTAAGGAAGGCCTTGGTGGATTGGATTTCAGATGGACGTGTATCCGCCGTCGGCGTTGATAACGGATCCAGTCAGTGCGGAGGAGGCGTCACTGGACAGGAACAGAACGACATTCGCGATCTCCTCCGGTCGGCGCAGTGCGACAGCCCATTTGTTGCAGATGACAACACCCGTGAGGTCGACGTCGATGACGCGTTGCCAATTCGACATGTCGAGCTCGTGTAGCGGTGTCTTGACCTCGGGAATGCCGGCGCGGCACCGGCATCGGCAAGTTTGCGGGCTATGAGCATCCTGTTTCCTTACTCCTTCGGATCTTCGGCTGGGCGTCCTGTCAGGACCGGTAGGGGCTCAGACGCCGGCCATTCGCGGTACGCCGCGGTCGGCTGCGAGCTTGGTGATGTCCCTTCCGGCCCGGCAGCCGAATACCAGGGCGGGGCCGATGTGGGAGCCATATTCCGGGTAGCCGCCCCCGAAGACGCCGACGGCGGCGGCGCCGACGGCGATGAGGCCGGGAATAGCGGTTCCCTCTTCGGTTGTTACTTCGGAGCGTTCGTTAACGCCGATGCCTGCGAAGGTGCCCAGATCGCCCATCTGGATCTTGGCGGCATATTAGGGGCCGTTGCCGACCGGGGCAAGGTTGGGGGTCGGTTTGTGTTCCATGTCGCCGCGGAAGTGGTTGTAGAGAGTGGAGCCGCGGCCGTACGCCGGGTCCTCTCCGCGTTCCGCGGCGGGGTTGAATTCGGCCACTGTTTCCTTGAGCCCTGCGGCGTCGATGCCGAGCTTGCCGGCCAGCTCCGCCAGGGTGTCCCCTATCGCGGACCTCCGATCCGCCGCTGCACAGCTACGCGAACTTATCGCCGCCGGCGTCGGCGTCGCCCTCGATGACTACGGGACGGCGTATTCGTCCCTGGCCATGCTGCGCGACCTTCCCCTCACCGGGCTCAAGCTCGACAAATCCTTCATCGACACCATCGACACCATCGACTCCGACCCCACCTCTGCCATCCTCGTCTCCGGTGTTATCGCCCCGGCCAAAGCCCTGGGCCTCACCACCACTGCCGAGGGTGTCGAACGACAAACCCAACTGACCATCCTGCAAGAGCTAGGCTGCGACACCGCCCAGGGCTACCTCATCTCCCGCCCCCTCCCGGCTGACCAGCTCGACACAGTCCTGCGGGCGAAACACGCACGCACTGAGCCCCGGCACACCCCCGCGCCGCCCGTTCCCGTACATGCCGCGTTCACCGACAGCCCCTAGGCTCGGCAGGGTGCAAGAAATCACGGAAAACGCGGAATTCCCCGCCGACGTTCCCGCTTCAGACTGGTCCGGCCTGCGGACCGGCCAGATGGTGACCATCACCGAACAAGGACACCCCGCCAGCAACGGAACCATCGACGCCATCACCCCGGATGCATCCATCCTCTGGGTCCGGCTGCCTGGCCCTTCACCGCGGCGCCTGTTCCTGTGCACCGACCCGGTGACCATCCACCCCTCGCACTATGAGCATCTCCGGCGTCAACCGCCCGGGGTTCAGGGGTCGCCGTAGTACTCGCCGAAAACCGGGCGGATATGAGGCTAACCCAGTAGCGCGAAGTCCGTCCTCTGAGCGCCATCCTGTCGAACCTGCGGTGGTTCAGTTTCGCGAGCAAGGCCAAAACGGGACTGCCCCGGCTTTTGTTGACTCGGTGACCTGCCCCAGGGATTGGTTACCCGAAATGGTTTGAGTTTTGGGCTCTCGCTGAGAGGCTTTCAGACATGCCAAGACCCTATCCACCGGAATTCCGCGCACGGGCAGTCGCCCTGGTCCGGGCCGGCAAACCCATTAGCCGAGTGGCCGCCGAGCTGGGCATCAGCGAGGGCGGCCTGCACAACTGGGTTCGTCAGGACCAGATCGACCGTGGCGAACGGCCCGGACTGACGACTCCGTAGAGCGCCGAGCTCGCCAAAGCCAGGAAGCGGATCCGGCAGCTGGAAACGGAAGTGGAGATCCTCAAGCGTGCAGCGAAGCTGCTCGTTGAGGGCCGGCCGGACCCAAAAGGATCCACCCGGTGATCGGAGAACTTACCGGCGCCGGGTTCCCCACGAAGGTCTGTTGCCGGCTGCTGGGGGTAAGCAGCCCGGGCTACTACAAGTAACGGAAGAGGCCGATGTCACCGACCAGGATGCGCCGGCAATGGCTGACCGGGCTCACCCGGGCGGTCCATGCCGAAAGCCGAGGAACTTACGGGTCCCGCCGGATCCATGCCGAACTGACACGGGGCATGAACGTCACCGTCAGCGAGCATCTGGTCGCGGAGCTGATGAGCCTGGCCGGAATTGCCGGCCTTCCCGGGCCGGCCAAGGTCAAACGCCTGCGAGGCATCGCCACCAGCTTTTGCCCTCGTGCACCGCAAATTCTTTGCGTCTGTCGCCGAACGAGCTCTGGGTCACGGACATCACCGAGCATCCCACCAGGGAGGGCAAGGTCTACTGCTGCGCCGTGATGGACACCAACAGCTGCCGGATCGTGGGCTGGTCGATCGACAGCAACCAGGACTCCGCCCTGGTCGTTAACGCCCTGGACATGGCCATGAGAAACCGCCGGCCCGTCCCGGGCGGGATCGTCCATGCCGACCACGGCGTCCAGTTCACCTCCTGGGCCTTCACCAACAAGATCCGCTCGGCCGGCCTGATGCCCTCGTTCGGGACGATCGGGGACGGCTATGACAACGCGATGATGGAATCCTTTTGGTCCAGCATGCAGATCGAGCTCTTGAACAGGAAACGCTGGAAGACCCGCACCGATCTGGCCAACGCGATCTTCGCGCTCCTTTCGAGATTTTCTACAACCGCCAGCGCCGCCATTCCGGACTGGACTATCGGACTCCGATCGAGCACGAGCTACACTGCCAGCACCCATCCCAAACAGCCTGAGACTCATTCTTCACGGGGTAACCAATCCCTGCGGCAGGTCAAGCTGTCAACTAAACCTTCAGCAGTCCCTATATTCTGGTGCCATGCCCCGATCAACTGTCACCGATCCTGCTGCACCGAAGCCGGTGGGGCCATATTCTCACGCCGCGTCCGGACCGGGGGATTTGCTCTATGTCTCTGGCCAGACCCCCATTGATCCGGCGACGGAGGCACTCATCCATGGAGGAATCGACGCCCAGACCGAGCGTGTGTTCGCCAACCTAGCGTCAGTGCTCGCGGCCGCGAATCGCAGCTTTGCGGACGTAGTGAAGGTCAATGTCTACCTGATTGACATGGCCGATTTTGCCTCGATGAACAGTGTCTACGCGAGGGTCTTTTCTGAGCCGTACCCGGCCCGAACCACCGTCGCAGTCGCCGGGCTCCCACTTGGAGCCCGAGTCGAAATCGAGGTCGTCGCGGCATCTAGGGAAGCCGACTAAGACTCGACGGGTCGCCGTTGGCTGGGCACGTCGGACTTCTTGAGCCCGAGGCTTGGAAGTAGCGCACACGCTGATCCGTACGAGGCGTCCACGGCACTTGACCGTCGTCAGTCTTGCGCGGTGGCTGCCTCTCCCATCCGGGTCAGGGCGAGAGTGAGGATGGCGCTTGAGGTCGCGAAGTTGAGACGCACATACCCGTCTCCTCCGGAACCGAAAATGTGCCCGGAGTTGAGCGCGACCCGCGCCTTGTCGTGGAACAGTTTCGCAGGCCCGTCGACGTCGGTGGCGACCCCGAACGTCGTGCTCGCCGCGGTGATGCGTGGAATGGCGAGCTGCCCGCAATTGAGCCAGGCCAGATAGGTGCCCTCCGGTGGGATCCACGGCAGCTGAGGCACCAGAAAAAGCAGACCCGACCATCGTGGAGCCAGTAAAGAACGAGCCATCGGACCAAGGGCCGTTCTGCGATTTGACGAACACCGCAGCCAGAATCACCGCCTCGTCAGCGGCCGTCGAGTGCCCGCCAAGCGATCGTCGATCGGGCAGACCCGCACAACGGGTTGCCGAGTAGAATCCGGGGATACCCGTCGCGTACTTCTCGTTCCTAGCCATCGCCGTCGTCCTGACCGTGATCCCGGGCCGGCGATCGTGCTCATCATGAAGAACGCCGTCATCCGCGGCAGACGAGGAGCACTCATCACGGCGGCCGGAGTGTTTTCGAGCGACCTCGTATGGGTGACGGCCTCGATCGCCGGCCTGGCCGCGTTGCTGGTCGCCTACCGTCCGGCCTTCGAGGCGCTTCGGTTCCTCGCGGCGGCGTACCTGATCTACCTCGGGCTCCGACTCCTCCTCAGCCGCGGACACGGCGTGGCCGATGACGAGACGGCGACGCTCGACGCGCGGGGCCCGGCACGGCGGGGATATGCCGAAGGAGCGCTGTCCGAGCTGTCAAATCCGAAAACGCTCCTCATCTTCACGACGGTCATCCCACCGTTCCTCCCGATTCACCCAACCCCCTTGGGTGTAGCCGTCTACGGGCTCACATTCGCCGTGGTCGGATTCGCGTCGAGCATCGCCTACGCACTCGTGTTCAGCGCCTCGCGACCACTCGTCAAAGGCCCCCGGGTCAAGAACCTGCTCTTCCGCGGCAGCGGAGGAGTGCTGACAGCTTTCGGCGTCGGCCTCGCCGTCGAAGGCGCACGGGAACTCTGATGCCAAGCCGTGGTCACACCGTGACGGTCACGCCATCCTGCCCTCCCACAGGAACTGGTCCGGCTGCGCCGCTACGGACTGATCATCGTCGATGAAGTCGGCTACATCCCGTTCGAGCAGGACGCCGCGAACCTGTTCTTCCAGCTCGTCTCATCACGCTACGAACAAGCGTCCCTGATCCTGACCTCGAACCTGCCCTTCGCCCGCTGGGGAGACGTGTTCGGAGACCAGGTCGTCGCCTCCGCAATGATCGATCGCATCGTCCACCACGCCGTAGTCATCACCCTCAAAGGCTCCAGCTACCGACTCAAACATGCACAGACAGACTCCCTGCCCTCGACAAGACCGGAAAATCAGGCAGAATAACCAACATCAACGTGGCTCACTTTTCCGCCCGCGACATGGCTCAATTTTCGACCATCGCTGACAGTCGGCAAAGGACCTGGAGGTTTGGTAATGGCACGGAATCGATTCACCGGTCAACCCGGACAAGTCTTCGCACCGCAGCGCCCCTCGGCAAGTGCATGATGTCGCGCATCGGGGTCGAGGCAGTTTCCGGACGCGAGGATGGCTCGCGTGTCCTGGACGCGGCGGACGCCCGGGAGCCCCTGCGTGACGTGAGGCGGTCTCGCGATGCCGCCAGGGATGTCGCCGCCCAGTACAACCTGCTTGCGTTCCGCGCAGCACGCAGGCACATACGCCCTGTCCGGACCGCTACCGCTGCAGGACTTCGGGCGCTACGCGGCCCTGTGCCCACAGTCCTGGCGAGTTCTCTGAGCTTCGTTGCCCATGAGGACGACGACCTGCTGTTCCAGAACCCTGATATCAGCGACTGGATCGCCTCCGGGCTGCCGCACTGCACCGCGTTCCTTTCCGCTGGCGAGTTCGATGGGCTGGCGAACCGCACGAGGGAGGAATACGCGGCAGACCGCCAGAACGGTGAACGAGCCGCCTATGCGCTCATGGCCGGAGTCCCGGACCACTGGGACCGGTCCAGCATGGACGTCGATGGCCGTCCGATTGAGATCGACACGCTCGCCGATGCGCCCGGCCTGGTCCAGCTGGTCTTCCTGTGCCTTCCCGACGGAGGAGACGCCAATCATCTGGACGCCTTGGGGAAGTTGTTCCGCGGGGAGTCCGCTTCACAACCAACGATCGTGCCCACGGGGGGACCGGTCGCCAACAGCCTGACGTATACTCGGGCGGAACTCATCAGTACTCTGACGTCCCTCATGGAGATTTTCCAGCCCACCATCATCCGGGCGCAGGATCCGTGCCCGGACCCGCGGGCCGCCGACGATCACCGGGACCACATAGCAACGGCACAGTTCGTGGCCGAGGCGGTGGCCGACTACCACGGCCCGGACAGTTGCCAGCACGCGGCGCTGGTCAACTACCGCTGCTACAGTATCGCCGGTTCGCAGCCCAACCTGACCGGGCAGCGATCCGCAGAGAAGGCCTCCATCTTCGCAACATACGCGGCATCGGACCCGCAAGCCCATGACCTCGGCTGGACCTCGTCGAGGTACTACCGGTGGCCCTCCGGAAGCGTGTGGGCGGCCCGCGACGGGCTGGGCACGCCTCGCGCGTTCGCCGTCCTGGACAGTCAGGTCATGGCGTGGCACCAGGACCCGATCAGTTGTCTGTGGGAAGGGCCCAAAGAACTTGGGGGTGGTCCCGTCGCTCCGCACCTGGCAGTGGGGCACAATGCCGACGGCCGGCTTGAGGTGTTTGCATTCCGGATCGACACCGGAGACATCACCACGGCGTTCCAGACCGGACCCGACCTCGCATTCTCCGACTGGGTCAACTTGGGCAGCCCCGACGGCACCGGATCGGCGGCCACAGGCACCCCCACCGTCGCCAGCAACCGGGACGGCAGGATGCAGGTTTTCGCGCGCAATCCCAGTGGCGGAATGAGCACCATTGCCCAAAATGGGCCCAACCTCAACTTTTCCGACTGGCAGGACGTCGACGGCGGAACGGACCTGATCAACGAGCCCGCCGCGGCCGTTGTGACAGCCGACGGCCGCATCGAGTTATTTGCCAGCAACGGCGACGGCGTGGAGCACTGGTTCCAGCCCGTCGCGAACGGGCCGCTGGAGCATGACCCGGCGTTTCCCTCGAGGGCCGCCGCGGGGGCCCCGCAGGCAGCAAAGGGGCGTGACTCCCTGTTGCGGGTGTTCTACAGAAATCCACAGGACGGCCACGTGCTGGCGTCGCTCCAGGCCGCCGTGAATGGCGGCTGGGATCCCATCGTGTCGGACCTGGGCGGTCCGGCGGGGCAGGGGCAGACCACGGTGCTGACGAGGCCGGCACCGGACGGCCGCCTTGTTCTGGCCACCCGCGCAGATCCGAGCACGGAGTACTTCGACCTGCAGGAAGATGACGGCACCTTTGCCGGACTCTGGACCGAGCTGCCCTGCTCCCTGATGGGTGTACCCGCAGTCGTGCTTCAGGCCAACAACGTGTTGGCGATGCTGGGCATTGGGACGGACGGCTTCCTCTACGTCAACCAGCAAACCATGGACGGTCCGCCCTTCGATTTCCAGGGCTGGATCCGCGCGGGAGCTTAGCCTTGATCCACCGAAGATGATCGAGGCACCGACGGCGGTCTAAACCGGGAATGAACGTTCTTAAAGGAAAAGGGAAACCAGATCCGCGGCCGCCTCGCAGCAGCCCGCAGCGAAGGCACCCACCCCAGCGCAGCCGTCACCACGGGCAACGGTGCCGTGAACGCCAGAGAGTCCCGCACGATGGCAACAGCAGCAGGTGTCAATGGCCAGTAGGGACTGAACGAGGTAAGAACGGCCCGAGCCTATAAGTAACGGCGCAACCGCGACCTAGATGATCGAGCTATTTCGGATATCGTATATGTCCTGATGGGTGGGGCCCCGGAAGAAGCATTCTTCGAATTCAGCCACTTCGTGAGCATCATTGCGTGACCAACGGAGATGAGCGCCACGAGTGCAACTTTTGAGGGTAAAGCCCACCGGGGTTGTTGTGTGGTTCCCACCTTGCACGGCGCGTACGCTTCCGGGCACCGGCGGCCTGGGTAACCGCGCCTGGCAACGCACCGTTCGTCGCGGGCTACGTGGGACACTTCTGGGTGCCGCCCCAAAGTGTTACGTGCAGGCCCCTTCACCGGACTATCCATCGAACGGTCTTGCGGGACGTCGTCTGGCAGCCCACCTCTACTTCAAAGATCAGAACCTCGGACCTCGATGGGGACCCGCTAGCCCACGGATCAATCGAAGTCTGTGGTTGCGGGCGTTACCGGAGCATCTGCCTCTCCACGCGTCCCTTCTGCCCGGGACCCGGGCGAAAGCAGCAGTGGAGCGATCATATCGTTTTGCGCGGCAGATCTGGTCCACCATACCCGGGCGTGATCGAGATCTCCGCCCTCCCTAGCATGCAGACCGAGCATGTTCATGCTGTCCGTGTTGCCAGCATCAGCGGAGGCCGCGACGGCGCGAAGCGCGTTCATCGACGGCGTCGGCGGCGTCTTGAGGGAACAGCAGCAGGCAGTCAGCGGCAATGGTACTGCCTGCTTTGACAGCTTTCAGGAGCAATTGCCGGGCTAGCGGAACGGCTCCGCCTGCGAGATATAGCTCGGCGATGCTCATGAGCACTTCGGGGTTGCCCGAGGCTGCTGCACGCTTGCGGTGGTCAAGTCGAGCCTGCAGATCCCCGTCCGTGCAATACTCTCCCAAAAGGAGCTCCGCAAAGGGAGCGACATCCTCATCGCCGCTGTCGATGGCAATCTGGTAGGCGTTCCGGGCACCGGCCGGATCATCCTGCCCCTCAAGCAGCAGCCCCAGGTTCACGGCTGCCGATCTGCAAGGCGCTGCAGATCGCCCCGAGCACGTACTACGCCCGCCGTTCCCGGCCGGAGTCCGCCAGAGCAGTCAGCGACCGGGAACTGAGGGGAAAGATCGAGCGCGTCCACGCTCAGAACTACGGCGTCTACGGAGTCCGGAAGATCCACAAGGAGCTGCACCGGCAGGACATCCCGGCGGCGCGCTGCACCGTCGAGCGGCTGATGCGCCAGAAGGGCCTGCGCGGGATCTCGCGGTCCAAGGGGCCGCGCACCACGAAGCCAGCACCGGAGACCGGCAGGCCCGCGGACCTGGTCGAACGCCGGTTCCAGGCCACGGCGCCGAACCGGCTGTGGGTCGCAGACATCACGTATGTCCGCACGTTCGCCGGCTGGGACTACGCGGCGTTTGTCATCGACGTCTTCTCCCGCAGAGTCGTCGGCTGGCAGGTGGCCACCAGCCTCTACACCGATCTGGCACTGGACGCTTTGGAAATGGGCATCTGGGCCAGGACCCGGGACGGCGCCGACCTTACCGGTCTCGTGCACCATTCCGACCGCGGAGTCCAGGGCGTATTCAACCGATCGAAGCAACACCTGATCACGGAGGTGTTGGATGTCGGTTCGAAGTCGTCAGAAGGAGGTACGGGCGTATCGGGGGCAT
>NZ_JBEPPA010000026.1:0-24310 GCF_040547075.1 Arthrobacter sp. UYCu512
CCGGTAGGGGATCTCTGCGACGAACTGGTGGCTGCGGGCTTTAATGTGGTCGAGACGCACGCACGGACAACCACCGGGCAGCGATCGCACGGAGCCATCTGGTGACTCCAAGCAACGGCTATATCGTTGAGGGCCTACCCTTCAGGTCGTGGCTCATGCTGGAACGATTTGACGGCTTCATGCCGCCGCTGCAACTCGATAACGGGCACCACGTAGTCTTCCTGGATGCCACGCCGGTCTTCGCCGAAGAAGCCCAGCGCGTGAAAGAACACGACGTTGAAGGTTTGTTTGATGTCTGGGATGAGGACCCACCCAGACTTTCTGACCTAAACCGGAGCCTTCCGGGCCCACTAAGTGCATAGCGCAGTGGGTGTCTGACCTGCCATGCATGCTGAGGCGGGCAGCGATAAAGGAACAGGATTGCCACCGTAAGCGGATCCTCTTGCGGACGCTGGTTAGGGGCCGCTTCTGGGAATATGGCGAAATGAAGAAGTTCATGCGATCACTGGCAACCGACATTCTCAGCGCCATCGGTCCAGGGCGCCGGTTCGTTGCAATCGATGGCGTGGATGGCAGTGGCAAGACATCGTTCGCCGCAAACCTGGCCTTCGAGATCCAGAATCGACCCGTGATTGTCGTCCACGCCGATGACTTTCTGAACCCCTCGCCTGTCAGGCATGCCAAGGGACGTGCCTCACCCGAAGGGTTCTGGCAGGATACCTACAACTACGCTGCCCTGCAGGATCAGTTGCTTACGCCACTGGGCCCAAAGGGGGACGGCTGGTACTCGCCGGCTTCCTATGACTCAGTGACCGACCGAATGGCACTAGTGGAGGTCGTTCGCGCTCCATCAGATGCACTGGTCGTTGTCGAAGGCATGTTCCTGCACCGGGATGAACTCGCCTCCTACTGGGATGCTTCGGTGTTTCTGGACGTTCCGTTCACTGAAACCGCGGCACGAATGGCAGTTCGGAACGGGAGCAACCCCGACCCTGAGCACCCAACGATGCGCCGGTACGTCGGTGAACAGCGCCTCTACTTCGACGCTGCACGCCCCTGGGAACTTGCCACGTTCGTCGTAGATAACTCTGATTTCACTTCCCCAAAAGTCATCCGTCCCGACATGGTTTCAACTGTCCGGTGAAGGTTCGACCAACGGCCACGGACCAGGGAGCGGCTCCTGCCGCCCAATACGCTGGACCAAAGAGATGATCGCGCCGAGCAACGACCGAGTCGTTTTCGTGGCCGTCACCGTAGGCGAGGTCGTGGGCGCAGCCAAGACGCATTTCCACCCAGACCCCGCGGGCAGCGCCCCCGCAGGCCACTTTCTAGGGGGCGTAGTCGTCGCTCCGGTGTCGCTGAACGATGGCAGCGAACTTTTGCGTCCGGTGAGGGATCGGCTTATGGGAAGCCCGCCACGCGAGCCGCGACGAGGGAGACAGCAATTGATGGACGGCGCCGAGTCCTCAGCGCCGATCAGGCAAGCGTGATCTGAGTTCTTCTGCGAAGGACGCGATGGCCTGACGCCGGTCTCGGGTGAATGTTCTAGCCTGCATGTCCAAGACTGCCCGGCTGCCGTGCTCGTCCAAGCCCAACAGCTGACCCACCCGACGGATCGCTTCGTCCATGTCCTGTGAATCCTCGATCTCGTGGAAGACCTCGTCCCGCCGATCCATTGCCTGCACTAGAGCCTCGTGGAGCATCAACTGCTGCCTGATCTGTCGCTCGTCCTCATCCATGCGGCGATTCTCGCACGACGAAGCTCATGGCATGGAGTACCGGTGGAGGATCGGTTTACGGGCCACTGCTGCGACACCGCGCGATCACGAATGCCGTCAAGAAGCGATCAAATCCATATCTAGAATTCGTGTGCACTCGTGTTTGCCAACTCATCCGCTGTGCTCCGCCGGTCGAGCTGCAATGCCTTCTCCTTGCGCCCGGGCCGCGACACGGCCCCGTCCACTGATGCAAAGCTGGCATCGCACTATTCACTCAGTGTATAGATGGGGGTGTGAACAACTCTCTCACTCTGTTGGGCCTCTTGAGCCGCGAGCCGAGCTACGGCTACGACCTCAAGCACTCTTATGACCGCTACTTCGGAGCCGGAAAGGCCTTGGCCTTCGGGCAGGTGTATTCGACCCTGGCCCGAATGGTCCGTGATGAGCTGATCCGGGCCCTGGGTGAGGAGACCGGAGGCGGACCGGACCGCAAGAAGTACGAGATCACCGTGGCCGGCCAAGACAGGGTGCGCGAGTGGCTATTCACTCCCGACGTTCCCTCCGAGTCCCTGCAGAGCGAGCTCTTTGCCAAGACCGTGATCGCCTTGTTGCTCGACGACGATGCCGACCGGCTGCTCGACGTGCAGCGCGGCGAGCACATGGCCCGGATGCGGGAACTGACCCGGCTGAAGAAGGACGCGGACCTGCTCCGGGTCCTGATGTGCGACCACGGCCTGTTCCACATCGAAGCTGACCTGCGCTGGATCGACCTCACCAGCGCCCGCCTAACCCAACTCAAGAAGGAGCTCCAGAGCGCATGAGCACCCATGACACCGTTGAACCCATCCTCAGTGCCCACGGTCTGCACCACTCCTTCGGGCAAACGGAGGCATTGCGGGGCGTCGACCTCGACGTCCACGCAGGGGAAGTATTAGCCGTCATGGGCCCGTCCGGATCGGGCAAATCCACGCTGCTGCACTGCCTGGCCGGTGTGCTTGTCCCCGACGCCGGGTCGGTTGCCTACCGCCCCGCCGGGCGGCCGCCGATGGAGACCAGCGCCCTCGGAGAGCCGGAACGGGCCCGGCTGCGTCTGACCGATTTCGGCTTCGTCTTTCAGTTCGGCCAGCTGCTGCCGGAGCTCACCGCAGCTGACAACGTGAGCATCCCGCTGCTGCTCGCCGGCACTCGGCGGCCGGACGCGCTGCGCCGATCCACGGAAATACTGGAACGCCTTGGCCTGGAGGGGCTTGGCGCCAGGCTGCCCGGCGAACTGTCGGGAGGCCAGGCACAGCGCGTCGCCGTCGCCCGGGCTCTGGTGACGTCCCCTGCCGTGTTGTTCGCCGATGAGCCCACGGGTTCGCTGGATTCTCTCGCATCAGAAAACGTGCTGACGCTGATGCTCGAGTTGGTCCGTGAAGAGGGCACCACGGTGGTGATGATCACCCACGACGCGCGCACCGCCGCGTATGCGGACAGGGAAGTCATAGTGCGCGACGGAGCCATTGGTGCCGGCTACCGGGTGTCCGCGTGAATCCGGGGTTGCTCAAGCTGGCAGTCGTCGGCAGCAGGTCCGCCTACGGCAGGCTCGCCGGCATCGCCGGAGGGGTCGCCGTCGGAGTATGCCTGTTGGTGCTGCTGTGGGGCGGCGCCAACGGCCTGAGTGCACGTGATGACCGCGGTGCCTGGCTGCGCGAAACCGGACGCCCGTCCGTCGCCGCCCCGCCAACGGAAGATCCGACCACTTCGGGACCGGGGACACCGGTTCCGCTGACCCCCGCCACGGTGCTCATGGAAGCCAACCCGGTGGAGGTCTTCCGTGACCAGCTGATTAACCGCCGCGACGTCGCGGCTCTGGATTCGGCCACCGTCAGGATGCCCGGGATCGGCAAACCTCCGGAGCCGGGCCATTACTACGCGTCCCCGGCGCTGAAGCGTCTGATCGAATCAACACCGAGCGATGAGCTTCGTGACCGTTTCGGGACGTTTGCCGGCACGATTGATGATGCTGCCTTGCCCGGGCCGGATTCCCTGATCGTCGTCACAGGAGCAACGGAGGCCGAGCTCCGCCAGAACGGCAGGGCCGTCCTGGTGTCAGACTCCACTAGCGGCCCCTACGGTGGCAGCGCGGCCGCCTACAACACGGTGGTGTCCATCGGGGCCATTGCGGTGTTCTTCCCCGTTCTGCTGCTGATCAGCATTGTCACCGGTCTGGGCGCCGCCCAGCGCCGGGAACGCTTCGCGACCCTGCGCCTCATCGGCGCATCCCCACAGGTCATCTCCCGGATCGCCGCCGTCGAAACCGCCGTTCCCAGCCTGATCGGGGCGCTGCTGGGCGTCGCGCTGGCGATCGTGCTGAGGCCGGCTGCCGCGCAAATACCGGTCAACGGCACCAGGATGTTCGCCGCCGACCTAACCACCGGATGGGCGGCCGTCGCCGGCGTCGTCGCCCTGGTGGTCGCGGCCTCGACACTTGTGGCCGCGCACCGCACGGCCCGTGCCGGCATTGGCCCCTTGGGTGTGACGAGGGCCGTGCACGAAAAAACACCCACCATGTGGCGGACCGCGCCCGTGCTGGCCGGACTCGCCGCCATGATCACGGCTGTCCCCGCGATCCGGACCGGCGACGCGGGGCTACTGTGGCTGGCATCACCGCTCCTTATCCTCGGCTTTCTGCTCATCCTCGTCGGCATCGTGGTCATCGGTCCCTGGCTGACCCGCCTGGTGAGCCGGATCGGACTGCGCCAGGCGCGAAGCGCGGCCGGAGTCATTGCCGCCAGTCGGATCCAAAAGACACCGGTCGCGACCTTCCGGTCCGTATCAGGACTGGTCATCGCCGTGTTCGTGGTCTCCGTCTTCGCCGGAGGATCCAGCATCGTCGAATCCACGGAGGTGCGCCCGGCCCGGCCCGGCCTGCTCCAGCCCACCAGCCTCCACGCCACCATAAGCAGCGGACACACCCCGGCCCAGGTAGCGGAGGCCGCCCGCCAGGCCAGGGACCTGGCCGGAATCCGCAGCGCCACCGTCGGCTACGGCCCGGCAGCTCTCTCCGAAAGGGGTGCCGGTTCTGAAATCTACTTTCGCGCCGCGGACGCCCCCGACCTCGGATTCCAGGACATCCCGGCCGCAGAGACTGTCGCCGTCGATATGTCGTTCCTCCACTACTGGACCACGCAACCACTGGCACTGACCCCGGCGCCCGCCACCAACCTGGACGGACTGGTTCCTGTCGTGATGGTGCTCGGCACCGACGGGACCCCGGAAGCTATGGACCGTGCCCGGACAGCATTAAACAGTTCAGGCATCACGGCCATCCCTGCCACCTCCCCGCTGGACCTCAAACTGCAGTCCACCGGCCGCCTGATTCAGGGCCTGGCCGTCCTTGCCTACCTCGGCATGTTCGTCGCGATCGCCATCGCCGGCCTCTCGCTGGCCGTCGCCACCGCCTCCGCCGTTCTGGACCGGAAGAGAGTTCTCGGCCTGATGCGGCTGATGGGAATGCCGGTTTCCGTCCTGCGCCGCATCATCACCCGTGAAGCAGCAGTCCCGCTCCTGGCCGTGCTGCTACTCTCGGTCGGCCTCGGATTCCTTGTCGCCTGGCTGATGGTGACCTTCATTGACGACAGCTACCGGGTGACCTGGCCGGCACCCGACTACTTCATGGCCCTGGGTCTCAGCTTGCTCCTGGCCCTCGGAGCAGTCACCGCGACCTTCGGCCTCATTCGGAGCAATACGGCAATGACGGCTACCCGCTTCGAGTGAAACGCCCTTGAGACGAGCCGATGAAACGTCCGGTGAAGGATCGTTGATCGGGACGCTCCGGCGGTGTTACCGTGAGGGCGATTGGGGAGGCATAGTGCTATTGCTCGGGTGGGTCTTGTTAGAGCGCTTTGTCCACGCCGACGTTGCGATCCGCACGACGTTCAGCGCGGGTGCTCCCCCCGTCACCGCTCTCCTTCTCGTTGCTCTGGCCGTGGCCCTGACGGTCCTCATGGCGTGCGCCTTGCAAGCGCTACTCTGCACCCTTCTGGTTACAAGGGGCTACTCTGAGGCCCCGGGCCTGGAGGGCCAGCACGGCCTACTCTCCTTGTCTTTGGTTCGGTCCGCACCCGTCGGAGGGACAGGCCCTCGCGCTCCAGGCAGACCTCGCCGCCGCCCCGGGAGCTTCCTCACAGCCCTCTAGAATCCAACCTTTGCCGGCAATCCAGCCGCCCACACCTGGAACATGCCAACGCGCTGTGTGCGCTACTCCTCCCGGGCGACCTCAGAACACTTCTCTGACTGCCGCCACAAGGAGCTCATCGCCATGTCCCCCAATACCCTCTTGTCCTCACCCTGCAACAAGCCCCCGCGATACCGCTCAGCGGCTCACCGTCGCCTTGGACTGCTGTGGCAGCTCGCCCGTCGAGCGTTCCGCCAGGTGACTATGCGAGCCACCCTGTTCGGTGGATGGGTCTGGTTCGCGGCCGGATCACTGATTGGATTCGAAGCGTTCGACATCGTCTTCGGCACGTTCGCCTTGGCCCCCGAGCTGCTCCCGCTCGTAATCCTCGGCCTCGCACTCACGTGGTATTTCCGCGGTCAAATTCGACGAGTTTCAACACGTGCCCGCGCGTACCGGCGCCTCAGGCGCATATACCGCGGTCTCAGCTGACTGTGCCCGCACGCCCAATGGTCTGCGGCACGGGCCGCTAGGCTCCGGACTATGCCTTCCTCCTGGACCGTTCTGATCTCGCTTCACGCAATCGCCGCCAGCTACTCACTGATTTTCGGAGCCGTGAACCTGCTGCGCCGTACCAAAGGCGGCAGCGTTCACCGGATCGTGGGCAGGATCTGGGCTGTTGCTACGTATGTCGTGGTGCTGACGTCGTTCGGAATCAGAACCATCGACGGAGGGTTCAATTGGCTCCACGCACTCTCAGTGCTGACGTTCTGCACACTGACAGCGGGACTGTGGGCCATCTGGAAGAGAAACATCAGGGCCCACCGCAGTTTCATGACCGGTAGTTACTTCGGTCTGGTCGGCGCTTTTGTGGGCGTTCTGGCAGTGCCATCGCGCCGCATTCCGCAGCTCGCCATCCACCAGCTCCCGCTGCTGGCGCTGTTGATCCTGGCCCTGCTGGGCACAGCCACACTCACCGTCACCGGCATTGCCCAGCTCCGCAAGACAAGGGTCCCCATCACCTAGCCCGGCCGTGCACCCACGGCAGGGACCCAGGGCAGGAGCAGAACATTGCTGTATAGCGGGGATGTCAGGGGATCCCTGGCGCCTCGAAGTCCCGTTAGCCGATCCTTTTTCGGGCGCTCCGATTACTGCCCCGGCGTCGCCCGTCTAATTCTGCGAGTACATGCTCAATGAGGGGCTGCTGCCAAGAAAGACGGCTAGAGCTCCCGCTGAGATCAGAGCGATAAGCCCTCCCGCGAAAAGCCCGAGCATCACCCCTGGCGGCGTGTAGCCTCTTTCGTTCAGCGCGGTGAAAGCAACCGTGACGATCGCGGCGAATGCGAGCAGGCAGCCGATCACCGCGCCAATCCAACTGCGAGTTGATGAGTCAGCTCTATTTCCGAGGGCGCGGCGGACCAGCTCCAGCCCAATCACGGCAATGACTTGCCAACACAGGACCGCGCAGACACCCCAGAGGATTGCCTGGGCAGCGAGAGGACCCACTTCAGGGAAAAGGAAGACCGTCCGCTCCACCGCCGCCGGCCACACCCACACCTGCACCACGACGGACAAGAGAAACAAGGCCACCAGCGCGACAGACAGTGCGAATAAGGTTCTCCGGCTAAAAAACAGGCTCGGCTGAACTGTGCGTTCTTTTACGTTCCCCATGGCCAAAGCGTAACCCTCCCCTCCGAGACGGCCCAGCGACTTGGGAATGGAATGAAACGATGCCACGCAGCTTGCCTCAACCGTCCCGATAGCCGGTCCTCCACCGGCCGCCCCGACGCTGCCCGTCGGCCTTCTCCACATCCGCGTGTTTCCCCCATTCCCGCATTCCCGTATACCGTGCCCGAATTAGTGCCCGGTGGAGGTGCCTTATACGCTACGGTCCGAAGTATGCTCATCGGCTAAGTCCGCTGCTCGACCAGCAGCCAAGACCTCACCGCCTAACACCATGGTCTCCACGCCCTCGGTGGCGTGACCTCATCCGCGCCCGGACCCGCGAAGGCATGGCGTTGGCGGAGGCCAAAGGCAAGCTTCGAGGCCGACAGCCCAAACTCTCCAAAAAGCGGGAAGCGCACCTCGTAAGCCTCCATCGGGGCGGCACACACACACCACAACGGAGATCGCCTAACTCTTTGGCGTCGCCCGCTCCACCGTCTACCGGGCCATCCAGCGCGCCGCGCCGGCCACGTGATCTTCTCCAGCCAGCGAGCCAGCGAGCCAGCGAGCCGGCACATCGTGAACATCGGTTCGGCGCGGCATGGGCGCTCAATTTCCCGCCGCATACCAGGACCTGCACCGACACCCTCGTTCAACGCCTCGCTAGACCCTGACGCAGGGACTCCGGAGAAGGCCTACGCGGGCCGCGCGGTACCCTGACGTTTTGGGCAGGCGACTCCTGACCAAAGTGACGCTTTGTGCAGGGGACTTCGGACACCAGATGTCCATACCCGGCTGCAAACCCCCGTGCTTTCGGGGAAGCTTGTGCAGACGACTTCGTAAAACCACACCCTCGCCCCGATCCAAGGAACCCATGCCGATCAACAGACAAACACTGAAACAGGACGGGTTCACCGGTTTCCGCCCGCTCGGAGACCTTGATATCAACCGGATCCCGCAGAAACCCGGGATTTTCGCCGTGCTGCAGCCGGAGGGCTTCCGACATCAGTTCCTGGCCAAGAGCACGGCCGGCATCTTCAAGAAGAAGGACCCCACCCTGACGGCGAAAGCGCTCGCTGCCGAATGGGTCGACGGCGCCGACGTCCTCTACGTGGGGAAGGCCGGCCCCGGCAGCAAGGGCAACCGCGGACTGCGCCGGCAGATCCAGGAATTCGTCGACTTCGGCATCGGCAATCCACCCGGTCACTGGGACGGCCGGCTGATCTGGCAGCTCGCCGCCGCCGGGTCGCTTGTCGTCGCGTGGAAAGAGCTGCCTGTTGAGCAGCTCCATGCGGCCGAGGCCGGACACCACGCCGCGTTTGTTGATCAGTACGGGCGGCTGCCCTACGCCAACCTGGTCCAGGCCCGGGTCAAGGGCAGCTAGCTCCAGGCTGCCCCGCCGTGCGTAAAGCGCCCCGCCACGAGCGTTGCAGCCACCGGCATCGCCGCGAAGACAGCATCGGATACCGCCAGCGGGTCGCCGTCGAGTACCGCGAGATCCGCCGGATCCCCCACCCGGATCCTGCCCCGCCCTCGTGTTGACGCCGTCAGGGCATCCTGCCGTGTGAGTGCCTGCTCCGGGTGCCAAGGGTCTCGACCGTCCTGCCGCGCCCGTGTGGTGGCCGCCGACATTGCGGTCCACGGTTCCAGCGGAGCCACTGGCGCGTCGGAGCCCAGCGCCAGCGTCGCACCGGCGGACAGCAGCGACCGGAGCGGGAATGCCCGGTCGGTGCGCCCCGCCCAGTTGGAATCGGCGGCATCGCGATCGTCCAGGGCATGGGCGGGCTGGACACTCGCCGTCAGGCCGAGTTGGCCGAAGCGGGCGAAGTCCTGGCCGCGGACGAACTGGGCGTGCTCGATCCGCCCGGCGATCCCGGCCGCGGCGAAGGCATTCAAAGCCACCTCGTTGGCGCCGTCGCCGATTGCGTGCACGGCCGGGACAAAGCCGGACTCTTTGGCCCGGACCAGCAGTTCCAGCAGTTCGGCCTCGCTCACCGTGAGCAGCCCGCGGCCGCCGTGCGGGTAAGGGTCCACACAGAAGGCGGTGCGGGTGTTCAGCGAGCCGTCGATCAGCACCTTCAGCGGGCCCACCCGCAGCAGGCCCGCCCCGCCGTCGAGTTCCTGCCCGGTCCGCATCCCCTCCGCAATGGCGCGGGCCAGATCCCGCGGATAGACGCCGGCCTCCACCCGGAACGAATCAAAGCCGGCCGCAACGCGACGCCGCCAGACGCCGGCATTCCACGTCATTTCGAAATCAACAATCCCCACGATCCCGCGCGCGGCCGCAGCCTGCGCCGACCCCCGCACCCAGGCATCCACCACGGCATCGGGCAGGTTGCCCAGCTCACGGGTCAGTTCGAAGGCCGGCTCCTCGCGCAGCAGCCCTGAGGCGTCCACTGTCAGGCCATAACGGCGAGCCGCCGCACTGTTGAGCCAGACGCAGTGCAGATCGTGGCTCAGCAGCGCCACCGGCACGCCCCCGGTGGCGCCGTCGAGCAGCTCCAGGCTGGGCACATCCGCCCAGAGAGCGTCGCGGAAGCCGACGCCCACCACCGTCATGCCGTCAGCGCTATGGCTGGCGAGACGGGAACTGACGACGTCGGCTGCCGCATGCGCCGAGGCGGCGCCGGCGAGATCGATCCGGTTGGCGGCGAGGGCCCACTGGGTCATATGGACATGTTCATCCCACAACCCCGGGATAAGGTAGCGGCCGCCCAGATCCGCCACCCGGGATGCATCGACAGCCGGCAGTCCGGCGCGTGCGATCCGCGACACCACCCCGCCGCTTAGGTGCAGGTCATACAGCGTCGTCCCGCCGGGGAAGCGCGCCGAGGCGAGAACGAGGTCATTGCGGGGAACGTCAGCAGTCTCGGGCATAGGACACAGGGTATGGGCCGGAGCGCAATGCGCCAATCCGGCCCTCCGCCGCCGCTGGCTGCCAGGGGTCGGGCCGGACACGGGACTTTCGCCCCTTACCCGGGAACCGGGTACCGGCGAGGCTGGATTCGTAGCGGTTCCTGCGCGGGCATTGGGGGATGAACCGCTTGCATATGGGTGGTTCGGGTCCCGCTCGAGCCTTGGGAAGGAATAGCGTCCTGCTCACGGACTGCGCGGGAGGTATGCATCTCCGTGCCCCACGGGCAGCAGGTAAGCCGTGGCGGCACTTTCGACGTCCAAGACGCTTCGTTCACACCGTGCCGGCACCGCGTGGCCAATCCACCGGCCGTCACCACAATCAAGGAGAACGCATGAAAGCCCTCGTTTATGGCGGTCCAGGAGAGAAGTCCTGGACCGACGTCCCCGATCCCAAGATCCAGAATCCCAGCGATGTGATTGTCAAAGTGGACACTACAACGATCTGCGGGACAGACCTCCATATCCTCAAAGGTGATGTCCCTGCCGTCACCAAAGGCCGGATTCTGGGCCACGAGGGCGTGGGGACCATCACCGAAACCGGCTCGTCGGTCACCAGCCTGAAGGTGGGCGACCGCGTTATCATCTCGTGCATTAAGTCCTGCGGCCACTGCGCCAACTGCAAGACCGGCCTCTACTCGCACTGTATGGGCGGGGAGGGTGCAGCCGGCATCGGCTGGGTTTTTGGGCACTTGATCGACGGCACCCAGGCCGAATACGTCAGGGTCCCCTACGCCGAAAACTCCCTTCATTTGCTCCCCGAGGGCGTCACCGATGAACAGGCAGTGATGCTTTCCGACATCCTTCCTACCGGCTTCGAGATCGGGGTGCAGTACGGCCGCGTCAAGCCCGGCGATACGGTCGCCGTCGTCGGCGCGGGCCCGGTAGGCCTCGCCGCCATCGCCACCGCCGGTCTCTACGGAGCTGCCACCGTCATCGCCGTCGACCTTGACGCCAACCGGTTGGAAAAGTCCCGGGAGTTCGGCGCCACCGACGTTGTCCTCTCCAGCGACCCGGACTGGAAGGATCAGGTGCTCGCGCTGACCGATGGTCAGGGTGTTG
Source organism: Arthrobacter sp. UYCu512 (assembly GCF_040547075.1). NCBI lineage: Bacteria > Bacillati > Actinomycetota > Actinomycetes > Micrococcales > Micrococcaceae > Arthrobacter > Arthrobacter sp. UYCu512. The sequence goes on from NZ_JBEPPA010000026.1 coordinate 11,518, forward strand.
ACGTGGCGATCGAGGCGGTCGGCATCCCGGCGACTTTCAGCATGTGTACTGAAATCGTGCGCCCCGGTGGCAACGTGGCCAACGTCGGTGTGCACGGCAAGTCTGTGGAGCTGCACGTGGAAAGCCTCTGGATCCAGAACATCAATATCAGCATGGGCCTGGTCAACGCCAACACCACCCCGATGCTCCTCAAACTCGTGGCTCAAAAGAAGGTTCCGGCGGAAAAGTTCGCCACCCACCACTTCACGTTCGACCAGTTCCTGGAGGCCTACGACACGTTTGCCCGTGCCGCAGAGACGAAGGCGCTCAAAGTAGTCATCACGGCATAAAAGCCCTGGTTGTCTGAGCAGGGTTATCCGAGTGATCTGAAAGGATGGCGGCCATGCGACCAGGCCGGATCGTCATGCTGGTGCTGGGTACGCTCAGCGCCCTCCTCGGGCTGGGGCTGCTGGCCGGAGCAGGCGCCGCGGGCTTTGGCAACTATGTCCAGCGCGACAACGGGTACTTCACCACGCCTTCGGAACGGTACGCCACGAGCGGCTACGCCTTGACCACACCCCGCCTGGACATCATGACGGAGCGTGGAGTGCCCGATGCCGTTCCGGTCGGCGTGGTCGGAAGCCTTATGCTGAGCGGTTCGGGGGAGTCCGGCAAGGACATCTTCATCGGGGTCGGGCCGCGGAGCGACGTGGCGGCCTACCTGGACGGTGTCAGCCATGCGGAGATCACCGATGTCCGATTCAACCCTTTCCGGGTGGAGTACCGGAGTGTGGCCGGGGCCAACGTTCCGGCGCGGCCGGCGGACCAAAGCTTTTGGGCCGCCTCTGCTACCGGTGCGGGGGAGCAGCAGCTGGAATGGGACCTGCGCTCCGGTAGCTGGGCTGTGGTGATTATGAACGCGGACGCCAGCCCTCCGACGGCCGTTGAGCTAAAGGCCGGAGCCCGCTCCGAGCTGTTGTGGCCAGTCTTCGTCGGTCTCCTGATCGGCGGGGTTGTATTTCTGCTGATCGGGATTCCGCTGATAGTGCTTGGCGCCGCCGGTTTGGGTCGGGGTGGTCCGCCGCCGATGCCCGGGCAGAGCTGGGCGGTGGCCGGAGCGGCAGCCCCCCAGTTCCCTGCGGCCGGTGCGGCGGCGGGTGCCCCGCCGGGATCTGCCGCCGTCTATCCGGCCCGGCTCAGCGGCTATCTGGACCCCAAGCTGTCCCGGTGGTTGTGGCTGTTCAAATGGTTCCTGGCGATCCCGCACTTCATTGTGCTCTTTTTCCTTTGGTTTGCCTTTGGCGTGGTCACGATCGTGGCGTGGTTCGCGATCCTCTTTACCGGCCGCTACCCGCGCTCGCTGTTCAACTTCAACGTCGGCGTTCTCCGCTGGAGCTGGCGGGTGGCCTTCTACTCCTACGCGGCGCTCGGCACGGATATCTATCCGCCGTTCACCTTGGAGCGCACGGACTACCCGGCGGACTTCGACGTCGATTATCCCGAGAAATTGTCCCGCGGCCTGGTGCTCGTGAAGTCCTGGCTCCTGGCCATCCCGCACCTGCTGATCGTGGCTCTGCTGACCGGAACTGCCCAGACGTGGGTCTACCGGGACGGTCGCTGGGCGCAGGTGGGCGTAGGGGTGTCGCTGCTTGGGCTGCTGGTTCTCATCGCCGGAGTGGTCCTGTTGTTCACAGGGGCGTACGCGAGGGGGCTCTTCGATTTCCTGCTGGGGCTCAACCGCTGGATTTACCGCGTCTGGGCCTATGTTTCCCTGATGCGGGATGAATACCCGCCTTTCCATTTGGATTCGGGGCCGCGTGATCCGGGTGACACCGCCGCGATACCCCCGGCATGGTCTCCCGCCGGGCCCGGTGCACCCGGTGGCGATCCCGCCGGGCCCGGTGCACCCGGTGGCGATCCCGCCGGGCCCGGTGCACCCGGTGGCGATCCCGCCGGGCCGACAAATGCCCGGCCGACAAATGGCGGGCAGGGCTTCTACGGCATCGGTGGGCCGGCAGCCCGCGGCCCGGAAAAACGCGAGACTCCAGCCGGACCGGAGGCCGCGGCGGGCCCGACCGTCCCAGCGAGCCAAGACAACCGGCCGAGCCACTAGTCCATTCCGGGACCCCAGTCCGTTTCGGGACACTCGACGCAGCGGCCGGGAAGTCCACCGGAGTGCCCGGCCGCTATGCCGAAACCGCCGCCATAGTGTTGGTCGTGCTTCGACGCTGCCTTCGACCTCCTTCAAAAAAATTGTTTACATGCATGTGCATCCAAACGGCCCCGTGCGCCGGTAGTAGGTGTGTAAGCAAAAATCGCCCGCCCGGCGGGCCGTTGAAGGAGATGTAGATGCGTACCAGGATTTTCGCAGCGGGCGCCGTAGTAATTGCGGCAGCTCTCACCCTTGCCGGCCCCGCCCAGGCCGCCGAGTCCGACGCCCAGCTTTCCGTCCTCCATGGCGTTCCCGGACTTACTGTTGACGTCTGGGTGAACGGCGAACGGACCCTTGACAACTTCGCTCCGGGCACCCTGGCCGGTCCGCTGGCCCTTCCGGCCGGCGACTATGACCTCGCCATCACCGCCGCAGACGCCGCGGATGCCTCCGCCCCTGTGATCGGACCCGTGAAGGTTACCCTCGCTGCCAGCGGCAACTACACGGCCGTCGCAAACCTTGACGCAGGGGGGAAACCGACGGCTAACTTCTTCACGAATGACGTTTCACGGCTGGAGCCCGGTAAGGGAAAGCTCACTGTCCGCCACACCGCAGCGGCGCCGGCCGTGGACATCCTCGCCGGTGGTGCCTCCGTGATCTCCGGCCTGGCCAACCCCAATGAGAAGACCCTCACGCTGGATCCCGGCACCCTGTCCGTTGCGGTTGCTGCCGCCGGGACCACGGCTCCGGTGATTGGTCCGGCCGATGTGACGGTTGCGGAGGGCACCCACACGATCGTGTACGCCTGGGGCAGCCTCGCGGACAAGAACCTGATGCTGGCCGTGCAGAACATTGAAGGACTGCATTCCGCCCCCGCCGGCGTTCCCGGCGGACGCTCCGGTGCCGTTGACGCGGGAACCGCATCAAGCGGTCAGCCGGCCGCGATGGCAGGCATTGGTGTTGTGATCCTCCTGCTGCTGGGAGGCGGCGTCGCTTTGTCCCGCAGGCAGCCGGTGTTCCACAGCACCCGCTAAGCCGCAACCACAAACCCCGGCCGCCCGGCTACCCGCCGGGCGGCCGGGGCCCGGGTCTCACCACGTCAGGAGGACGGTCATGAAGCGCACGACAACGGCGGAGGGCGCCGGGGGATCGTCGGCTCCTTGGCAGCGGACAGCCGAAAGGAGCCCAGCCGCGCGACACGCGGCCGCCGCCCTCACGATGGCCCTGCTGATTGCGGGGTGCGCCGCAATGGAGGCGTCCGTCCCCGACGCGGGCCGACCCAGCCTGGAGCCCCCGCCGCCGGTACAGGCTGCGACTCCTGCAGTCCCCACCTCAGTTATTCCGGTCCGGCCGGCAACCCCACTGGTCCGGGCGCCCAAGGACCCGGCCCCCCGATTCCTTACGGTGGAGGGAACCACCATCAACATGCCGATCGTGCAGGTGGGTGTCAGCCCCGACGGGGCCATGGAGATCCCGGATCCGTTCGACGAGGCTGGCTGGTACCGCTACGGCCCGGCTCCCGGGGCCGCGGCCGGATCCGCGGTGCTTGCGGCACACGTCGACACGACCTCCGATTCGGCGCCCTTTTCCCAACTAAAGTCCCTCGCGCCCGGCACCATTGTGACGGTCCAGCGCGAAGGGTCGGCAGCCCTAACGTTCCGGGTGACCGGGGTCGAACTTATGGCCAAAGACGCGTTCGACGGCGTTTCCATCTTCCGGCGTGACGGTCCGCCCCAGTTGAAACTGGTGACTTGCGGGGGCCGATGGCTGGACGAACAGCAGGACTACGGTGACAATGTGATTGTCACGGCGGCTCCGGCATGATTCAAGGCGCAGGGCTCATCGTCGCCACCAACAGCGGGAAGGAGCCGGGATTGGCACCTCGCGAGGACTCTTCCGGCTGGGACCCGGAACTCACCGAATCTTTCGCCGCCGGTGACGAAACTGTGCTGGCAGAGGCGTACCGGCAGTTCTCTCCCCTGGTGCATACGCTGGCGCTTCGCTCGCTGCGCGACAACTCCGCGGCCGATGACGTTACCCAGGAGGTGTTCATCCGGGTGTGGCGGTCGCGGTCTGCGTTCGACCCGAAGAAAGCGCGGCTGCCGGCGTGGATCGTGGGCATCACCCGGAACGTGATCACGGACGCGCAAGCGGCCTCGATGCGGGAAGCCCGGAAGGTACTGGCCGCCGTCGAACGCTCCCCGGACCCGGAACAGGCGGCCGGGCACGCGGCTGCGGAGGTTCTGGCCGACCGACTGCTGCTGGACGGGGAACTGGAGAGACTGGGCGAGCCGCAAGGATCAATCCTAAGGCTTGCCTTCTACGATGACCTGACGCATTCGCAGATTTCACAGAAACTGGACCTGCCGCTTGGTACGGTCAAGAGCCACATCCGCCGCAGCTTGTCCCAGCTCAGAAGCCGATTGGAGGTAGACCGTGCAACATCTTGATCCGGATTCCCTGAGCCTGCTAGCCCTCGGCGAAGCGATCGGCGACGACGCCGCGGACCACCTCCGGGCCTGCGCTGGTTGTGCAGCAGAATTTTCTGGCCTCCGCCGCGCTGTGCTGGCGGCCAAGCCCGGACCGGCCATCGTCGCCTTGGAGCCGCCGGGGCCGCAGGTGTGGGCAGGGATTCACGGCGTCCTGGGGCTTTCCGCCGCTGTAGCTGCCGACCCGCTGTGGTCCGCGCCGACGCCGGGTTCCCGCCCGGTGGCAGCGACTGAGCCACCGCCGGCGCATGGGTCCGTGACGCCGTTCCCGTCCCGGGCGGAAAGCACCGGCGAGCAGCAGACGGGCGGATGGCGCTTCGGCCGGATCCGCCGGTCCGGGATGTGGCTGGCTGCGGCCGCGGCCACAGCGCTGCTGGCCGGCGGGGCCTTCTGGTCCATACAGCAGAACCAGTCGGCGGTGACCCCACTGGCACGGGCCGAACTCACTCCGGTGGACCGGCATTCCGCGACCGGATCGGCCCGCGTCGTCGAGGCCAAGGACGGGCAGCGCACCCTGGAGGTACAGGTCGACAAAAACGAGGCCCGCGGCTACCAGGAGGTCTGGCTGATCGCGCCGGATCTCTCGCGGCTGGTGAGCCTGGGGGTCATGACCGCCGGCTCCGGCACATTTTCCGTGCCGGAGGGCCTGGATCTGGCCGAATACCCGATCGTGGACGTGTCCGACGAACCGGTTGACGGGAATCCCGCGCACTCCAGCGTCAGCATTGTCCGCGGGACCCTTGCCTTGTGAGCTGACCGATCCCCAGATGCCGGCCCTACTGCCCTGGCGGCTGTTCCGGCGTCCGGTATCCGGCGGGGTACTGCTGCGTTCCGGGTGACTGGGAGGTCGGCGCATTCCACACCGGCGGCGAGTTGGGCCAGGCAGGGAGCCCGCCGTGGGTTCCTGCGGCGGGCGTTCCGCCCTGGAGCCGGACCAGCTCTGCGGTGTTTTCCGCGGTGCGGATACCGGCTACGAGGGATTCGAGGCCGATTCTTGCCAGCGCGAGGTAAATGATGACGAACAGGGGCCCGATCACCAATAGAACGAGCAGACCCAAAACGGGGCTGCGGCTGCTAAACGCTGCGATAACAAAAACCAGGTACATCACGCCTAAGGCGATCATGATCAGGATGTAGACGATCTTGGCGATGGATGGCGAGATAAAACGAGTAAATGACAGGTCAAACAAGTTCTTCACAATTTCCCCCAAAGTAGCGCCGTTGACAGCGACGATTTATGTTTGTCACGCTGAGCATAACCGCAGCTGCGGCGGTTTCCTGCGGTTTTGCTGTTGTGCTGCGTCGAGTGTTCAGCGAACCGTCGAAACGGCCGGGCCCAGGGCCTTCCGGGACGCCGGCGGGCCTGCTGAATAACGAGGTGCCGCAAGGGGGCTGCTGCGGGGTAGGACCGCCCACCTGAACTGCACCGCAACGCCTGCCGACGTCGGAAATCTTGCCTGCTTTATGGCCCCAAATAAGGTGGTGGTCGTCTCCGGGGACACTGTCAGCATTTCAGCAGTCGCGATCGAAGACTATTGGGGCAGTGCCACGTGGGACTAAACCGGGGACGGCCTGCTACTGGACCGTCACCTTGATCCGTTGCACCACGTTATTGCCCATCCCCTGGTAGTTCCAGGACTGTTCCAGTGGCTGGATTGCGCCGGAGGCGTCAGTGGCGCGGCAGGACCGGGTGCGGCGTCAACACCGGCCCAGTCCCGCAGCTTAGATCGCGTGCGACTCGGCCAGGAACTGCGCCAGGCCCAAAGGTTCGCGGCCGGTGAGTTCGTGGACGGCCGACGTCGGCCCGGCCAGTTCACCGGTGACGATTGCCGTGTAGGTGCTCACCCAGGCGTCCACCTGCCACGCCGGAGCCCCGTAGGAGGCGCGCGAGGCGTACGCCTCATCCAGGCTCTCGTTGTGGAACGTGATGGTCCGGCCGGTCCCGGCGGTGAGAAGTGCCGCGGCCGAGGCCAAGGAGAGGTCCTCAGGTCCGGTGAGGTCGTAGGTTCTGCTGATGTGCAGGGACGGGTCCCGGAGCACGGTCACGGCGGAGCGGGCAATATCCGCCCGGGCAACGGCCGCCATGGAACCGTCCCCGGCGGGTCCGCGGATCACGCCGTCCTCGCCCGCCAGCAAGGGCAGGAAATCGAGGTAGAAGTTGTCCCGCAGGAAGGTGTAGTCCATACCGGAAGCCCTGATGTGTTCCTCAGTGGCGAAATGGTCCCGGCCGAGAGTGAAGGCGCAATCAGCCGCCGCGCCGAAGAACGAGGTGTAGACGATGTGCTGCACACCGGCTGCGGCAGCCGCGTCCACGAAGGTGAAGTGCTGCTGCATCCGGTCTTCGGCCTCGGCGGCGGAGACCATAAAAAGCGTCTCCACCCCCGCAAGTGCCGCTTTTGCCAGCGCCGGGTTGGCGTAGGTCACGACGGCGGCGTCGGCGCGTTCCAGCTGCGGGGCCCTGCTGGGGTCACGGACGAGCAGTCGTTGCGGGGTGCCGGCGTCGGCCAGGTGGCGGGCCACCATGCCGCCGAGGTGCCCGGTGGAACCAGTGACGGCGAGCGTGGGCGTACACGTCACGGGCCTAGGCCTCCCGGGACGCCGGCGACTTGGTCTGCGCCGGGTCGCGCTCGGCGAGAGAGCCGATCGCGGCGTCAATCTTGGCCATGATCCCGGCATCCAGCTGCACGCCCGCCGCCGCGACGTTCTTCTCGATCTGCTCCGGCCGGGATGCGCCCATAATGGCCGAGGCCACGTTTTTGTTCTGCAGGACCCAGGCAATACTCAGTTGGGCCATGGTCAGGCCGGCCTCGTCAGCGATTGGTTTGAGTTGCTGCACGCCGGTGAGGACCTCGTTGGACATCCAGCGCTCGATCATCTTCGAGCCGCCCTTGGAATCCGTCGCCCGGCTGCCCTCCGGCGCGGGTTTGCCCGGGTGGTATTTCCCGCTCAGCACACCCTGCGCCATCGGTGACCAAACGATCTGCGAGAGACCAAGTTCCTCGGACGTCGGAACCACCTCGGCCTCGATGACCCGCCACAGCATGGAGTATTGCGGCTGGTTGGAAATCAGCTGGAAACCCAGTTCCCGGGCGAGGGCATGGCCGTCGCGGATCTGGTTGGCGGTCCATTCGCTGACGCCGATGTAGAGGGCCTTGCCTTGCCGCACGATATCCGCGAACGCCTGCATCGTCTCTTCCAGCGGGGTTTCGTAGTCGAAGCGGTGTGCCTGGTAGAGGTCCACGTAGTCCGTCTGCAGCCGCGAAAGGGAGCCGTTGATGCCCTCCATAATGTGCTTGCGGGACAAGCCAAGATCGTTGTGGCCCTTGGGGCCGGTAGGGCCGAAGACTTTGGTGAAGATTTCCAGCGACTCGCGCCGCTCACCTTGGAGGGCCTTGCCCAGCACGGTCTCCGCGGCGGTATTGGCGTAGACATCTGCCGTGTCGAAGGTGCTGATGCCGGCGTCGAGTGCGGCCCGTACGCACTGGGTTGCGACCTCGTTCTCTACCTGCGAACCGTGGGTAAGCCAGTTGCCAAAGGTGATTTCCGAAATCTTGAAGCCGCTGTTCCCGAGGTATCTGAATTCCATGGGTTCCAACGTAGCCGACTTAGCTTCCGGGGGTAAGGCCCTAGCTTGCCTTGCGCTTCTGGGACTGGGTCCCGGATGGTCGGGCGTTCGGCTGCCGGGAAACGGACGCGCGCAACGGCTTCAGCGGAGGCCGCCCGGAAACGGAAGCGAGCGAACCAGTGTCCAGCAGCGACTGAGGCGCAGGCAGTGGGATCTTTTTGAACGCGGCCGGGACGCTCCCAAGCTGGCCGTTCCGGTCGGTGGAGGACTCTACCAGCGGAGCTACGGCACGCACGTCACATGCCGGGACCGCCGGGTCCGGCAGTTCGCGGACCGTGACCTTAACGGCCGGCGCGATCTTCGCCTTGGCGCGGGCAGCTGCGCGGGCGTCTGCCTGCGCGACGGCGTCAACCCAGCCCGCTGATAGGGCAGGTTCCGTCCTTACCGGCCCGGCCGCTTGGGCGGGCTCGGAAGGGTGGGCCGGACGATGCTGGATCGTTACGGCGGCGCGAACCGGACCGGTGTGCTCGACCGGTTCGGCGGTTCTGCCTGCTGCACTGAAGAGCGCGCGTCCCAAGGCCATAACGGTCACGGCGATCAGCCGGCCGAGGCCTGCAATCACCAGCGTGGCAACAAAGGCCAGGAAGAGACCGAAGGTCATCACAAAGGCAACGGCCAAGGTCCCGAAGAACGTCAGATTGAGGGCGATGGTTGTCGGATCTCCCATTTCACCTCTCCTTGCTGGCCTTGCGGCGGCGCGTCCCGCTCTGCGCTGCGGGCAACGGCACCCCTTAACCATACGTACTTTCTCTGCCGGACACGCAGGCAGGCGGTGTCTTCGCCAAGACGTGTCGAAGCTGTTACGGACCCGGCTCGGCCAGCACCATCGGGCCTGCGTCTATAGTCGGAAGGAGCCTCGCCGGCGTCGTCCGGCAACCTGGAAAGGACAAACTGTGACGCCCCCAGACACCGCCCCTCCCGGATCCGGCCAACCCGGTCCGGCCCCGTTCACGGACAACTGCCCGTGCCTCTCGGGGGAGCAGTACGGTCTCTGTTGCGGCAGGTTCCACAGCGGCGCGGCGCAGGCATCGACGGCCGAACAGCTGATGCGCTCCCGGTATAGCGCTTTTGTGCTGCTGGATGCGGGCTATCTGCTGCGGACTTGGCACCCGGACAGCAGGCCGGCCGCATTGGACCTGGATCATGGATTGCAGTGGCGGCGGCTGGACATCGTCGCCACCCGGCGCGGTGGCCCGCTGGACTCCGAGGGCATCGTGGAGTTCAAGGCCCATTTCCGTCACCACGGCGGACGCGGCGTTCACCATGAGACCAGCCGCTTCGTCCGGGTCGACCGCCGCTGGTATTACGTTGACGCCGTCGAGTTCGGCTGAATGACCGGCTTGCAGGTGCCGGCGAAATTGCCTGCCTAGCGTTCCTCGACCGGTTCCACCGGGGTGAACCCGGCGCGATCCACTTTGCGGTGGAAGTGCATGCCGGCGGTTCCGCCCAGGACGGCGCCGACAAGGGCCACGGCGGCCACCACAACTGCGGCGATGGCGCTGGTGGCGGTCAGTTCGCCCTCGTTGACCGGGATGCGCGGGAAGCTGTTGAGCTGGGCCAGGATGTTGTACCGCTGTCCCGCCACGATGCCGAGAATGGCGACGACAACCGCGGCGATGAGGGCCCAGACCCACACCATAAATCCTTGTTTTGCGCCGCTAAAACGTGCCATCCGGCCAGCGACGTAGCCGCCGGAGAAATACGACACAAACAAGATGACCAGCACGGCGATGATGCCGACAAGCCCCATCGTTTCGTTGCCCGCGGTGACTGCAGCGTTGACGTCCGTATTAGTGGCGAGGCCAACGGCGGTGCCGGCAGCCGCGACCAGTGCCGTCAGCAGGACGGCCATTCCGGTGGCGGCCAGCCAGCCGAAGAATGCTGAACCAATCTTGATGCCGCCGAACTGCTCCTTTTCGCGGGCCACCACGGTTTCGCGGGTGGGGACATCGTCGAGCACAGTCTCATGCCCCGTCGCGTCGTGGCGCACGGCAGTGACGGGCCGGCTGCGGGCTGGTTCGGTGCCGGTCGGGATGGCCTGGGTGTCGTTGATGCGGACGGTGTTGTGGCGGTCGGCATCCTGGCGGGCGTCGTGGATCCCGGCGTTCTGGCTGCCGGGCGTGTCCTCGTCACGGGCGCGTCGGGGAGTGCGATCATCGGGGCCTGCTGGGTTGCTCATGAGGACTGCTCACTTTCACTGAATGACCCGGACTCATTTTTTGAGCCGGGCACCGCCAGGCGGAGGCCGGCGTGCAGGCCTCACCACCAGCTAATCACGGCCAGAACATGGTAGCAAGGATGCTTACTATTGCTCGTTGGGTGTCGTCTCCTGTCAGCGGTACTTTCGGTGCAGATTCGGTTTCACCGACGCGCGCGCACTGGCGTCGGCAATCCACGGTCCGGTCCCTTCGGACTGGTCAAGGACGCCGGCCTCCAACCATTGGTGATCGCCGGCCAGAACCGTGCGGGAAAGCGCGTGGTCGGTCTCGTCGGTGTTCCGCCAAAGCTGGTCGAAGTATTCATCAACCCGCACCCGGGCCTGCTCACAGAATGCCTCGGCAAGATCGTAAGCGGACGCGCCCTTCTCCGGGGAGGTCCGCAGCAGCATTTCCGCCCGGGAGCAGGCCGCGGCCATGGCGAACAGTTCAGCCCCGATGTCCACAATCCGGCCCAGGAAAGCCTGTTTGTGTTCAAGCTTGGCCTGCCACCGGCCCATCCCGTAGAAGGTTTGCCGGGCCAGCCGCCGCGAGGTCCGCTCGATGAAGCGAAGTTGCTTCGCGAGCCTGCCGAAGTCGCTGTAGGACCGCGGGTCCATGCCGGCCCCGGCGACCAGTTTGGGCAGCCATTTCGCGTAAAAGCCGGAGGCCCCGACGGCGGCCCGGGCCTTGTCGGACAGGCTGGCGTCCGCGGAGGCGAGATCTCCGGCCGCGGTCAGGTGCGCGTCGACGGCTTCGCGGGCGATCAGCAGTTTCATGATCTCTGAGGATCCCTCGAAAATGCGGTTGATGCGCAGATCCCGGAGCTGCTGTTCGGCAGGTACGGCGCGTTCGCCGCGGGCCTCGAGCGAGTCCGCTGTTTCGAAACCGCGGCCGCCGCGGATTTGCACCAGTTCATCGGCGATCCGGCAGCTGATCTCGGTGGACCACAGTTTGGCCAGGGCCGCCTCGATCCGGACGTCCTTCTGCCCGGCGTCGGCCATTTCGGCGGAAAGCTCAAAAACCGCGTCGAGGGCAAAGGCGCTGGCTGCAATGAAGGCGATTTTTTTGCCCACGGCCTCGTGCTGGCCCACCGGGCGACCCCACTGGGTGCGGGCGTTGGACCACTCGCGGGCGATTTTCAAGCTCCACCGCCCGGAGGCGACGCAGAGCGCTGGAAGTGCGAGCCGGCCGGTGTTGAGCGTGGTGAGGGCGATCTTGAGGCCCTGTCCTTCGCGGCCGAGCCGGTTGGCTGCCGGCACCCGGACCCGGTGGAAGCGGGTGACGCCGTTCTCAATTCCGCGCAACCCCATAAAGGCATTGCGGTTTTCCACTGTGATGCCGGGGGAATCCATCTCAACAACGAAGGCGCTGATTCCGCCCTTGTGCACGGTGCCGTCAGCACCGGTCCGGGAGGGAACCACCGCCATGACCACCACGAGTTCGGCGATCACCCCGTTGGTAGTCCAGAGCTTGACGCCGTCCAGGAGGTAGGACTCGCCGTCGTCGGAAGGGACTGCGGTGCTGCCCATCCGGGCGGGGTCGCTGCCAACATCGGGCTCGGTCAGCAAGAAGGCGGTCACGGCGCCGGCGGCGCAGCGCGGCAGATACTCCTGTTTCTGTGCCGGCGTGCCGAATACCTTCACCGGCTCGGGGACGCCAATCGACTGGTGCGCCGAGAGCAGGGCGCCGAGGCTGGGGTGGACGGAACCCAGCAGCGCCAGTGCCCGTCCGTAGTAGACCAGGGAGAGGCCAAGCCCGCCGTAGTCGCGGGGAATTTTCATGCCGAAAACACCGAGGTCGGCGAGGCCCTTCAGGTACGCATCCGGAATCAGCGCGTCGCGCTCGATGGTGCGCCCGGACATCGTGCGGCAGTACTCGGTTAGGCGGGCCAGGAACTCTTCGCCGCGTTCGACGTCGTCCGCGGGGGCTTCCGGCCACGGGTGGATCAGGCTGAGGTCAAAGCTGCCGAGGTACAGGCCCTTGGCGAAACTGGGCCGGTCCCAACTGGACTCACGGGCAGCCTCGCTGATGGCCCGCGCGTCGGCCGCAGTAGCGTCCGGACCGAGCGCCGCAGGTGGAGCTGTGGCTTCCGAGGCGGGCGTGGCGGCTGGTTTGCCAGTGGCTGGATTTTCAACGGCGGAGCTCATCGGGCATCTCCTCTAACCGGGGTACCGGCTTGAGCCCTGGATCCGCCGTGGGTGGAGGACCCTTCAGCTGTCACGCAATACTACCCGCGGGTAGGTCCCGGTACTAGGTGTACTCAGCCAGCAGGTTGGTTACATCTGCTGATGGGTGGTCGTCCTCCGAGGGCTGCGTGGTTTCGGCGGTGGTTGTAGAAGTCTAGCCAGCC
>NZ_JBEPPA010000027.1:0-23270 GCF_040547075.1 Arthrobacter sp. UYCu512
AACCTCGACGGCTCCACCCTCAAGCCCCTCGCCAAGGCCGGCGACACCGCCGTCCTGGAAGGCACCCGGGTGCTGATCTCCGACACCGCCGCCGGTCTGCTGAACAAAACCTTCAAGACCGACGCCGTGAAAGCCGACATGCTCGTCGGCATCGCCAAAATCACCGTCAACACCAAGTAACACCCACCACGAAGACCTGCCGGATGCATGGTCTGCACCGGCGGGAAGCGCCACGGATCCTCTCCAGGGGTCCGTGGCGCTTTTCTGTTCTCACACCCTGGCCCGGATCTTCTCAAGGGGTCGCGTGGAAACCGCCGGCGGCCCAGGAGCAGGGATTCAGCCGGCGTTACCGGTATGCGTTGAGCACAGTGGAGGAATGCGACGGTGAAATTGAGCCCCGGCTTCCGCCCCTGGGCTCTCTACCGGTCCGAAAGCGGCTCTTCCCGCCGCCTTTCGGTGTTTCGGGGGTCCAAGCCCCTGCCTGATCCTGAATGGTGGTGTGATGTAAGCAAGCAAAACCTGACCCGCAGAGGCTAACCGAGGCCCTCGCAGCCCGGTTCGCATCCCCGACGCGGAGCACCCGGCTCACGGTCGTCCTGGGCCGCTGGCTCGGGCTGAGTTTCACGGTGTGCTTCCTGACCGGGCTGTTCAGCCACGGCCTGCAGAACCCGCCCTCCTGGATGCTCTTCCCCACCAGCCCCGTCTGGATTTACCAGCTCACCCAGGGGATCCATGTCACCGCCGGGATCGCCTCGATTCCGCTGCTGCTGGCCAAGCTGTGGTCCGTCTATCTGGAGCTGCTCACGTGGCCGCCGGTCAAATCCGTCGCCCACGGCCTTGAACGTGCCTCAATCGCCCTGTTCATCGCCTCCTCGCTCCTTGAGCTGACCACCGGCCTGATCAATACCTACAAGTGGTATCCTCGGCCCTTCCCGTTCCGCGAGACCCACAGACGGGTCGGTATGTGCGCCTCCTGCAGCAGCGGGACCAGGTCCAGGGTGGTCCGGGGATTGGCGGCCGCGGCCATGGCCATCCACGACCTGTGGCAGGCCGGTTCGTTGCAGGGCGACAGGTAATCGGTGAGTTCCTCGTCGTTGAGTGTGCGTTTGACGGCACGCTGCGTGGATACCGCACGGGCGTCCAGAAGCTGCGGGGCCGTCGTGGCCGCCCGTACCTCCGGGTCCCGGAACCGTTCCACCGCAGGCACCGGCCACGAATCGAACACCACGGAGTTCATCAGCACGAGTCTGTTCACGCGCCCGCTGGGTGCCGCAATGTGCTGGGCTATTCCCCCGCCGATGGCATGCCCGGCCATATCGAAACTGTCCAGTCCGAGGCATCGGCGGCGGCCAGAGCTGTTTCGGCCAAGGCCGGGACAGTGGCGTGGCTGACGTCGAGTTCTCCGCCGCTGCGGCCGAACTCGGGCAAGTCCAGGGCAATGCACCGACTCGAAGTCCCCAGTGCGGGCAGGACCGGCAGCCTCACGCGGCTCCAGAAAGTCCCGTGCAGCAACAGCAGCGGAGGTGTCTGGTCACTGCCGCTGCCCAGATACGAAAGGGATGTCCCGGCGACCTCGATCTGGTCGCGCAGGACCGGGGCCAGAGGAGTGTTCAAGGTTTTAGTACCTCTCTTTTCAGCGCTTACCACTGTTGACCCCGGCTCAGGGGCGGTTCCGCCCATCCGCCGGACTCTGCCTGTACCCGAGGTCTCAGGCGGCCCCGCGTGCCGGGTAGTCATGGTCCTGGGCGTAGCGGACCCCTGCGATGACGTCGTCCAGGGATGGCCTGCCAAAGGGCATGGTGGCGGTGCTGGACCAGAACAAAGTCCCGTCCTCGTCCAGGATAAAGATGCCCGGTTCGTTGAAGAGGTCCGGCTCGCCGTCCTTGATTGCGTGGGACAGGTTCAAACCCCAGGACCGGGCGGATTCCTCCCTCAAGCCATAGGCCACGGGGAGGTTGGCGAGGTGCCACTGATCCACGATCCGGGTGCTTCGGCCCGATGTTTCCATGCTCACCGCGACGGCCCGGCCGATGCCGGCTGCCTTCAGGTCCTCGATCCGCTTATCGATCTCGGCCAGCTGTTTGCGGCAGATCGGGCAGTGCAGGCCGCGGTAGAAGACCACCAGGCTAAACCTCCCGTCAGTTCCGGTACCAAGCTTAAGATCATCGGTAGTTCCCCCACCAACCAGGGCGAGGGCGAGATCGGGCGCTGTCTGTGTAGGAAGAAGTGTCATGGCCTCGGCAACAAAGCCCGGCTCCCGCTAATTCCCTACGGTTCCGGTCATGCCCAGACGTCACCGTCCGGAAGAAAGCGTTAAGAGGCTCCCGGAACCGGGCGTTTGACACAGGGTGAGGCGCTCTCGCTGTCGCCTCACCCTGTTCTCGCCGCCGAGATGTATAGCTGCTGCGCTGGGCCGCTATTTCTGCAGGAAGGTCAGCAGTGCCTGGTTGAACTCCTCGGGGTGGCTCACGTTGCAGCCGTGTGGTGCGCCGTGGAGGACGTGCAGGTCGCTGCCCGGCAGGGCTGCGTGGGTCCGTGCACCGGATCCTTCGAAGGGCACGGTTCCGTCGCCGTCCCCGTGCAGGATCAGGGCCGGGACTCTGATGTTGGGCAGGTCGTCGCGGAAGTCGGTGGTTCCGAAAGCTTCCATGCAGGCCAGTGCCGCCTTTTTGTCAGCCTGCTTGCAGAGCTGGAGGGCTTCCTGACGCTGCTGCTCGGTCACTTTAAGCTCGCCGTTGACGGAGAAGAACTGCCGGGTAAAATCGTCGTAGAAGGAGTCTTCGTCCTTCGCCAGGCCTGCCGTCATCTCCGCTGCTGCGTCCTTAGTCAGTGGCCCGTCCGGGTTGTCCTGGCCTTGCATCAAGTACGGCGGGACGGCGGCCGCGAAAACCACGCTGCGCACCCGGTCGGTCCCGAATTTGGTGAAGTAGCGGGCTACTTCACCGCCGCCCATGGAGAAGCCGACGAGGGTAGTGTCGTAAAGCTCGAGTGCCTCGAGAAGGGCGTTCAGGTCTTCGGTGAGGGTGTCGTAGGTGTAGCCGGTGTTGGGCTTGTCGCTGCGTCCGAAACCCCGCCGGTCATAGGTAATAACCCTGTAGCCGGCAGCCCGCAGGGCAGGGACCTGGGCTGCGAAGGATTCCCCGGACAGGGGCCAGCCATGAATGAGGACGACCGGCCGGCCCGTTCCCCCCGTGTCGTCCACGTGCAGGTTCGTGTCCTTGAACAGTCCGTGATGGGCAATAACTTCAGTCATGAAAAGCCTCCAACTCTGAGATGGGATCGGCGCACGAAGCCGACTCCAACCCATTCGTAAGCAGGCTGTGTATTGGATGGGTCTTCGTTGGCTACGATCACCATCGAGTCAGCAGCGTCGCGGGTGGTCCTGAGTCAGGTCGTCTCAGGAAACCCCAGCGACGCCACCCCGCAGAGCGCCCCGGCTTGCCGGGTGCTAGAAGGCAGACTTCGACAATGGATGTGAAAGGTTGCCCGGCCACCCGTCCGTGATATGGATCACTACGAACTGTAAGTGTCAGCATCATGGGTTCTCCCATTCGCAGGGGTTTTGCGCTGCGTCTTCCGGCCGGGGGGCCGGAGGGAGTACTCTCCGGATTGTCATGGTCTCAAAATCGCACTCATGACAGGAGCACACCAATGTTCGATCAGAAATTCGTCACCGATGCTATGAGCCGCAGCGCGGAAAACCCCATGGACCGGCGCATCTTGTTCCGCGCCGCCGGAATTGCAGGGATCGGCGGCGCAGCTGCTTTGATCGCCGCCTCACCGTCCCGTGCGGACGGCGACGCAGAGCATTCCGATAAGAAGCCAAGCGACGGGGCGATCCTAAACTTCGCCCTCAACCTGGAATACCTCGAAGCGGAGTTCTACCTGCGGGCCGTTACAGGCCGGGGCCTGAGTGAGGGACTCACGGACGGCAAAGGACGAAAGGGCGGTGTGACCGGCGGGGCGAAGGTACCTTTCAAGGCCGGCAGCCTGATCGAAAAATACGCCAAGGAAATCGCCGCGGACGAAGAATCGCACGTCAAATTCCTCCGCACCGCGCTCGGCAAAGCCGCAGTTTCCCGGCCGCAAATTGATCTGGAGGCCAGCTTCACCGCCGCTGCCATGGCGGCGGGGCTGATCAAGGCAGGCCAGACGTTCAACCCTTTTGCGGACGAAACAAGCTTCCTCCTGGGCGCGTTCATTTTCGAAGACGTCGGCGTCACCGCCTACAAGGGCGCGGCACCGCTGATCGATAACAAGACCTACCTCGAAGCCGCCGCCGGTATCCTCGCTGTCGAGGCTTATCACGCCGGAATCATCAGAACCACCCTCTACGCTCGTGATCTGCAGGTACCCGCCCAAGCAATCTCCGACGCCCGGGACAGCCTCGATGGATCAACTGATCTCGATCAGGGTATTGGCACTAAAGACACCGCCAACCTTGTCCCGACCGACTCGAACGGCATCGCTTTCAGCCGCAGCCCGGGGCAGGTCCTGAACATCGCCTACCTCACCGCCAAAGCCGAAAGAGAAGGCGGGTTCTTCCCCAAGGGGGTAAACGGCGAGATCAACCGGAGCGCAGCCAGCGCCTGACCCACCCCACACCCATACAGAAACGGATGGACCACGGCAGGCGGGCACCCCGGGGGCTGCCCGCCGGCCGTGGTCGGGGCAGAAAGGCCCATGCGCCGGCGGGCCTCACCGGGCTGATCCGCTTCCCGCCAGGCACATGGTGCGCGGCTGACCCGTTGCACCAAGGGCTAGAGATTCCCCAGTTCGGAGCCGGGCGTTGCCAGGTCCGCGCGGGCTTCGGTCTCCGCGGCAAGCTTGACCGTCCGCCGTTCCCGGCGGCGATCACTAAGCAGGCAGAACTGCGTCCCCGGCGGATTTGAGGAGCCGGTCGACCGTGGCCCCGGAGACTGTTATCAGCTGCGCCGCCACGGCCGGGATCAGCAGCTTGGCGTCGAGCTCCCCGAAGGCTTCCAGCTTAGGCAGCCACAGGTCCATAGTCGCCGCCAAGTATTTGGCTGAGGGCATTCCGGCGAGCCGCCACGCATCGACCAGGACCATGGGGCCGTCATATCCTTGGGTCCTCCGTCCACGAGTCTTCGTTGTGACCGTTTTTTGCCGGACCTCTGCGTTTCCGCGCCGTGAACAACGCCCGGCGGGCGTTAGCCCTGACCACCCCTGTCCATTGACGGCGGCCGAAAATCGTGGCCGGCGCCGATCGACGTCGAAGCGTACCGAGGCGGACACTGTGGATCGTAGTCGGCATCCTGATGGGCATTGTGGCCGGGCAGGTTCTGAGATGGCAGATCGCGGGCGCCTTCGTCCTGATATATCTCGGTCTTGGCTGAGCTGCAAAACAAGACCAGACTGCCCCGGGTTCCGCTAATAGTCCGGCTGGGAAGCAAGAGCTGCAGCCCGAAGCCAGATTCTCTTCAAATCCAACCTTCGGGCTGCAGTTCTAGGTCTCAGGCACCCGCCCCCAGCTCACCCCTCATTGTGTGAGGGCCCCTTGGGCGAGAACACGGCGGCAGGCCGCGCAGCCTCGGCGCGGGCACAGCGTTTGGGAACTTAAACGCGTGACCTGCCGCGGATGAAGTGAAAAACCAAGACGACTACTGCAACAACCAGAAGCAGGTGAATGAACCCGCCGCCGATGCTGCCGAGCAGGCCGAGAAGCCAAAGAACAGCGAGAATGATGGCTATCCAAAGCAACATATTTTGTCTCCCTTGTTTGTCTGCGGATGGAAATGCTGGTCCAGCAGGAATCAGTCGCCGTCCAACGGACCGCTCCCAAAGAAATACTAAGTGTACTGTCAAATGGAACCAGCCGGCGCGGGCCATCGTAGTGAGATAGAACAGCAGCGAAAGCCAGCCTGCATGGTTCATCGGATGAGACACGCAGAGTGCAGCTTAGAGCGGTCCCGGATATCGATCATTCAGAGTGTGAATTCTGGTGTGTTTGAGCCCTTGATTCGGTAAGCCTTTTCGCGGGGCCATGAATTCTGACTGCAGTGACAGGCGCCCGCGGCGGGCTTAAGGCGCACCAGGGTCCCATTCGGCTGACCGACGACGTACTGGTCCGGGACGTAAAGGACCCGCTGGGCGAGACGCTGGTCGCCTACATCGGTTCCGTGAAGGAAACCCGGGGCCGTCCGGCTGTGGGCCGATGGGGAACGGAAACCTTCCGCCGACGTGATGCACCGGTTGAGGACCACTTACCACGTGGTCGCCCTGCTCGCGGAGCGGGATTCCCGCGCCTTAGTGCAGGCCTGCTTCTAGGGCATGAAACCGCAGCTGGGTGGTGTCCCGCCGGCGCGCCTGCTCCGCGAAGGCCAGCTGGACGTCGTCGGCCCGCAGGTGTGGCCGCTGCACGCGCGTTCGCGGCCGCAGTCTGATCGGTGGTTTCTGCAGAACTGACGACTGCCGCGGCCGCCGGCAGGGGCCGGCGCGCCTGCTTCCGGCCGGAACCGTGGGCCTGGAGCGGCTGGGAATGGACCCCCGACGGCCGGTTCCCGGGCCGGTGGGACGACCTGCACAGCAACTTCCGCACCTGAATCGCCAAATGGTCGGTTTTTCGCGGCTCTTTAGTACACGCTTCGCGCAATCGAGGCTTCGTGTCGGTCCGCCGGTGGTTGTGCGATGATCTGGCAGACGTCCGCATCGGAACAGTCGGCTGGATCGAGGTCGCGGCTCACCTCGATGAGTCGGCCAAGTTCAGCGGCCAGACCGGCCAGTTCTTGTTGGCGGCCGCGGACCTCAGCCAGCTTTTCCTTGAGGAGACCGGCCACGTGGGCGCAGGGCGCTTCGCCGGAATCGCGCTGGGAGAGGACTCCCTTGATCTCGTTCAGCGCGAGTCCTGCTGACTGAGCGGCGCGGACAAACCGCAGCCGACCGACGACCATACCATCGTAGACTCGGTACCCGTTGGGCGCCCGGGTGGGTGCGGGCAAAAGCCCCTGACGTTCGTAGAAACGAATGGTTTGAGTGTCGATGCCGGTAACGGCGCTGACTTTCCCGATGAGCATGGTTCCAGTCTAACGCTTGACCTTGTACCCGACTACAAGGTTTACGGTAGTTCGTATGGAGATCACCCTGCAATATTTTGACGGTTGCCCGAACTGGAAAGTCGCCGAGGAGCGGCTCATGACACTGGCCGCGGAACGGTCCGGCGTTGTCCTTGTCCGGCAGCTCGTGAATACGGTGGAGGAAGCCGAGCGGGTAGGGTTCCATGGCTCCCCGAGCATCCTCATCAATGGTGTCGACGTGTTCGCTGCTGCCGGTGCCTCCGTGGGATTGGCGTGCCGCCGCTACCTGACCCCTGACGGAGCGGCCGGCGCCCCCAGCCTCGGGCAGCTCAAGGCAGCGATCGACGCCGGCTGATCGGCGGGCATCCAACGCCGGAGCACCAACGGGTCCGTGTCCGTGTCGAGGACCTTGGTGCGTGCCATGGCCAATTAACACCGACCGCCAATGCGGCCGCCCGAGATGATCCAACGGAAGGTTTGAAATGAGCGAGAACTACGATCTGGTCGTCATTGGTGCCGGCATGGCCGGGATCGCTGCGGCGACAAAATGCTCTTCGGCGGGATGGCGGGTGGCAATCGTCGATTCGCTTCCCTATGGCGGCACCTGTGCATTGCGCGGGTGCGACCCGAAGAAAATCCTGCGGCGCGGCGCAGAGGTTATCGACAGTGCCCGACTGCTGCAGGGCAAGGGCATCGACGGCAACGGCCTGTCGATAAACTGGGCCGAGCTGATGAAGCACAAGCACGGATTCACCGACCCGGTGCCGCAGAGCATGGAAGAGGACCTGCGCCATATCGGCGTGGAGACCCTGAATGGGACCGCAAGCTTTACCGGACCGTCCCGGATCCAGGTCTCCGGGACGACGCTCAGGACATCCAAGGTCCTGATCGCTACCGGCGCCACACCTCGGCCCCTGGATTTCCCGGGCCAGGAACACCTCATTGATAGCACCGACTTCCTGAATCTTAGGTCCCTTCCTGCCCGCATTGTGTTCGTGGGCGGTGGTTTCGTCTCCTTCGAGTTCGCCCACATCGCCGCCCGCGCGGGAAGCTCCGCGGTGATCGTGGACCGGGGCGCACGCCCCCTGAAATCATTCGACGCGGACCTGGTCGAGCTGCTGATCGACCGCGGCGCGGAGGCCGGGGTCCAGGTGCGGCGCGGCACCAGCATCACCGGTGTGGAAAAAACGCGCGAGGGCTACAGGCTGCGCCTGCAGCAGGCCGGCCGCGAGGCAACGCTTGATGCGGATTTGGTAGTGCACGGTGCCGGCCGGATCCCGGATTTGTCGCGGTTGAATCTTGAAGCAGCCCACGTGGCCTACGGCAAAAGGGGTATTGAGGTGGCCGGCCACCTGCAGAGCACCACAAACCCCGCCGTCTACGCGGCCGGTGATGCGGCGGACACCGCGGGCCCGCCACTGACTCCGGTGGCCGTTTTCGAAGCCAAGGTCGCCGCGTCCAACATGTTGAAGTCGGGTTCCACGGTCCCGGACTACGCGGCCACGCCGACAGCGGTCTTCACGATCCCCGAGCTGGTCCGCATCGGTATGCTGGAGCACGAGGCCCGCGACAGCGGACTAAACATCGACGTTCGGCATTCGGACACCAGCCAGTGGTACTCGAACTACCGAATCGGTGAAACCGCCGGCGCTGCCAAAATCATCATTGACAGAAAAACCGGACACCTCCTCGGAGTGCACCTGTTCGGATCCGGATACGCGGAACTGGCCAACACATTCAGCCTGGCCATGAAACACGGATTAACCACCCGCGAACTCAAATCCATGACACCCACCTATCCGTCGGTCGGCTCCGACCTTGACTCAATGCTCTAGGAGCAGAGCCGACGTTCGGGCACGGGGTTCAACCCCGCGTGACCCGGCGGTGTTCGGCGGTCAGGCGAGTCAACGAGCAGCGAGCCACCTGATGAACCCACCATCTAGAAAATCCACGCTTTTCGCGGTCCGGACTTCATACCCTAGAGCATCGAAGCGATCGGCGGCGTCGTCCGCACGGAACCTCCACGCTCATCTGCAGGGCCCGCTCCGTGACCGTATGGGGAAGTGCGGATTCAGGCGGGTACGAGGGCATCGACGAGGCCGCGGCGGAACTGGGCTATTCGACATTTGTGATGAACTCGCGCGATGACCCGGAGGAACAACGACGCAAGACGGACACCATGCTCGCCCGGCGGGTGGACGGGCTGATCATCGGTGACGCTCATTTGGACACTGGGCTGCTGGTGGAAATGACCGACCGGAAGGTGCCGTTTGTGCTGATGAACCGCCGCGTCCCGGGCTACCCCGCGGCTACCTGCGACGACGTCCTGGGCGGCGAGCTTGTGGCCGAGCACCTGTGGAACACCGGGCACCGGAATGTCGCGGTGATCGCCGGGGAGCCGTACGCCAGCACGGCTGTGGACCGGACGGCCGGTTTCGTCGACCGCTGGCGTTCGCTGGGGGGAAAGCTGCCCGGGAACGCCGTGGTGTGGTCCCGGTTCGATACTGCCGGGGGCCGTGAAGCGGCCGAGACCATCCTGACCCACTGCCGTCCCCGCCCGACGGCGCTTTTCGCCGTCAATGACTTCGCCGCAATCGGGGCCATGGGAGCACTGCGGTCCCACGGGCTCACCGTCGGTACCGATGTGGCAGTGGTCGGCTTTAATGACACGTCACTGGCCGCGGAGCTGCCCATTCCACTGTCCTCCGTCCGCTCGCCCATGCTGGATATCGGACGTACGGCGGTGCAGCTGCTAAAGGGGGTGCTCGACGGCGCACACGTCGAATCGATCAGGTTGGAACCGACCCTGTACGCGCGGGAAAGCAGCGCCCGGACCGAGCCCGCCAGCGCGTCCCGGCCTGCGTCTGAAATATAAAACCCGTGTCTGTCGTTTGCACTTCCAGGGAGCACGCTTAACTGCGGCTCTCTTTTTCTTTCCCCGAAACACCTCTAGGAGATATTCGTGCCGGATTTCGCACCCCTCTGGTCCCCTGTTCAGATCGGCCCAACCGGGCTGAGCAATCGTGTTGCTCTAGCTCCCATGACGCGCATCAGCGCCACCGAGGACGGGCATGCGACACAGAAAATGGTCGCCTACTATGAGGCCTATGCCCGCGGCGGCTTCGGACTCCTGATTACCGAAGGCATCTACCCCGACACCGCCTACAGCCAGGGCTACCTCTTCCAGCCGGGCATCGCCACCAAAGAACAAGCACACTCCTGGATAAAGGTCGTCGAGGCGGTCCACTCCGCCGGCGCCCGGATCTTCGCCCAGCTCATGCATGCAGGGGCCCAGACCCAGGGAAACCGGTTCGTGGACTCCACCATTGGTCCCTCCTCGATCGCCCCCAAGGGTGAACAATTGGCCTTCTACCGCGGAGAAGGCCCCTACCCCGTTCCCGGGCAGATCACCGCGGCCCAGATGGACGAGGTCCGCGACGGCTTCGTCACGGCTGCACTGCACGCTAAGGCAGCCGGATTCGACGGCGTAGAAATCCACGGCGCGAACGGGTATCTGCTTGACCAGTTCCTCACCGACTACCTCAACACCAGGACCGACAACTACGGCGGCTCACCCGAGAACAGGGTGCGTTTCGCTGCCGAAATCTGCCGCGCCGTCCGCGAGGCCGTGGGTCCGGACATGAGCGTGGGAATCCGTATTTCCCAGGCCAAGGTCAGTGACAATGACCACCGGTGGAGCGGTGGCGCCGAAGAAGCACGAATCATCTTTGAAACCCTCGGTGCTACCGGGATCGATTTTATCCACACCACCGAATACAGGGCCGCGGCCCCGGCCTTCGAAAACGGCACGGAGTCCCTTGCCGCCCTGGCCAAGAAGTACTCGGGAATAACGATCATCGCCAACGGCAACCTCGACGACCCCGAAACCGCCGTCTCCTTGCTCCGTGACGGGGACGCCGATGTCGTCGCCCTGGGCAAAGCAGCCCTCGCGAACCGGAACTGGCCCCACCGGGTACGCAACAACCTCGCCTTCGACGAGCTCGACACCAGGCTCTTCGCTCCGGTAGCGGACGTCAAGGACTGGGAACTGGAACTTCCCGCATAAAGGCATCCACCCGACCCCGCGCGGGCCAGGCCCAGACCGCCTGGCCCGCCCGGCTCCGTGAGAAAAACCATGTTTCAGCTCCTTCCGCAACCAAAAAAGCCGAGC
This sequence comes from Arthrobacter sp. UYCu512, assembly GCF_040547075.1. Classification (NCBI taxonomy): domain Bacteria; kingdom Bacillati; phylum Actinomycetota; class Actinomycetes; order Micrococcales; family Micrococcaceae; genus Arthrobacter; species Arthrobacter sp. UYCu512. Next base: position 11,206 of record NZ_JBEPPA010000027.1, read on the forward strand.
GGGTCAAGCCTCTCTAGCCCCTACAAGCACCGACGGTTGCCTCCCGACACGCGCTCGACCTTGCGGCCCTTGTGGCGCCCTTACCCATGGTGGGCGCCGCCCCGGAGTGTGTGCCCTCGCTGCGTACCGCTGCGAGGCGCCCGCGGAGCCGGGCTTCGTTCGCGCCGGTTTTTGCCAGGGATTCCGCGAATTTCTCGTGGTATCCGGCCGATCCATAGCCGACGGCCGACGCACTCTCCGTTTTGCCACCCTGGTCTTTGATCCGGCTGCGGTCGTTGCCGGTGACGCAGTTCTCGATCTCGCGCCCGACGCCCTCCACGCGGGCGAAGAGTTCCTTCTCGACCCGTCGGTACCGCTGACCCACTGACATCCGCGCCGAGCCTTTGAACCCGCCTTCCGCCAGGAGCTAGGCTGCGAGAATTTCCTTGGCGACTTTCACGAACGAGGGATCCTCGAAATGCGAGGTGCCGGCGCCGTTGACGATCACGGTCGTTTCCTTGCGCAGCTGATCAATGTCGGGCCCGTTGATCCCGTTCCTACCGATAAGGAACAGTCGTTCCTCCACGGGAGTGCCCGCTGCTTCCAGAGCCATGGGGGTCTTTGCTGTGTGGCGGTCTGCAATGCATGGGCCAGCTCGGGATTGGCCAGGGACTCGACAGGCAACTGGTGCCGTCCCTTCTCCGGGGCAAGTGTCCCTGCCTGGGAGTGGAGTTCTTCGGCGCGGACTGCGTAGAGCGGGCCCCTGCCTTTCCATGTTCGGCGGCAGCTTTACGCGCCCCTCCGTGGCTGCGCGCTAAGTCGTCCTGGCGGGCCTTTCCCGTGGTGATGCGCCGGATCCCTGGCTCAACATACGCGGTGTCCGCTCCGGTACCGCGTTGTCGGTCGTGACCGTCCTGGTCATGGATTTTGTGTTCATGAGGTGATGTTCAGTTTCGTTGGGGCGGGGCGGGCGCCGGAAATACTTGGTGTCCTCTCCCCCACCATGTGGTTTGCGTGCTGGCGGAGCATCGCGTAGCTGTGCCCGGCAGAACCGGGGCAAGCCGAAGGGCAAGCGATTGATGGTTCGTGGGAGGAAATCAGCGCAGCGCCGAGCACAGGCGATCGGCTGGGCGGCCGTGCGCAGGCCCGTTGCGCCGGTGGAGCGGGCACGTATGATCCAACGGACCTCAGAAGAAAGGAAAAAGAATGCTTGTGTCGACCGAGCGCAGCGAGGCCCGTATCGTCCCCTGGCTGGCGCCCGGTCATGCCAGCTTCCGGCCATCCGGGCGGGAACACTGCAGCGCGCGGCGGCCCGATGAAAAGACAATGGCCGCTGTACGGGCAAAGTTGTAGCCTAATGAGAGACCGCAGGAATGCTTGTCCTGCGACCAAGCAACGGCCTTCATCCCGCCCTTCTGCGAAGTTCGGGAGGGCAGGGGGTGTGGGTTCTGATGGATAACAACCAGCAGGAACTGACGCATATTGCGTTCCTGCACACAGGCCTCGAGGTCCCTGAAGCATGGTTGGCGTACTTCGCGTACGGGGGCAACCAGGGCCTGTGGGTCGTCGATGCATATCTGAACGGACTGGCTCCGCTGCCAGCCCACGACTGCGACCTGCTGGCGGTGGTCCTCAATGAACGCCTGGCCGAACTCCACTTGCCGCACCTCGCCTCCTACAGCGGCTAAGGAGGCATCACGCAGCCTGCAGTCCAGCAACAACAGGAGTGCAGGGGTGCCGTCCCGGGCATTACCCAAGTCGACGAGGCGGCGCCGGGCCAGAGAGAGCATCGCCTCAAATGCGTTGTGCCCTCGACGCATTGCGATCGTGGCAGGTCCTGCGGGCTTGACGGGTGGTTAGGCCTCGAAGTGGGTTGTCGTTCCGGTGGTGCCGGAGAAGCGCGCGACGATCTCCGTGGCAACGGAGTGCAACTTCTGGTTGCGGCTGGTCGAGGCCCGCAGGAGGATACCGAAGGCTTCCTCCTGCGAACACCGGCTCTGCGCAATGATCACCCCGCAGGCCATGTTGATCGCTGTCCTGCCCTCCATTGCGGCCTTCAGATTACGGCTGAGCAGATCCGCCGCGGCGATCCTGATGCTCAGGCGTAGGGCATCACTGGCCGCGTCCGCAAAGTCGACTGCCACGCCAACGGCACCCCCGATAAACAGACCCGTGGCGGGGGCGTAAAAGTTCAGAACTGCAGTCGCGTCCTGGCGCAGCTGAAGAGGCACGGCCAACGCGGCAGCGTTTCCCGCTGCGACGGGTTCGCCGCTGTATCGGGCCCATCTTCTCTCTGCTGCCGCGTCGCTGCTGCCGGTGACGGTAGGGCTGAGCTTGTGCAGCCGCAGGGTCAGCACGCACCCGATCCGCGCCCCAGTCGCCCGGCCCATTGTCGCCGCAGCCAACGCGGCCATCCTGTCCAGTAAATCCGTGATGTCCCCCGCGCCGTCGACCAGGCCGAGTAGCCGCCGAAAATCGTTGGCTTGCCCGTCTTTTTCCATACCGGTGATAGTAGCCTCCGCGGCCGCGTGAGTGTCGTCAAGGCTGCGATGTCCGCTCCGCGGACCATCGTTCGGTCAGAGTTACCGGGTCATACGTACCTGGCTGACCGATCCGGGTTGATTTCGCCAATCCAGAAGATCCCATGTCGCAGTCGGCAGTTGTGATGCTCGCACTCTTCGGCCAAATGGTACGAACCTACGCGATCGAACGCGCAGCTCACGCGCGTGCCGTTGCTGTCACTAAAGGCAAAAGGATCGACCGGCCCAGCGCGATCGATCCAGCGAAGCTAGCCTACGCCGCTCACCTTCGCGATTAGGAAAATCAGCCCATCTCCGAGATCGTCGAAGCCACCGGTATCACCCGCTCCAGCCTCTACCGTTACCTGCCGCCCCGTCCGCCGGCGACGCTGACCGCCGAGACCCAGCCCAACGGCCGAAAGTCCCGGACGTCGGTGGCGGTTCGTGCAGGCGACTTCGGACAGAACGACGGTTCGTGCAGGCGACTTCGGACAGAATGACAGTTGGTGCACGCGGCTTCAGACGAAACGACGGTTGGTGCAGACGGCTTCGAACACTTCCGTGTCAGGAGTCGGCTGCATAAGCCCCGTAGTTCCAAGGAATCCAGTGCAGGCGACTTCTGAAACTGACACTTTTGGACGCGCTTGGTTGTTGTAGCAGATACGGTCGTTTTAGGCAGCCGAACTTCCCTGCTTCGCGAGGTCGCTGGTTTCATACTTGTGGATCGTGCTGGGCCCGCAGGGCCAGTCCATCACCGCCGCGAACCTCGTGAGCGGAAACGCCCACCTCGCCGTGTCCGGGACCTTGGCCCGGGCGATGGAAACCTTCGGTGTCCTGTACGGGGCGCCGGTCCTGCGCTTCGCGCTCATGTGGGCCGGACTCGCAACCGCCATCACCATCCGCACCGGACGCCAGTGCCAGCCGTTCTCCCTGACCTGGTGGTCCTACACCTTCCCCATCGGAACCTGCGTCACCGGCCTGACCGGCCTCGCCGCCCACACCCACCTCGCCGCCTTCGACGTGATGGCCATCGCCGGCTAGACCCTGTTAGTCGCCGCCTGGATCATTGTCGCCGCCTGGACCTTCCACGGCGGCATCCTCCAAGGCACCCTCTCCCAGAAGCCCTCAACGACCGCGCCGTAGGCGGCCCGCAGCGGACCAGCAGCCCGTCACTCAAACAAGCAAGCGTCCACACTCCCTCGAACACGGTGCAGTCTGGATCAGCTACCAACCCGGACTACCCGCCGATGACATCGCCAAGCTCCCCCGGCTTGCAACCAACCAAAGCCACGTCCTGGTCAGCCCTTTCCCGGCCAGGGATCCCGCATCGAAGAAACCGCCTGGGGAAAACAACTAAGCGTCACAGACCCGGCAGATCCGCGGCTGCCGGCATCCAACAAAGCATTTCAGCAGGGTCCACAAACACCCGAACCCGGCGAGACCTGCAGCGGCGGAGTCAACGGATACATCAGGAGACATACCCCCCGCTCGGCCGATCAGCCCCCAACGCGCGCCGTCCCATGAACTGCCACTCACCCGTTAATGGCAACCCACGCGGAACGACAAACCGCCAATCCAAACAGCGATTTATCCGCCAAGTCCGACTAAAAGTCACAGCCGCGGGCCGATCTGAGTAGCTGTCGCCGTCATCAGCCCTTGGTCGCACCGTACTTCACGTGCGCCTCAAGGACGTCACGGACGCTCGTCCAAGCCTGCGGCCCGTAGCGGTCGTTGTTCACATGATGCAGTTGAGCCTCGCCACTGAACATACTGACGAAGTACTGCATACCCTGCCAGGCAGGGAAGGTCGCCTCCTCGCCATTTGATACGCGACGCCCGATCCGGGCCATGCCGGACAGCATTCCCGTGGTACCTGCCCATTGGGTGGTGAAGGCAGCGCCAGTGAGCTCGGTCATGATCCGCGCGATACCTCGGGCTGTTACCCGGTCCCCGGCCACCTCGACGACGCGTGGCGCGGCGTCGTCCAGTGCCACATAAGCGACGGTGCGGGCGACGTCGTCCTTGGTAGTGAAGTCCAGAACCTGGTCCGGCGAGGACCAGTAGAGGATCTTGTGCCGCCTGAACAGGACCATCGGAGCCTGTCCGGTCAGCATGTCCGCAAAGGCGCCGTTGAGCACGGACGTCGTGTGGAGCGGAGTGGCATCGACGTCGGCGGCGAACTCCCTGCGCAGCTCGAAGTTGCGGTTGCTGCCCGGGGTGACACGCCGATAATCAGCCGAGTAGTCGGACGGGATGAAGCGTGTCACACCGGCCTCAACGGCTGCAGCTAGCAACGCCTGCTGGGCGTCGAGGATGACGGAGCGCGCGCCGCTGACTGCGGACACGACGATGTCGGCTCCGAAGAGGGCGTCGACGAGGCCGACGTGGTCCGTATATGCGGCCTCGCGAATCTCAACGCGGTCCCGCTCCCCGAACATGGCCTGGGCGTGTCCGCCGCCGGGGCGGGTCAGAACGCGAACGAAGGCGGCGGGGTCGGCGGCGAGCAGCTCGCGGACGATCCGGTGGCCGAGGTCACCGGTGGCTCCGGCGACGAGGACGGTGGTCATGATGAGGTGCTCTTCTCTGTGTGAGTGGTGCCGCGGGAGTTGGTACGGCGTCGGCGGGCTTAGAGGTGGGGTCCAGTCACCGACCGCTCGGTGCCGGCGACGACACGGATGCATGACTCCGCCTCACCCGCGTCCGGGGCGACGCGCGTCATTGCCAGGCTGCAGACTCCTTCCAGCGCGCCCGCGCCTGGGTCGCGCCGGAGGCGTACTCCTGGAATACTCGCACAGCCCGGCGCCAACGAGAGCATCAACCTGGGAATCCAGGGACAGCCCACGGGTGCTGCCCCTCGCGTACCCAATCACATCGCCGGACGCGTCAAAAACCCTTCTCAAGCGGTTTCGACCACCGTTCATTTCGAAAACCAGTTCTGACCAACCCTAAGAAAGGAATTGAGCAACTTTCTGTCAGTCTCCAAAGTCGTCTGCACGGAATTTCCACACTCGTCTGCACGACATTCTCAGCCCGGAGCGAGAATAAGCCGTCATATAGGCTGGCTGCGAACGGGCTGCGGAACAGCCCACCGCATTGGGGGACGGCATGGACCATAGAACGAGACTATTGATCGCCGGCGTCGGGATTGCCGGCTTGAGCGCACTGGTACAACTGCTGTTCGTTATTACCAAGCTGCCTGTCATCTTTTGGTCAGATCTTCTGGGCGGAATCGCCGCAGCTGTCGTTACTGCAATTCTCTTGGTCCTTCTCCGTGGTCGTCCTCAGCGGCCGGTATGACCGACGAGTTCCACCCACTGTTCCGGCGTGGGCCGCGGAAGGCCGCCACGGCAGATGGAACCTACATGCTGCTGCCATTTTTTCCAGAGAGTAGATATCCATGGCCACTCCAAGCAAGTCACTATTGTTTCGGCAGAGCCGCATGCAGAGAGCACTAGGGTCGCTTTTCTGCATGTCGATGATGGGGCTATTGGCTTCGATCGTTCTGTCCGGCAGCAACCCGCTCTTTCCAGGGTTATCGGGCCCGCTGCTGGTCCTGTTCTTCTTCCTGACCGCAGCAGGCAGCGTATTCGGACTGGCCACCATCAGGTCCCGGCGGACTACCACGGAAGTCACAGACAAGAGATAAGCCCGTGACACCTCGAGGACGCCACTGAGCCGCCACGAGCACGTTCACGAGTCGCGAACGCCAGCATCGAGCCCACGCACCAGCGCACTACGCAGCCGACTGACCGCGTGCGACGAGGCCCCGTTACCGACATCCTGGAACGACCCCATGCCGCCTTGGTACAAGGTAAGGGCATTCCGCGTTGCTTCAAGCAGAACGCGCGGGTCTGAGATACCGATGAACTGTTCGTCGAGCCAGTCTGCAACTCCTATTCGCTGCTTGTCCTGTTCTGCGCGGGTCACAGCACGTAGCTCTGCGGCTGCGGCGATTATCTCGTCTCGGAAAACTTCCACGTTGTGCTGATTGCGGCTCATTCACAAATCCTATGTAGTTGCCAAGCCCTCACGCACAGCGACGGACCCTGGACCCGCCGCCCGTAAGCCAGTGAGGATGACTATGTCAACCTTTTTTGGCCCCAACATGACGGTTATTCCTGGCCCCACTGAGCAAACTTTGGTTGCCCTGGTCCCGAGGGTCCCGCTGGTCGGCTCGCTCCGCGGCAGTAGGTCCGCTTCGGAATCGGTCCGCTGACCGATCCTTCACCGGGCGCACTCGTCAGGCGACGCGCCGTTCAAGGCGTGAGTCGGAAATCAAGAGGTCCAAACCATGATGGCCCACACTGGAACAGAGGAATGCCAAATAGTTGGGGGCGAAGACAAATTGACGACCATTGGTGCCGACCAGAGGGGCGCTAGCAATTGGGCCGGCGTGGCGCGCCCCTACTCAGAGAGTTTCGCGCACCTGTGCGCTGCGGCGATTGTGCCGTTGCTCGACGCGGCAGAGGCGGTATTGGGCGAGTTCGCGGGTTGTCGTGTGGCGGATGTTGGATGTGGACCCGGGAACCTGACGGGCCTAGCCTTCAGTCGGGGGGCAGAGGTAACGGGCATCGACCCTGACGCCGAGATGCTCGCCTTAGCCCGTACAACGGCTCCTCAGGCACAGCTGCTCTTAGGCGGGTTGCCGAACTTACCACTCGCCCCAGATGCTTTTGATGCAGTGCTGGCAAACTTCGTCGTCAATCACGTCGGCGACCCTCGTGCCGCTGTTGCTGACCTCAAACGGGTCTGTCGGCCGGGCGGCGTCGTCGCTGTGACGATATGGCCCTCTGAACTCTCTGCCATAAATAGGCTCTGGTCAGACGTGGTGCAAGCCAGCGGGGCCGCAGCCCCAAGCCAGCAGAGACTGCCAGCAGATAAGGACTTCGACCGTACCGAGCAGGGATTGAATGAACTGCTGGTGGGTGCAGGTCTGAACGAGGTGCAGACGAAGACTCTCTCCTGGGATTTCGCTATCGAGGCTGAAGACTTGTGGGCTGGACCGGCCGGCGGCGTGGGAGGAATCGGCAAAATCGTAACCAGCCAGTCGCCGATGATGCAGTCCACAATGCGGCACGAATACTTGCGCCTTGTCGCGCCCCTGACTAGCGGTGGAAAAGTGGTTTTACCGGCCGTTGCTCTGCTCGGGATTGGGCAGGCACCCTGCAATTAGCCACCTCGTGGCGTCCCGCAAAGGATCCCTCAGTGGACACTTGTCCTCAGGGCTGGCCCACTTAGAGAGCGGAGACACCGGCAACCCGGCAACCGGCATGGGTCCAGCGATTAGCTAGCGGCTTGTTGGGCAATGGTGTGAGCGAGGCGGTAGGAGTCGGTGCCGGTTTCGACGATGGTGCCGTTGAAGGTGAGTCGGTCCACGATGGCGGCGCAGAGGCGCGGGTCGGTGAAGGTTTTCGTCCAGCCGGAGAAGGATTCGTTGGAGGCTATCGCGATGGAGTTCTTCTCTTCCCTTTCGGTAAGGACCTGGAAGAGGAGTTCGGCGCCTCGGCGGTCCAGTTCCATATAGCCGAGCTCGTCGATGCAGAGCAGGTCCACGCGGCCGTAGCGGGCAACGGTCTTGGCCAGGACCTTCTCATCTGCAGCTTCGACGAGTTCGTTCACGAGCCGAGTGGCGAGGGTGTATTTGACCCGATAGCCCTTCTCCGCGGCGGCGGTGCCGACTCCGATGAGCAGGTGAGATTTGCCGGTCCCGGAATCCCCAATCAGGCAGAGGGGTTGTCCTTTGCGGATCCACTCCCCGGTGGCCAGAGTGTGGATGGTGGCGGCGTTGATGTTCGGGTTCGCATCGAAGTCGAAGTCCCCGAGCCACTTGTCCCGGGGAAAATTCGCGGCTTTCACGCGGCGGATCGAGGAGCGCCGGTCGCGGTCGTCGCACTCTGCCAGCAACAGCTCGGCCAGGAAGCCTTGGTAGGAGAGTTGTTCCTTCCCCGCGACGGTGAGCGCTTCATCGAGGACCGCCCGGATGGTGGGCAGGCGCAGCCGGCGGCAGGCCTGGTCCACGGCTGCGACCGCGGCCTGTTCGGTCAGTCCGCGCCGCCGGCGCAGGGTCGGTGTGATGGCGGTGGCCGGTGCGGTGGGGCTCATGAGATGTTCTCCTTTGACGCGGTTCCTGCAGGGTGTTCGGAACGTTTGGCCAGCAGCTCGTCATAGGCACGAACCGAGGGCTGGGGCCGTGTGTCCGGCGGGAGTCCGGCGATGACGGCGGCCGGGTCCATGAGCCGGCGCTGGGTGAGACTGACAACCCGTTGCACCTTCTCTTCAGCATGAGCACCGGGATGACGGTCGAAACTGGCCCCACCCCGGCAAGATGCCGTGGCGTATCTGCGGGCTTCGACCGCGACGACGTCCGCGCCGACCGCTCCCACTCCCAGCGCCGCGGTGATCCCTGCATGAATGTCTCCGGCATCCATCGACCGGTGCAGGAGCAGGACGTCGATGAGTTCACGGGTCCCGTCGGCATCGCCGTTGACCCGGCGGGATGCGGCCCAGAAAGCCTCATGCGCGCTGGTAAACACCCCGGACTCCCGCGCCTTGGCCAAAGCCGTGGAACCTGGAAGGGCGCCGGGCTTAGTTCTGAGGACCTCGAGATAGTGGTCCAGCTGGACCGACTGACCGGACCGGGCGGCGACCCGCTGATGCCTGGCGACCACGGTCCGGCCATCGAACACCACGACCTCGGACGCCCGCAATGAGACCCGGACCCTTCGGCCGATGAACCGGGCAGGGACGGAATACTTCACCATCCTGACCGTGACCATCGAGGACCTATCAACCCTGGGGTTCAGCGCCAGACCCGGATCGAATTCCTCCGCCGGCAACGGGGCCAGGAACGGCCGTTCAAGCTCGAAGTCCTGGCCTATGGTGCGGATCCTGTCATTGATCCGCCGGGCATCGTCCAGGGCTTCCCAAGCCCGTATCCGGTCGTTGAGCTCATCCAGAGACTCAGCGACAGGCATCGGTGAAAGCCGGTTGCGGCGGAACCACCCCACCTCGCCCTCGACCCCGCCCTTCTCATGGGCCCCCGCGATGCCAGGCTGGCAATAAAAGGGATCGAAGCCGTAGAACGAACGGAACAACACCCACCGCTCGTTCTCCCGGCGCTGCCGGCCCTGCCCGAACACCACCGCGGTGACAGCACTGGTGAGATTGTCATAGCGGATGTGTTTAGTCGGGATGCCGCCCAGAACCTTGAAGGCCTCGACGTGCCCTTCAAGGAAAGCTTCTTGGGCCTGAGTCGGGTATATCCGGTGAATGGCCCTGCCCGAATTCGATAACCGGAAGATGAACATATGGCACTTCGTCTTCACCCCGTTCAGCACGACATAGACCTCGCCGAAGTCCACCTCAGCCTCAGCACCCGGAGCGTGTTCCTGAGGAACAAACACCTCAACGCGGCGGCCTGCCTCCACATCAACCTGGGCCCGACGGACCCTGACGTAATCACGCACCGTCGAATACGACAGCTCCTGCGCACCATGCTCTTCGATAAGCCGGGCCAAAATCCTGCGCGCAGTATGGCGCTGCTTCCGCGGCGCCGTCGTATCCTCGATCAGCATCGCATCGATCGCGCCCTTGAACGGCTCCAGCCTCCAGGACACACCTTGTCTCTGTTTACGCTCCGGAGGGGCAGCTGAATCCAGTGCCTGCCTCACCGTTCGTCGATGAACCCCGTACCGGACCGCCAACGCACGAACCGACAAGCCCTCAACCCGGGCGTCCCTTCGAATCCGCGCGAACAACTCCACTCTCGACTCCATCCAGACCAGCCTTCCGCCGCATCCATCCACTGATGGATCCAACGTTGAAGGTGGGGCCACAAATAACCGTCACAGGTGCCCGGCGAGTCACGAAGTGGGGCCAGAAATAACCGTCCTACCGGGGCCATCCAAACCTGTCACAGCCACCGGCCGACCTCACCCGGTCCCGGCCCGGATCCGGCATCGGCGGCACGCACGGGCTCAGGCCGCGGGCTCGTCCCAGAAGGGCCGGACCTCGATTGGTGCCCCGACCAGAGCGGTGGTCCTCGACGCCCAGTACATGGCACCGTCAAGGTTGTCGGCCTCGATGATGTAGAAACCGGCCAGGTACTCCTTCGACTCCGCGAAGGGGCCGTCGGTGGTCACGGCTTCCCCGTTCGACACGCGGACCACGGTGGCGGTGTCAGGCTCGTACAGGCGTCCGGAGAACACGAAGGCGCCGGCCGACTTCATCTCCTCCTCCAGAGCATTCATCTGCTGGTACGACTGCTGCATCTCGGCGTCGGACATCGGCGCGCGCGTCTGGCCGGCAGTGTTGTGGACAGATACCAGGTACTTCGTCATGACGTTCTCCTCCTCGTGGGCGGGATCCTCCCGCCTGCACTACTACTACGAACGGGTCTCGCCCAGATCGACAGGTGCGCGAAGAAATAATCTCCGCCACGATCGGCGGGACCGCCCGTCGGTTCGCGACCTCTCCGTCTGATGATGGCACGAGACTCCCGCCGCTCACCTGAGGAGCGCGAACCTCTCTCGTCCGGAATCGTGCCGCAATCCGAACCTTGGGCGGGTGCCTCGGTTTGAGGAACTGACGGAACCGCCCACAGCAACTACTGCCATCTCAGCAAAGGATCCCTGAACGGGCAACGTCCGACGGGTGTCCACAATTTTGGGTGACCGCCTGCCTTCGTTGCCCTACTTGCACCGATAGGTTCGCGGCATCCAATTTCCACCGGGGAACGCAAACGACGACCGCGAGTATTGTTGTCCGGTGTTTAAATCGCGTCAGCTTAGTGAAGATGTCAGCATGCGTGTACTGCGCCCGAACGATGCGGCAGAGCTTGCCGCTGCGTATGTGCGCAACCGTGCGTACCTTTCTCCCTGGGAACCAGTACGCCCCGAGGAGTACTACACGGAGGCATGGCAGGCTGCCGACATCGCCAGCCGCCTTGTTGCTCATGAGGCTGGTGAGGGGTACCCCCTTGGCTTGTTTGCCGGCGATACCCTCGTTGGCCGGTTCAACATGGCTGGAATTGTGCGCGGCCCCTTCCAGAGCGTGGGGCTGGGTTACTGGGTGGACAGCCAGTATGCAGGCCGCGGTCTGGCATCAGCCGCGGTCCAGGCGATAGTCGAAACGGCCCGCGACGAGCTCGGACTACACCGCATCGAGGCGAGCACTCTGCCGCACAACGTTAGCTCGCAGCGGGTGCTATTGAAGGGCGGCTTCCAGCAGATCGGGATGGCCCCGCGATACCTGCAGATTGCCGGTAGATGGCAAGACCACAACCTCTACCAAGTAGTCCTGCATGACTAGGCCCCTCTCGTACTCACCGATAAGTTTCAGAGTCCTAAAGGCGGCGGCAACTTGTCCGCGGAGCCAGCCCGCCGAGGAGGATTCCGGGGCAACATCGGCAGAGTCGCCCTGACCGCAAGCGGATCCTTTACCGGACGTTTCACCGGATCGTCTCAAGTGCATGTCACTCGAAGCGGGTAGCCGTCATTGCCGTATTGCTCCGAATGAGGCCGAAGGTCGCGGTGACTGCTCCGAGGGCCAGGAGCAAGCTGAGACCCA
>NZ_JBEPPA010000028.1:0-21887 GCF_040547075.1 Arthrobacter sp. UYCu512
CATGAAGACCTCTTAGTCGTTCGGTGAGTGTGGTAACCACCAACCTAAGAGGTCTTCACCCTTTCACCGTGTAACCAACGTCCTGGCTGAGTACAACTAGGGGCAGGTTGGCCCATCATTTCCGCGGCAATGTCTGAGGCGAAGTCGCCCGGCAGCTCTACCCGGGAGGCATGATGAACCAGCAGGTCCCAGGCATGGTTGATGCCTCGCACAAGACCCAGCAGGAGAGTCCCTGCGATGAACCAGGCGAGCCGGCCGACCCCCACCAGCACCAGGGCCGCGAATGACGCCATCATCATAAACACCGTGATTACCAGGGCAAATACGAGCGTTCCGATGAACACCAGCGTTGCCGTTTCCACTGCGTTGAGGTCGAACTGCATGTTTCCCCCTGCACCCTTGCATCGGCTGAATCAGTAGCCCGAGCGTAGGGTTCGGGCCGGAGACCCGCCAGAGTCCGGCGCGCGTGCCGGAGTTCTTGATACGGGATCGAAATGCTACCGGGGCGTAGGTCACGGAGCGGTTGCGGTCACCGCACGGTTTGCTCCGGCCCGCCCGTCCGGACGTGCAGATCTACTGCCCCCAGACGATCCCGCATCACGATGGATGCAATCCGGGGCCTGCGTTAACCTTGTAGCTGGCAGTTTTTCCGTATCCGCTGCCCGATCCAGGTCCCGCGGCAGCTGAAGGAGAGTGAATGACCCGCTCAGCACTGTCCTCCGCCGACGCAATAAGCGCCAGGTTGCGGGACCTCGAACTGCTTACCAAAGGGCCAGCCTGGGCCTTGACCCGTTCGGCACCGTGGGTGATCGCCGTGCTGCAGGCCTCCTTTACCCGCACCAGGCCGCAGCTCCCGCTGGAACAGTTCCACGCCGACGTCGACGCTTTCCTCGAGCAGCTCCGCCGCCAGGATCCGGGGCTCGGCGGTACCGCAAACGGCAAGACGTTCGGCGATGAGTGGACCCGCAAGAACTTCCTGACCCGGCGGAACCAGTCAGGGCAGATCGTGTATGAGGTCACCGAACCCGCGGCCCGCGTCCTCGCCTTCCTTGACAGCCTCTCAAGCGAACGCTCCACGCTCAACGGTTCCCGCCTCGGTACGCTGCTGGGCGACGTCGAAAAGCTCGCCAACGAGACGAACCCGGATCAGAGCGCCCGGCTGGAGTCCCTCGAGGACGAGATCGGCGAGCGGCGCCAGCTCATCGAGGACATCAGCTCGGGCGGCTTCGATGGACTGCTGGACGACGAGGAGGCAGTGGAAGCCGCGGGAAACATCCTGGACCTCGCAGCCAGCCTGCCCGCGGACTACAAGAAGATGCGTGACCGTATTGAGGAGCTGGTGGGCGAGCTCCGCAACCAGATCATTGAGGAGTCCCTCAGCAAGGGCGCCACGATGGCGCAGGTGCTGGCGGCGGACAAGCGCCTTCGGCAGAGCCCGGAGGGCAGGACGTTCCGGTCCTTCACGGCGTTCCTGGAGGACCCGCAGCAACAACTGCGGTTCCGTTCGGCGATCGGGGAGGTGCTTAGCCGTCAGTTCGCAGACGACCTCAGCCAGGACGAGCGCGAGACGCTGAAGAACCTGGTGGCCGAACTGCGCAGCCAGCACAGCCAGATCCAGCGGATCTACGGCAAGCTCAGCGAAAGCCTCAACACCTATGTCCAGAGTGACGATTTCCGCCAGTCCGTCCGGCTCCGCAAGGTCCTCCGGGAGGCCGAGCAGGCCATCCGCTCGCTGCCGTACGAACGTGAACGCCCCGGCCTGGTCCCCGGCCCGGCGCTGTTCAACGCCGGCTTCGAATCCCTCGCCATGATCAAGCTCTTTGACCCGGACGAGTTCGCGGCCCCGCCAAAGTTGGCGGACCCGATCGCCTTCAGCGACTCGGACCGTGTGCGCTCGCCGCGGACTTCGAAAGCGAGCCCCGGGGCTATCCGCGCCGCGTTCAACGGCGCTTCCACCCTGGCCGAGGCCTGGGAGCAGCTCCCGGCTGCGGAACGCCACATCAACTCCATCCGTGCCCTGCTCTCCCACGCCCTGCACGTGGGCGCCGGCTTTGACCGCGGGGCCTGGGACACTCTCGACTTCGAACAGATCGACGGCTCCACGCGCACCGCGTACCTGCCGGTCGTCACGCTCAAGAAGGATTGAAGATGACTGAAGAAAACACGACGGCGGAACCGGCGGAACCGGCGGAACCGGCGGAACCGGCGGAACCGGCGGAACCGGCGGGGCCGGCGGGGACGGCGGAACCGGCGGAACCGGCGGGGCCGGCGGGGACGGCGGAACCGGCGGGGCAGCCCGCCCGGCACGTGTCCGCAGATCCCTTCGCCGTCACCCCGCGTGACACCTTCGTCGACGGCGCTGCGCTCTTTCCGGGGGACACCGGAGTGCTTCCGATGAAGGTCCGCCAGGCGCTGGTGAAACTCCTTAAGGGCCCGTACATCGACGGCGGCCGGGACGAGAAGCTCTGGACCACACTGCTGGACAACCAGCTGATCCTGCGCAGCCGGCTCTCCGAACTGTTCCTGACGCTTCAGCTGGACCACGAACGAAAAGTGGCCGTGCTGCGGCCGGTGGACCCCGACGCGATCGGCGGCAGCACCCGCTCCAGTATCCTGCGCCAGCAGCGGGCCCTCAGCCGCATCGAAACCATCGTCCTGCTGCGCCTGCGCCTGCTCCTGGACCGCCATGTCACGGCCCAGACCGACCCTACTATCACGCGCGAGGAAATCGCCGACCTGGTGGCCCACTACCAGCCCGCCGGCCAGCAGGACGCGCTGCGCGATTCCGACGTCGTCACCCGCGCCATCACCAAACTCCTGGCCCGCCAGCTCCTCCTGGCCACCGGCCTGGACGAGGTTTACACGATCTCCAACGCCCTCCCGCTGGCCCTCCCGTTCGAGAACATCGGCGACATCCCGGCCCAAATCGACGCCCTGGTCGCCGCCAGCACCGACCCGTCCGGCACGGAGCCACTGCTGGAGTTCGACGGCGACGCGGTAGGCCCGGGGGAGGATGACTCGGACGACGGCGATGCCGTCGATCCGGTTACTGACAGCAGCGGTGGCGCCGGGGACATGCGGCAGCATGTGTCTAAGCGAGGAACGAGCGAGCATGCAGAGCATGTGTCCGGTGGCGCCGCGGAAGGCGACCACAAGGGCATGACCAAAGACTCGGAGGAAGCCAAGTGAGCATCGCGACCATGCTGCCGATGGGGGACCTCACCAACCCGGGCCAGATGCGCCTCGCCCTCGTCCAGGTGGTGAACTGGGGCACCTTCCATGGCGCCCACACCATGCATGTTGACCGCAACGGCACGCTGCTGACCGGCAATTCCGGCGTCGGCAAGTCCACGCTGTTCGATGCGATGCTCAGGGTCTTTGATGCCAGACCGCGCTCCAACGAAGCCGCTGCCCAGCGGGCGGGGGGCGCCGTCGAAGACAAGCGCACCACGTTCACGTACATGCGCGGCAAGGTGGGTGACAAAGCTGTCGGGGAGGGCTCGGCCAGTGCTTTCCAGCGACCCGGTGCCACCTGGTCCGCCGTCGCCCTGACATTCGACAACGCAGCGGGCACCCGGGTGACGGTGTCGGCGCTGTTCGACCTGCCCCAAAACGGCACGGAGTCCAGCGTCGGCAGGTTCTACTTGATCGACAACAGACCGTTGGACCTGACGGCCATCGAGGGCATCGCGGAGAAACGCTTCACCAAGTCGGCGCTGGATGTGATCTTCCCCGACGCCCAGGTTTTCGATGTGCACAAGGCCTTTGCGGAACGCTTCCGGCGCCTGCTTGGGATCAATTCGGACCAGGCCCTGCCCCTGCTGCGCGTCATCCAGGCCGGCAAGGGCCTCGGCGGCAGCGTTAACACTTTTTTCCGTGACCAGGTCTTGGACGCACCCGCTACCCTCGCCGCGTCGGATGACGTGGTGGAGGAATTCAGCAACCTGATGTCCATCCGGCAGCGGCTTGAGGATGTCCGGCAACAGCGCGACCAGCTGGCCCCGGTCCCCGGCCTCAATAAGGAGTATGCCCAGTCCCTGCTCGACGCCCACCGGCTGCGGGAGCTCGCCGGCGAAGAATTCGAGTCGTACCGGCAGCAGTTGGCCGTCACCGTGCACGAGAAGACCCTCGTCCGGTTCAAGGACCTGGCTCAGGCGAAAGCCAGGGATCTTGGCGCCGAACGCGGCATCCGGGACGGCCTGGCCAAAGAGTTGCGCCAGCTTGAAGTGGATTACAACAACCAGGGCGGCAACGCAATCTCCGCGATTGAGCAGTCGCTCGACAACGCCCGGGTGGGGCTCAAACTGCGCCAGCAGGTGGAGGAATCAGCCCGCAAGACGCTGTCCGAGGCCGGACTGGAACTTCAGTGGACTGCGGCCGGCTGGGAGCAGGCCCACCAACACGCCGCCGCGCGTTCCGCCGAGCTGACGGGGGACGCCGAAATACTGAAGGAACTGCGCTTCGAGGCGTTCGACGGCCACGCCGTCAGGAAGCGGGAACTCGCCGCGGCCCAGCAGGAACTGGTGTCACTCAAGACTCGCAAGTCCCTGCTGCCGCCGTCGAGCATTGAAAACCGCAGCGCGATCGCGGCCGCCACGGGCGTTCCCGAGGAGCAGATGCCGTTCGGCGGCGAACTGATCGACCTCACCGAGGGACAGGAACGGTGGCGCCCGGCCGCCGAACGCGCGCTGCGCAGTCTGGCCACAACGCTGCTGGTTCCCGGCGAGCACTTCGCCGCCGTCACCCGCTACCTCAACGACCATGCCGTCCGCGGTGCGGTGCGCGCGGTCGACGTCTCCAAGCCCCTAGCCGGCGGCGCGCTGGCCGTCGAGGACGCGGCCGACGGCGATCTGCTCACCAAGCTGGACATCCTCGCCGTGGGTGCGGCAGCGGACGCGGGCGAGTGGATCCGGGAACGGATCGCCCTCGATTTCGCCTACCCGTGTGTTGAGGACCCGGACGAACTTGCCCGCCTGGACAAGGGCCTGAGCCTGGGCGGGGTGGTAAAGCGCAACCGCCACACCGTGGAAAAGGACGACCGCTTCGCATCCCGGCAGGACTATGTCCTCGGCTTCGACAACGCCGCCAAACTGGAGCTCGTGGCCGCACAGGTCCAGGACCTGCAGCAGGAACTGGCCAAGGCCGCAGAGCTCGCGCAAAGCCGGGAAGAATCGCACCAGGGGATGAACCGGCAGCTCGAGGCCCTGCGCCGCGTCACCGAGGACCACCGCCCCTGGGAGCAGGTCTCGGCAGTTGTCGCGGCGGACGAACTTGCCCGGATCGAGCAGCGGCTCAAGGACGCCCTCGCCGCGCAGGCGGACCTGGAACCGCTGCGCGCCAACATCGAGGCGGCCCGGCACAAGCACCAGTCCAGCACCGAGGCCGCGGCCGTGCTGCAAAGCGAATACAAGGCTGTCGACGCGCAACTTTCCCGCGCCGATTCGCTGCTGGATGCCGCGCGGGAGCGGCTGGCTCAGTCGCCGCCGTCGGAGGCCACTGTCACGGCGCTGGAACCGTACTTCACCGATGCCGGCGATGTCCTGGAGATGCATGAGCTGGACCACCTTGCCAACCAGGTCCGGACCCGCTTGCTCGGAGAGCTCCACGCTGCCGAATCCCGGGGGCAGGGGACCTCGGAGCGGCTCACCCGGATCTTCGAGGGCTTTGTCCGCGAATGGGGAACCGCGATCTCCGTGGACCACGGCACCGCGATCGGGGCCGCGGGGGAGTTCGAGGCCCGCTATCACGCTATTGTCAGCGACGGACTGCCCGCGCAGGAAGCCGAGTTCCGGCAGTTCTTCAACCAGCGCACGCATGAGTCCTTCAGCACCCTGCTGCACCTGCTGGATGAGGAGCGCCGCTCCATCACGAGCCGGATCCTGCCGCTGAACGGCATCCTCTCCGAGGTGAACTTCCACGAAGGCAGCTTCCTGGAACTCGATATCAAGCAGACCCTGCCGGCCACGGCGAAGCAGTTCAAGGACGCGATCCAGAACGCGCTCAAGGTCCGGCACAGCCGCCCGGGCACGGCAGCCGCGCCTGCCGCCGGCACGCCCGGCGAGCCGGACGACGACGTTGAGCTCACCAGCCGCTACAAGTCGCTCGAAACGCTTGTGAAGCGGCTGGGTTCGCAGACCCCCGAGGACCGGCGCTGGCGTGCCGAGGTGCTGGACGTCAGGGGCCACCTTTTTATCCAGTGCAAGGAGCACCGCGAGATCCAAGGCCCGCGTGCGGCGAAGGGCAGCGGTAAGAACCGCGCAGTGAAGACCGAGGTCTTTATGCACGCGGACACCGGCTCGATGTCCGGCGGCGAGCGGCAACGCTTCACCGCGTTCATTATGGCAGCGGCGCTGAGTTACCAGCTGGGCATCGCCGAGCAGGGCTTCACCACCTACGGCACGGTGATGATGGACGAAGCCTTTGTGCTCGCCTCGGAGGAATTTGCGGGCGCCGGCATCAAGGCGCTACATGAATTCGGCTTCCAGCTGCTCCTGGCCGCCCCGGAAAACGTGATCGACCTGTCCCGGCACCTCGGCTCGGTCACCGAGATCCTGCGGGACAAGCGCACTAACCGTTCCGGTGTGCTGACGGCGCCGGTGATTGCCCCGGGCCCTGGTTCCGAGGGTAAGTGGCGCTCCGAGGCAAACCCGGTGGACATCGTCCTGCGCTGACGGCACAGTGCCCGTGCCGGTGCTACGCTTCCTGGACCCGCTCCAGGAACTGGGCGGTGCGTGCCGCCAGCCCGCCTATCTGCCGCAGCACGACGGCGGCCGGGTCCGGGTTGATTTCATTGGCCGGAGGTTCAACCCGCACGTTGCGGCAGCATCCGAATTCGGCGCAGATCAGCGTGCCCACGGTGTTTCCGTTGCGGCCGGACTGCCCGGCCCGCTTGGCCACCCACAGCAGGACATCGTCCTTGGAGAAGATGTCGCGGCACAGCTCGCACAGCACTGATCGGTTCTTCTTGGGCCCGCCTTCGGGGGCGCGAAACATGATTCCGGCGGGACCCTGAGGGCCGGGCAGCACCAGATAGCCACGCAGCGGCATCTTCCCGTCGCGCCAGCCCAGAAAGTCGAGGCTCTCCCAGTCGAGGGCATCGAAGTTCCGGGGCAGATTGAGTTTCGAGGCTTCCGACCGGCTTGCGTTGATAAAGGACGAGCGGATCTGCTGCGCAGTGATTTTTTGCATGTTGGAAACTTTCGGAGTCGGGTGGTCCGGTCCGGCCAAGGTGCGCCGGGACGGAAGGCAGGCAGGCGTTTGCCAGCCTGCGACTCCGGTTTGAACCGGGGCTGCCGCGGTATCAGACCGCAGCGGTACCCGATTGTCGGGGAAGGGCTGGCGACTGTGCGGGCGCGTAGCAGGCCAGAGCGGCCACCCCGCCAACCGTGGCAACAGTCATCATGTGGATGCCCATGCTCACTTCCCTGATAGATCGCAGCCAATAGTTTTGGCACCGGTGCCGATTCGCCCGTGCGGCCCATCCTCGCAAACACCCGGATTCCTGTCCAGTTTTCGAGCCCCGCTCAAGCCGGAACCCACATCAGGGTAATTAAGTTATGCAAACCTTGCGTAATTAATTCAAAGATAGGCTAGCCTTACTTAGGTTCACTTCACTTACCTAAGGAGTTTCGTGGCTTTCGCAGTCTTCCCGTCTACCATCAGCCGTACCATCGGCCGCCCCCTCCGCGCGACAGCCGTGCTCCTGGCCGCCGTCGGCTTGGTCCTGACCGGGTGCTCCACCGGACCAGCCGCCACAACAGCGGAGGCCCCCGCACAGTCGGCCGGCGCCGCTTTCCCGTTGACCATCAAGCACGCCTTCGGCGAGACCACCATCAAGGAACAGCCGCAGCGCGTCGTCACGGTTTCCTGGGTCAACGACGACGTCGCCCTGGCCCTCGGCGTAGTCCCGGCAGGAGTGCCCAAGAACGAATGGGGCGGCAACGCCCAGGGGTCCACGCCGTGGAAGGACGCGGCGCTGAACAAGCTCGGCGCCGGGTTCGGCTCGGCGAAGGCTCCCGCGCAGTACTCCGAGGCGGACGGCATCAACTTCACCGAGATCGCCAAGCTCAACCCGGACGTTATCCTCGGCGCCTACTCGGGCCTGACCGCGGAGGACTACAAGAAGCTCAGCGAGATAGCGCCCGTCGTGGCCCAGCCGAAGGTCGCTTACGGCACCTCGTGGCAGGATTCCACGGCCATCATCGGCAAGGCGCTCGGCAAGGAGGCGGAAGCCGCTGAGCTCATCGCCGACACCGAGGCCACCATCCAGGCCAAGGCCGCCCAATACCCGCAGCTGGCCGGCAAGAGCTTCATCTACGGCAACCTGGAGCCGGCCAAGGGCGACGGCGTCAACGTCTACACCGCCAACGACAACCGCCCCCGATTCCTCAGCGAGATCGGCATGAAGCTGGCCCCCGTGGTGGCGGACAATACCCAGGGTTCCAAGGAGTTCTTCATCCCGTGGTCCGCGGAGAAAGCCAACGAACTCACGTCCGACCTTTTTGTGACCTGGGTCCCGGACGCGCAAACCGCCGAATCGATCAAAACTGACCCGTTGCTCGGCCAGATCCCGGCCATCAAGAGCGGTGCCCTGGTCGCGGACTCGGATAACACGCTAACGCTGTCCATCTCCGCGTCATCTCCGCTGAGCCTGCCCTGGGCCCTCGACACCTTCCTGCCGCAGCTGGCGACGGCAGCCGGCAAAGCCGCTGCCCCGGTGAAGTAGGCAGCGTCCCATGAGCCCACTTACGACGACGGCGGCCAGCACCGCCGCCCGGCCCGCCCCGGAGATACTTACGGCTCCGGACCGGACCGTCCGGGGCCCGCAGGCGCTCTGGTTGCTGGCCGCCGTCGGCGTGCTGGTGCTCGTGGCCGCGGCGTCGCTCGGCATCGGGGCCCGCGGCCTGACCCTTGAGACCGTCTGGCAGGCAATGACCCAATTCGATCCGGCCAGCGGTGACCACGCAGTGGTGCTCGCCCGGGTTCCGCGGACCGCACTCGGGTTGCTGGCCGGCAGCGCCCTCGGACTCGCCGGGGCGGCAATGCAGGGAGTGGCCCGCAACCCGCTGGCGGACCCGGGGATCCTCGGCATCAATGCCGGCGCTGCGTTGGCCGTCGTCACGGGAATCTACGTCTTCGGTGTCTCCTCTCTGGCTGGATATATCTGGTTCGCGTTCCTTGGCGCGGCGGGTGCCGCCGTCGTGGTCTATCTGATCGCCGCACTCGGCAGGGGCGGCGCGACGCCGGTGAAGCTCGCCCTTGCCGGCGCGGCCCTGAGCGCGGGACTTTTCTCGCTCATGAACGTCATCCTGGTCTCCAGCCGGGACACCCTGGACCGCTTCAGGTTCTGGCAGGTTGGCGGGATCGCCGGGCGCGACTGGTCCCTTATCCTCCCGGCCCTGCCGTTCCTGCTGCTGGGTGCCGCGATTGTGCTCTGCGCGGGCCGGATCCTCAACAATCTGGCCCTCGGCGACGACCTCGCCCGCGGCCTGGGCCAGCGTGTTGGGCTGACCCGCGGCATCACGGCCCTCGGCATCGTCCTGCTCTGCGGCGCTGCCACGGCACTGGCCGGCCCGATTGGCTTCGTGGGTCTTGTCATTCCGCACGCTGTCCGCTTCCTCACCGGTCCCGACTACCGTTGGATCCTGCCCTTTTCCCTGGTCCTGGCCCCGGCGCTGCTGCTGGTCGCCGACGTGATCGGCCGCGTGATCCTGCTTCCGGGCGAAGTCCCCGCAGGGATCATGACCGCGCTCGTCGGCGCGCCGGTGTTCGTCTGGCTGGTAAGACGCGGCAAGGGGGCGGGACTATGAGGGGATCCGCCGCCGAGTTGGCACTTCGCGGCAATGATCCGCACAAACATTGGCCATATCTGCCAACTCGCGGGAGTGTGCCCGGCCGGACCACCGGCCTGGCCTTGGCCGTCGCGGTGCTCTTCGCAGCCAACGTGCTGCTTGGCAGCTACACCGTCACCATCCCCGACTTCGTCAGGATCCTGGGCGCGCACCTCATTGGCGGCGAGAAGATCCCCGGCGCCAGTTTCATCGTGATGGAGCACAAGCTGCCGCGGGCCGTTGTGGGGACGCTGGTCGGCGCGGCCTTCGGACTCTCCGGCGCGCTGTTCCAGACCATGCTCCGCAATCCCCTGGCCAGCCCTGACGTTATTGGCATCAGCTACGGAGCCAGCGCCGCGGCTGTGGCGGCCATTGTGGTCTTCGGCGCATCCGGTGCCGCCGTCTCGGGCGCCGCATTCGCCGGGGCGCTGGGTGTGGCCGTCCTTATCTACGCCATCTCCCGCAGCGGATCCCTCGGTTCCGGCGGACGCCGGGGGGACGCCGCGGGGGGCCGGCTGATCCTGGCGGGAGCGGGTATCGCCGCAGCCCTTCACGCCATGGTCAGTTTCCTCATGACCAGAGCGGACATCCGCACCGCCGCCGACGTCCTGATTTGGCTCAACGGCTCCCTCAACTCCGCGAACTGGGACCGGGCCGGAGTCCTCGGCCTCGCACTGATCGTCCTGGTTCCTGGCGTCGGGTTCCTTGCCGGTCCGCTGCGCATCCTCGAACTGGGCGAGGATTCCGCCGCCGGCCTCGGTGTCCGGGTGGGGGCGGTCCGGCTGGCGGTTGTAATGGTCGCCGTCGCACTCGCGGCAGCGGCCACTGCAGCCGCCGGGCCGGTGGCGTTCGTCGCCTTCCTCGCCGGACCAATCTCGCGCCGGTTCGTCCGCGCGGCGAGCCTGCCGGCCTCGGCCCTGACCGGTGTGGTGATCGTCCTGGCCGCTGACTACTTCGCCACCAACATGGCACCGCTGCTGCTGGGCGGCACCGTCCTGCCCGTCGGGGTGGTGACCGGTGCCCTGGGTGCCCCGTTCCTGCTCTGGCTGCTTGTCACCTCCAACCGAAAGGATGCCTGAGATGGCAACTCTTCAGACCTCCGGCCTGACGCTGAAATACGATCATCGGACCGTGATCGAGGGACTCAGCACGGAAATCCCCGAGGGCAGGGTGACCATGATTGTCGGCGCCAACGCCTGCGGAAAATCCACCCTGCTCCGCGGCCTGGCCCGGCTGCTCAAACCCGCGGCCGGAACGGTCACCCTGGACGGGCGGGACATCCACCGCCGCCGCGCCCGCGAGGTGGCGCGCACCTTGGGGCTGCTTCCACAGCACCCGACAGCACCGGCGGGCATCACCGTCCGGGACCTCGTGGGCCGCGGCCGCTATCCGCACCAGGGATTCTTCCGGTCCGGGGCGACCGCGGGCTCGGTGGATGACGAGCGCGCCGTGCAACAGGCGATGGCCGCCACTGAAACGCTGGAACTCGCCGGGCGCAACGTGGACGAACTTTCCGGCGGGCAGCGGCAGCGGGTGTGGATCGCGATGGCCCTGGCCCAGGAAACCGAAGTGCTCTTGCTGGATGAGCCCACCACGTACCTGGACCTCACCCACCAGCTGGAGGTCCTGGACCTCATCACGGACCTCAACCGCCGGCGCGGAACAACCGTGGCGATCGTGCTGCACGACCTCAACCTCGCCGCACGGTACGCGGACCACATCATCGCCATGAAGGACGGACGGATCGTGGCCGAAGGCGCCGCCCGGGCGGTGGTCACCGAGGAACTGGTGCGCGAGGTGTTCGGCCTGGCGTCCAGGGTGCTCCCGGACCCGGTGTCCGGCGCTCCCCTGATCATCCCGCTGGGCCGCCACCATGCCAGTTTCCCGCACACTACAACCCCGGAGCTGGTCCCGTGACTGCAATGAACCCCACCCCGGCCCGCAACCGGGCCGGCCTCAAGACCCCACGCGCCACCGAACCCATAGCCCTTGCCTTCGAAGTCCAGGTCACGGCGGTCCAGCAACTCGGGCCCAACTTCCGGCGGGTCACGTTGGGCGGCTATTCGCTGCGGGACTTTGGCGTCCATGGCAGCACACTGGATCTGCGCGTCAAACTTATGATTCCGTCGTTTGACGCGGATGGCACCGCGTTGCCGCTGCCGGAGTTCCGGATGGAGCAGGCCGGCTGGTACCGCGCGTGGCTGGCCATGGATCCTGCGACCCGCGGCTCCATGCGCACCTACACCGTCCGGAAAGAACGCTTGGATGCCGTCTATCCGGAAATCGACGTCGACTTTGTCCTGCACTTTGACGACGCCGGGCACGGAGGACCGGCGGCCAACTGGGCGCTGAACGCCAAGCCGGGGGACACCCTGACCGTGATCGGACCAAACAACCGGGCTGCGCACTGCGTCACCGCGGAAACGTACTCCGGGATCGAATGGCGGCCGGGCCTGGCCCAGCGGGTCCTGCTGGCAGGAGACGAGACGGCAGTGCCTGCCATCAGCGCCATTCTGGAGAGCCTGCCGCCGGACGTTAGCGGGCACGCGATTCTCGAGGTTCCGGAGGCCCGGGACTTCCAGGTCATCACGACAGCCGCCGACGTCGAGATCACCTGGCTTGCGCGCGGGGCGGCGATCGGCCGCTCGCGTCCGCGCGGCGAATTGCTGCAGGAGGCGGTCCGGGCCGCCGTCACCCTCCCCGGCTGGGTCTGGCTTGAGTCCTCCCGTGAGCCTGCTGCCGGCCCCGAGCCCGAGGATGTCAACGTGGACCGGGACATTCTGTGGGAAACGCCCGCACGGATGGATGCCGCGGCGATCAGCGCCAGCAGGAACCCGGCCAAGCCCGCGGGGGCGATGCCGTTCTATGCCTGGATCGCCGGTGAAGCCGGGACAGTCAAGGAGCTGCGCCGGTACCTGGTGCGGGACGTCGGGATCGACCGGAAGCAGGTGTCGTTTATGGGGTACTGGCGGCAGGGCAAGGCCGAGCTCTAATCCGGAGAGCCCCTGCCGTTTACCTTGTTGTCCCCTGCCGGCCCGTTGGGTTGGCTACCGTGGCGCCATGGCCGAAAACCTTCTATCCCCCGACGCCGGTGGGCGGCGGGTATATGTTGCCCTGGGGGATTCCTTCACCGAGGGGGTAGGGGACTATAACCCCCGGCTGCCCAACGGGGTTCGCGGCTGGGCGGACCGGGTGGCGGAGCAGCTGGCCAGGGCGGATCCGGGGTGGGAGTACGCCAACCTTGCCATCCGCAGCAAAAGGCTGCGGCACATCATCACGGAGCAGCTGGACGCCGCGCTTGGCATGGAACCGACGCTGATTAGCTTGTACGGCGGCGGGAACGACGTCCTGGATATCGGAACGGATATCAACGCACTGATGAAGGACTACGAGTTCCTGGTCGCCAAACTGGCAGCCAGCGGGGCCACTGTGGTGCTGTTCACCGGTTTCGATGTTCGCGTCTCGGCCCTGCTGGAACCGTTCAAGAGGCGCAACGCGGTCTATAACCAGCGGGTCCGCGAGGTGGCGGCGCGATACGAGGCCGTTTTGGTCGATTACTGGTGCTTTGAGGCGTTTTACGATCCGCGGATGTGGGATTCAGACCGGCTGCACATGTCCAAGGCGGGCCACAAGTACCTCGCCGGCCAGGTCCTGGACCACCTTGGAGTTCCGCACCAGGTCAAGCCCAAGGAGTGGGCTCCGCCGGCGAAGCTCGGTCTCCGGGACTGGGAACGCCGCCAGCGCCGCTGGGTCCATGACTGGGTCCTGCCGCTGTTCAGGCGCAAACTGCGGGGAGTCACGCTCGGCGATGAACTCAGGCCGCGCTGGCCTGCGCCGGTGAGGGTCCCGCCAAAGGCCGGCCTGAAAAAGCTGACCGCCAAGATCCCCGGGGGCTGAACGACCGTCCTGGGCCGGGCCGCGGGTGTCAGCTGTCCAGCAGGTTCTCGTAGCCCGGCGCCACCCGGCTGGCGTGGAACTCCTCGACGTCGAATTCAGCGACTCCGTTGACGTAGAACGGGTCCCTCGCCAGCGAGGCATCGAGGGCGCCGCGGTCCGCAGCGGAGAGCAACAGGGCGCCCGTGCGCGGAATCTTCCGCCCCGCGACCAGGAAAATGCCCTCGTCGAAGGCATCCTGCAGCCACATAGCGTGCGCCGGAAGATGGAAGTCAACGATCTCTTCGGGGACCTTATAGGTCAGCGAGACTACATACATAGCGTCAGCCTACCGTCTCGTGTGCGCGCCGAAGCGTGATCCTGCCGGCCCGGAATCCTACGAAGTTGAACCGTCAAGCTTCCTTGCTCCTACACTGTATCCATGACTGAACCGCGCTGGCTGAATGCCGACGAACGACGGGCCTGGCTGGCCCAAGTGAGCATCAACACACTGCTTCCGGCAGCCTTGGACACGCAGCTTCACCACGCGCGCAAGATTTCCCTCTTTGACTACCACGTCCTCGCGATGCTCTCCGAGGCTGACGGCCGGTTTCTTCCCATGAGTGAACTCGCCGCGCGCACCAGCGCATCACTGTCGCGGCTCTCGCATGTGGTCACCAAACTGCAAAGCCGTGGCTGGGTGGAGCGCCGTCCACACCCCGGTGACGCCCGGGTGACGACTGCGCATCTCACTGAGGCAGGAATGGGTACCATCCAAGAGCTCGCTCCGGCGCATGTCCAAGCCGTCCGTTCGCTGTTCCTGGACGCCCTGACCGAGGAAGACGTTGCCGACCTCGCACGGATCGGCGAGAAGATCGTCGGCGGCCTGGACCGGCACCACTGGATCCTGCGTGAGGGGAAGCAAGCCGGGGACCCCCGCAACACCTAAAGTTGGCCTTATGGAATCGCCTGTCGACAGTTACTTACGCCAGATCCACGCCGAGATCGCGCTGCTCAAGGACGGCAAGCCCTACAGCACCATTCCCGCCATGGCCAACGTGGACCCGGACAACTTCGGCATTGCCCTCGCCACAGTGGACGGCACGGTGTACGAAATTGGGGACACCCGCGAGGAATTCACCATCCAGTCCATCTCCAAGCCCTTCACCTACGGCCTGGCGCTGGAAGACCTCGGCAACGAGGCTGTGGACGCCAAAGTGGACGTGGAGCCTTCTGGCGACTCGTTTAATGAGATCTCCCTCGCCGAGGGGACGGGCCGGCCAGCCAACGCCATGATCAATGCCGGCGCCCTCACCGCCACGTCGCTGATCAGGGGCTCTGGCGGGCAATCCGGTTTCAAACGGATCCTGAGCACCTACTCCGCCTTCGCCGGCCGCCCGCTCTCGGTCAGCGAAAAGGTCTTCGAATCCGAGCTCAAGCACGGCCACCGGAACACGGCCCTTGCGTACCTGTTGCGCTCCTTCAACATTATTGAGGATGACCCGGCGCCCGTGCTGGAGGACTATTTCCGCCAGTGCTCCGTCCTGGTGAACTGCTTCGATCTCTCGATCATGGCCGCCACGCTCGCCAACGGCGGCCGGAACCCGCTCAGCGGAAAGCAGGTGCTGGAGATCGGCCCGGTGGAACGCGTGCTGTCGGTCATGATGACCTCCGGCATGTACGACGACGCCGGCGCGTGGATCAGCAGCGTGGGGATGCCGGGAAAGAGCGGGGTGGCCGGCGGGATCATCGCAGTGCTTCCAGGTCAGGTGGGTCTCGCGGTCTACTCGCCGCCGCTGGATGAGCATGGCAGCAGCGTCCGGGGCCTGGCCACCGCCCAGCGCCTCTCCCGGGACATGGAACTGCATTTTGTCCGAGCGGCCCGAACGGGCCGGTCAGCCATCCTCGCCGCGTACGACGTGACCGAAACG
Source organism: Arthrobacter sp. UYCu512 (assembly GCF_040547075.1). Classification (NCBI taxonomy): domain Bacteria; kingdom Bacillati; phylum Actinomycetota; class Actinomycetes; order Micrococcales; family Micrococcaceae; genus Arthrobacter; species Arthrobacter sp. UYCu512. The sequence continues at coordinate 15,635 of NZ_JBEPPA010000028.1, forward strand.
CCCTCGGGCATCCGCCGAAACGACGAGGCTGCCGACGTCCTCCGGGAGCACGGCCACCGCGCGCGTGTGATCGAAGTCAACGGCGACCTTCTTTTTGCCGGAACTGAGTCCACAGCCCGGGAGCTCAGCAGCCTGCCGGACGAGGTGGACCTGGTGGTTCTGGATGTCCGCCGCACCGACCAGATCAGCGAGGTCGCCGTTCGGATGCTGGCCAGGATCCGGCAAGGGATGGCCGACGCCGGCCGGGAACTGGTACTGATCGAGTCAGACGGCTCCCTCGCCGAGGCTCTGGGGCCATTGGACCAGCAACTGTTGCCGTCTTTCGCGACCCGAAGCGCCGCCGTCGAATACTCCGAAAACCGCCTGCTCGAGCGACACGGAAGCCACCTGCTGCTGCCGGACCACGTTCCGGTCACCGCATCGCCGGCTTTGGCCCCGCTGGACGAGGCGGACGCCGCGGCGCTGGAAGCCCTAATGACGCCGAAAGCCTTCGAAGACGGTGACGTGATTCGCCGCGTTGGACTGCGTTTCGGCGGGGTCTACTTCATCACTTCCGGACGGGTCAGCAGCACGTCTCCGGGGCCCACGGCGGAGCGGGTCAAACTCAATACCCTCAGCGCCGGCATGACCTTCGGCGAACTGGCGCTGGGCAGCGGCAACCGGCAGGAAACCACTGTCCGCGCGGTCGCGCCGGTGACCGTGATGGTGCTCAGCGCGGAAGCGATCGCCGAGCTGGAATCCGCCGACCCGCGCCTGGCGATCGCCCTCTGGAAAGCCTTGACCCGCGACGCTTACACCCGGGTCGAGCAGTACCTGCGCGAATCGGCTGTCCGGATCCGCGAATAGCGGCTTCTTCGGCCGGCGTAATCCCGGCTTTGTTTGCTTGGGGCAACTGCTGGCAGACTGGATCCATGGATCTTACGCACCGCTACGTAGCCCTTGGCGACTCCTTCACGGAGGGCGTCGGTGACGAGGACCCCGGCCGTCCCAACGGCGTCCGGGGCTGGGCGGACAGGGTGGCCGAGCAGCTCGGCGCCGCAGATCCGGGCTTCGGGTACGCGAACCTCGCCATCCGTGGCCGGAAGCTCCGCGGGATCATGACCGAACAAATCGACGCCGCCGTGGCACTCAAGCCCACCCTTGTGAGCATTTACGCCGGCGCCAATGACATCTTCCGGCCCAAGGTCGATATCGACAACCTGCTGGTCGACTACGACGCCGGTATCCGCAAGCTCACGGCGACCGGAGCGACAGTGGTGATGTTCACCGGGTTCGATTCCCGCGGCTCAAAGATCTTCGGCACCACCCGCGGCCGCACCGCCATCTACAACGAACTGGTCCGCGGAATCGCCGGGGACCACGGTGCCCTCCTGGTGGATTACTGGCGCTTCAGCGAGTATTACGACTGGGGAATGTGGGCGACGGACCGGATGCATATGTCCCCCGCCGGCCACGCGAACATGGCCAAGCGCTTCCTCGGCGTCCTGGAGCACGACCACTCCATTGAGGTCCCGCCGATGACCCCGGTTCCTGAGCTGAGCCCGGCCGAAGCGGTCCGCGCCAATGCCCGCTGGGTCCGGGAATTCGCCGGGCCGTGGGTGGTGCGCCGGATCACCGGCAGGTCCTCCGGTGACGGACTGGCACCGCGCTACCCCCAGCTCACGCACCTCTAGGCGCGGAAGCCGGGCGTCGCGAGCAGTTCCCCGCCGCCGAGGACTGCCAGCACCTCGACATCCCAGCCGTCCGTCGCCCGGTCCAGCATCTGCTTGCCGCCGGCGACGACCGCCGTTGCCAGCACGTCGGCGGTAAGAATGTCCGGCGCCGCCACCGACACCTGGCGGAATTCGAGGGCGCCGAAGCCGGTGCGGCCGGCACCGGCCCGCCAGATGTGGTTTCCGCGCTCCGCAGTGCCGGATGTCGCGAGTGCGGAGAAACGGCCGGTGCTGCCCAAGGGAAAGCCCGAGAGCAGCATTCCGCGGTTTTGCGGGTCCACGACGCCGGCCTGCCAGGGTATTCCGGTACCCGGCGCTGGTGATCCGCTCACCAGAACGTCGCCGCCGGCGTTCAGGCACCAATCCGTGAGGCCGGCCGCTCCCAGTGCGGCGCCAGCCTGGTCGATGGCGTAGCCCTTGATGATTCCGGAGAGGTCGAGGACACCGTCGGGCCGCTCGGCGGTGAAAAACCCGGCGGTCAGCAGCCGCCAGCCGGCGGCGTCCGCAAAGCGGGCGCGGAAGGCCGCCGAGGTGTCCCGGAGTGTGAGTGCGCCGCGGGCCAGCCGGCTCGCTTCGGAGCCGGGGCGGTACAGGCTGAACGTCTCGTCCAGACCGGTAAAAACGCGTTCGACGGCGGCCGCGGCGCCTGCCAGCGCGGTGGCGCTGTCCGGCGTCCCGGGACCATTCGCCGGCAGGGCGAGGCTGATGACAGTCCCCATGGACCGGAAGTTCGTACTCCTCAGTGCCGGGCCGGTGGCGCCCTGCGCCGGGCTCCCGGCGGGTGAAGGCTTAGAGGTTCGCTGCATCGAGGGCTCCCTGAAGCGACGTCAAATAGGCGTCACTGGTCACGGTTGCGCCGCTGACGGTCTGCACCTGGGCCGACTGGGCCTTGAGCACCGCGGCACGCAGCAGCGGCGCGGCCCGGTTGCTGATCTGCACCGACCTGCGGTCGTCGTCGGTCAACTGGAGGGCAGTGACATCGGTGATCGCGCCGGCCTTGACGGTGACCTGCACCTGAACGCTGCCGTAGCGGGTTTGGACTGCTTTTCCGGCGAAGGTCCCCGCCGTCGGTGCCGCGGTTCCGGAGCTTCCCGAGGAACCCGGCGAGCCGCTGGCACCGCTGGCACCGGTGGAAGCGTTGGAACCGGTGGAACCGGTTGAGCCGCCCGCGGGGCTGAACCCGGAAGCATCGTTGGTGGTCCCGCCGCTGGTGCCGGTCCCGGACAGCGCAGGCGCCGAGGTGGCTGCCGCGGTGCTTCCCGTATCTGCCACGTGGGCGCCTGACTGCCAGCCGGCCAGGAGGATCCCGGCGGAAGCCAGTGCTGCTGAAACTGCTGCGCGTATTCTCACCAGTCGAACCTTTCGTAGTGGAGCTGGGGTTCGCGGACGCCTGCCGCGCGGGCTTCGCTGATGACACTGCGCGCCCAGGAGGACGGGCCGCAAATGTACACGTCCGCGTCGGCGATGTCCGGGGCATAGCTGGCCAGCCGGTGTCCGGACCGGAAGGACGACTCGGGCAGCCAGCCCTGCTTCCCGGTGGAACGGGGGCCGGTGAGATGGAACAACGTCGCACCGCGGCGGCGGCAGAGTTCCAGGATTTCCTCGCCGAGATAAAGTCCCGCCTTGTTGTGACCGCGGAGGATCACTGTGGCGTTTCCCGGTTCAAAGGGGGTGCCCTCCAGCAGTGCCCGGATAGGGGTGATTCCAATGCCTGACCCGATCATTACAATGCGGTTCCGGCTGCGGGCCGCTGTACTGAAGAGCCCGTACGGTCCTTCGATGGCTACCCTGGTCCCGGACTTCAAACGTGCCAGCTGCGCGGACCCCCGGCCGAGGTTGCGGACAGTAATCCGCAACCGGCCCCGGCCGGAGGCATCGAACAGCACGGGTTCCGCGGAGAGGCTGAAGGGATGCGGGTGCCACCACGCACCCGGGGAGAGGAACCGCCAAATGAAAAACCGGCCGCCGCTGCCAGCCAGTTCGTCGAGATGGCGGCCGCTCAGTTCGATACTTACGACGCCGGGACCCTCCGTCACCACGCGGCTCACCGTCAGTTGGTGCCGGACGGTCGCCACGATTGGCTCCAGCACGCGGTAGTGGACCAGGGCGGCGCCGGTGGCGATAATCATGGCCAGCCAGTACCAGCGCTGCCAGGTGCCCTCGGCGAAGAGAGCCCCGGTGCTGAACTGATGGGGGATTGCGGTCAGCACCGCCGCGTAGGTCAGCAGGTGAATGGCGTACCAGTATTCGTACGGGAACCGGCGGCGGACCGCCACAAGCGAGGTGACCACAACGGCGATGAACAGTCCGATTGAGACGATGGCGAGCCACATGTCCGGGACCAGCACCCAGAGGGACACAAGCTCACTGACCGGATTGAGTCCTTCCGCCATCCCGTAGCCGATGGCGATCAGGATTCCGTGTGCGAGCAGCAAATACAGCGAGGGTTTGCCGAGTTTGCGGTGGAACTCCAGCGCCCGGTCGTGCCCCACGGCGCCGTCGATCAGGGGAGTGCGTGCCGCCAGCAGCAACATCAGCAGCACAAGGTCCATGCCGGCCAGACCGGCGACAATTCCGATGGCCGTGAAGGAGCCGGCCAGGGTCGAGAACCCCGCTGCCCCGCCGTCGGCGAGCCAGAGCGCGATGGACCCGGCCACCGAAGCCCACGCGAGCACTGTCAGTAGGTCCGCCCGGAGCAGCCGGCGCCGTGACTGGCCGCGGAACCGCTCCACTGGAGTGCGGCGGGCCGTGGCCGGCGCGGCGGCCTGGAGTGAGGAGTTCATGGTTCCACCGTCCGTCCGTCGCCTATCAATCTGCTGTGAAAGCCCTAGGGTCCCGATGTGACTTCGCGCCGAACCGGCTGGCGCCCCCTTATACACCTCCAGCTGCCGGATTGGTCTTTAATTCATCAAGCTCGTAGACTTGGTAGGCGCTAGGTGGCGCGGAGCGTGTGCAATTGCTCCGGTTGACGGGATTTGTCTGCAATATCGACAGTCCTGAGGGCCGGTAGTTAGGGGCTCAAGTTGCGTGCACTCCTGTATTCGCCCGGCATCCCGGTACTTCGCGGTGGCTTCCCACAAGGTTTCCTCCGCCCGGTGACCGTGGCCCACAATTTTCGCCGTAGTGAGCAAAGCAGTCGGTTTACGCCCTCTGCCTGAACGCTGCGGAACTACCGAAACCCTGTGGGAGCTGGATGCGGACGCTGCCTGCCGCACGGTTTCGCGGGAACTCCGCAGCCGTTTCATATATTTTTTGAGGAGAGTCGTCATGGCAGCACATTGCCAGGTGACCGGAGCCGAGCCGGGCTTTGGACACAGCATTTCGCACTCGCACCGTCGCAACAAGCGCCGGTTCGACCCGAACATCCAGAAGAAGCGCTACTGGGTTCCGTCCCTGCGCCGTAATGTCACTCTGCAGCTGTCTGCAAAGGGCATCAAGACCATCGACGTGCGTGGCATCGACGTAGTCGTAGCCGCCATCCTGGCACGAGGAGTGAAGCTCTAGTGGCTAAGGACAAGGACGTACGTCCGATCATCAAGCTCAAGTCGACCGCGGGCACGGGTTACACCTACGTGACGCGCAAGAACCGTCGTAACGACCCGGACCGTATGGTTCTGAAGAAGTACGATCCCCGCATCCGCAAGCACGTCGAATTCCGAGAGGAGCGCTAAACACATGGCTAAGAAGTCAATGATCGCTAAGAACGAACAGCGTAAAGTCATCGTCGAGCGTTATGCTGCAAAGCGCCTCGAACTGAAGAAGGCTCTGGTTGACCCCGCGTCGACCGACGAGGCCCGCGAAGCTGCACGCCTCGGCCTGCAGAAGCTGCCCCGCAACGCTTCACCGGTGCGTCTGCGTAACCGCGACATCATCGATGGCCGCCCGCGCGGTACCTTCCAGAAGTTCGGCATCTCCCGTGTTCGCTTCCGCGACATGGCTCACCGCGGTGAGCTCCCGGGCATCACGAAGTCTTCCTGGTAATTCAGCACAGCTGTTGCCAGTAGCTTGAAGTAGGGCCGGCGCCTCTTGGCGCCGGCCCTTCTTGCGTTTAAGCGCTCGACGACGGGTGCCTGGTGTAAGTGGAGCGCGCTGCGGCGTGGTGTGACCCGGTACACAGGGGTGGATTTCCGGGCTGTGGGTGCTGGACGCGGCCGCAGGGGGCTTGGTTTGCCCGCCGTGGCGGGGTTTTTGGGGGTGTGGGGGTGGTGTGGGGGGTGGATTTGTGTGGGGGTCTGGTGGCGTGTAGAGTAATTCGAGTCGCCGCCGCTGTTGCGGAGAGTTTGCGACCGACCCCCTGATAAACGGCCTTTGAATATGGTGCTCTTTTGAGTGCGTGTTGCGGGTGGGGACCTTCCGGAGTGTTTGTGGATCGCAGGAATGCTGATTTGCAAAGGGTTCCGGTTTCGGGTAAGTTTGAAAAGTTGCTCCGGAGCGATCCATGGCTGTTTTGGTTGTGGTGGTGCCGGGTGTGTCTGTTGTTTGAGAACTCAATAGTGTGCCAAGTTTGTTGATACCAATTTATTGTATTGAATTGGTTGAAT
>NZ_JBEPPA010000029.1:0-20078 GCF_040547075.1 Arthrobacter sp. UYCu512
TTCAAACTTACCCGAAACCGGAACCCTTTGCAAATCAGCATTCCTGCGATCCACAAACACTCCGGAAGGTCCCCACCCGCAACACGCACTCAAAAAAGCGCCATATTCACAGGCCGTTTATCAGGGGGTCGATCGCAAACTCTCCGCAACAGCGGCGGCGACTCGAATTACTCTACACGCCACCAGACCACCACACAAATCCACCCCCCACACCACCCCCACACCCCCAAAAACCCCGCCACGGCGGGCAAACCAAGCCCCCTGCGGCCGCGCCCAGCACCCACAGCCCGGAAATCCACCCCTGTGTACCGGGTCACACCACGCGGCGGACCTGCCCGGGCCTCACCCGCCGACGAGCAGCCGCTGGACCTGCGGCAGGATCTTCGGGCCGCCGTCGGTCACGTACGGCGACCCACTGAGCGTGCGTTCCGGAACTTCCAGCTGCAGGTTATCGAACATCCAACTGACATTGGCATAGAGGTGGCGGGGAACGTCCACGGGACCGGACTGCCGTCCTCTACCCGGAACCCCGCCCCGGTCAATCCCGCCCCGATCAGCCCCGGCCAGCATGTCCGCGATGATCCGGGCCCGCAGTGCCCACGGCGGCGTCGATCCGTCAAGCAGCCGGCGGACCACAAGATCCGTTATCAACGCAGTGGACTCCTCGGCCGGGGAAACCGCTGGCTCGGCGGGACAGTCCCACGGGGCCGGCCGCCGTCGATCATCTTGCCGCCGGACGACGCCAGGACGTGCCGGCCTTTGTTTTTCCGGAGCGGCACGACCGTCGCTCCCGACGGCGGCCCGGGGCGACGTGGCCGGGGCGCGCGTTGCGCCGGAACCGACGCCTTGGCTAGGGTTGATGCTAAGCATGCTTAGCATGTGCGCGGCGTGCAAGCGTCCGCGCCAGGAGACAAGCAGCGGAAACACCCCAGCTGGGACCCGCCATCCGGAGGAGCATCATGACTGACCAGTACACCTTCAAAAACCCGGTAACAGCCTACGAGACGCTCACTGCGCCCGAGCAGAGCCAGCCTGCACCCGGCCTGGACGCCCGCATGACGCCTAAGGCCGACCTCGGCGAGGACAGCTACCGCGGCACCGGCCGGCTGGAGGGCCGCAAGGCGCTCATCACCGGCGCGGACTCCGGCATCGGCGCCGCCACGGCCATCGCGTTCGCCCGCGAAGGCGCCGACGTCGTAATGTCCTACCTGCCCGAAGAGGAGGAAGACGCCAGCCGGATCGCTGAGCTGATCGAAAAGGCAGGGCGCACGGCGGTCAAGGTCCCGGGGGACCTCAAGGACTCCGCCACCTGCCGTGATCTGGTGGCTACTGCCGTGCAGGAACTCGGCGGCCTGGACATCCTGGTCAACAACGCCGGCAAGCAAGTGGCGCAGAAGGCGCTCGGCGACATCACCGACGTCGAGTTCGACCACACCTACAAAACGAATGTCTATGCCATGTTCTGGCTGACCAAAGAGGCCCTGCCGCACCTGCCGGCCGGGTCGAGCATCATCAACACCACCTCGATCCAGGCCTACAGCCCCTCGGAGACCCTGGTGGACTATGCCTCCACCAAGGCTGCGATCAACAACTTCACCAAGGGCCTGGCCCAGCAGCTCGCACCCCAGGGCATCCGGGTCAACGCCGTGGCGCCGGGGCCGATCTGGACACCGTTGCAGCCCAGCGGCGGGCAGCTCACCGAGGATCTGCCGGAGTTCGGCAAGGAAACCCCGCTGGGCCGCGCCGGCCAGCCGGCCGAGCTGGCCCCGGCGTATGTGTTCCTCGCCTCGGCTGAGTCCAGCTATGTGATCGGTGAAACCCTGAACGTCAACGGCGGACTGCCGACGCCGTAGCCGACGCCGTAGCCGCAGCCGCAGCCTGGAGCGGCTACACCCGGACGGGCCCTTCCCTGCAGCGCTAAGCTGCGGCGGGAGGGCCCGTTTTTGACGGCGGCAGTCCGCTCCCCCGGTGGCCCCCAACTGACTCGCAGCAGGTGTCGTTTTGGGGGCTCAAAACGACACCTGCTGCGAGTCAGTTGGGATGCGGCACACCCGGGTTAAACAAAAGCAGGGCCCGTCAATGACGGACCCTGCTAGAAACCTTACGGTTCCGGACTCGTGAAGAGTTAGCTAAAAGCTAAGTCTTAGAGAGCCTGGATGTTTACGGCCTGGGGACCCTTGGGGCCCTGCTCGGTTTCGAAGGAGACCTTCTGGTTCTCTTCGAGGGAGCGGAAGCCGGAAGAGGCGATCGCGGAGTAGTGTGCGAAGACGTCCTGTGAGGAGTCATCGGGGGAAATGAAGCCGAAGCCCTTTTCAGCGTTAAACCATTTGACGGTACCAGTAGCCATTATTTTTTGTCCTTCGTGAAGGTGGAGGAAAAGTCCCGACTTTCGGGTCCTCCTGTGTGGGGTGCTCAAAACCGCTGCTTCAGAAGAACAAGGTCTTACAACCTTGCGTACTGCCTGAACTACGAACTGCATAAACACAACAACAAAAACAACCTTACAGGAGATTTCCGCGACGGATTACCACCACGGCCAACAGCACGTCCCGGGAAGGTGGCCCCGACCTTGCCCGGAGGCCTCGACCGCGTTCCGGAACGGGCATATCCTGCAGGGACGTCCCGCCTGAAACGCGGAGCCCGAGGCGACCGGGAGTTCACATGCAGATGCCCAAACCGTCCGAGAATGACAAGGAGCGCTTCCGCTCCGTGCTGCCGCCGCACCCCGACGTCGTGGTGCGGCCCATGTTCGGGAACCTGGGCGCATTCGTCAACGGCAACATGTTCGCGGGGTTGTTCGGCCCGGTCCTGGGCGTAAAGCTGTCAGCGCCCGACCGCGCCGAACTCGAGGCGAAACAGCGCACAGTGCCCTACGGACCCCCGGAACGGCCGATGCGTGACTACAGCGGCTTGCCCGAAGCTTGGCAGGACGACGGCGACAGCACCGGAGTGTGGGTGGCGAAGGCATATTCCCACGTCTCCGGGTTGCCGCCGAAACCGCCAAAGCCCCCGCGGGCCCGGAACTAGGCGGCGGAACTGCCGTGCCGGTCCAGGCCGTGCCGGTCCAGGCCGCAGATATCGCGACCGCGACTGCCGGGGAGCCGAACCGCAATGTAAATACCCTGGTGGTCGGCGGCGGGCAGGCGGGGCTGGCCATCAGCTACTGCCTGGGCCGGGCCGGCGTCGGGCATCAACTGCTGGAGCAGCGCGCGGAACTCGGCGGCGCCTGGCAGGACCGGTGGGACGGATTTTTCCTGAATACGCCGAATTTTTCGGTGGACCTGCCGGGAATGCCGTACGGGGGCCCTCATCCGGAGGCGTTCCTGCCCCGGGACGAGGTGATCGGGTACCTCCGGCGTTACGCGCAGGCCGCCGGCGTTCCGGTCCGCACCGGCACCGCCGTTACCCGCATCGCACCCGATCGCGGCGGCTTCCACGTGGAGACCAGCGCCGGGCCGTGGGGGGCTGAGAACGTTGTGCTGGCCACCGGCGCCTACCAGGTCCCCCGAATCCCGGCACTGGCCAAGGACATCCCCGGGCACGTCCGGCAGCTTCACACCCATCAGTACCGGAATCCGCAGCAGCTGCCCGCCGGCGCGGTGCTTATCGTTGGGACCGGGCAGTCCGGCGGACAAATCGCCGAGGAGCTGCTGGCCGCCGGCCGGCTGGTCCATCTTGCCGTGTCCACCTGCCCGGAGGCGCCGCGCCGGTACCGCGGCCAGGACGTGATCCGCTGGCTGATGGAGCTGGCCCGGCACGGCCCCGACGTCGGCCTGAACGGTCTCCAGGTGGAGCAACTGCCCTCCCCGAAGGCCAGGTTTGCGTGCAATCCGCTGGTCTCGGGAGTCGACGGCGGCCACGACCTGCACCTGCGTGAACTGGGCCGGCGCGGGGTCCGACTGCACGGGCATCTGGAAGGAGTAGACGACGGCGACCTCGTCGTCAGCGATGACCTTGCCGAGCGCCTGGCGCAGGTGGAGGCAGCATTCGGCCAGCGGTTCCAGCCGATGATCGACGCCTACATCACGGCGGCCCGAATCCAGGCGCCCGCCGCCGAACCCCGGGCCGCCGATGACTGGCTCCCTCCCGCCCACAGCCGGCTCAACCTCGCCGCCGAGGGCATCACGAGTGTGCTGTGGGCCACCGGGTACCGGCTGGACCTCAGTATTCTGGATCTCCCTGTCCTGGATGAGTGGGTCTATCCGCGGCACCACCGCGGTGTCACTGAGTACCCCGGACTGTATGCGGTGGGGCTGCCCTGGCTCACCGGGCATGGTTCGGCGCTGCTCTCCGGCGTGGGCCGGGACGCCGCCTTCATCGCGGAGCACATCGCGGCGCGCTGAGGCTCGCGGGCAGACTGGCACCCTCCACACCCGCCGGGGCATACCGCGCTCCGGCGACGGGCGCGGCGGGCTGCTAGGCGCCGTGTTGGGGCCGGATTTCCTGGATCACCCAGCGGTTTCCGTCCGGGTCGCTGAAATAGGCGAACGCGAATCCGCCCAGGTCCTGGACTTCACTGACGGGGGCTCCGCGGCGGAGCAGTTCGGTGCGGGTCGCCGCCATGTCCGGCACCGTGAGCTGGAGGCCCTCAAGGCTGCCCGGGACCATACCGGTCATGCCGGTGCCGATCACAATGGAGCAGGACGAACCCGGCGGGGTCAATTGCACCACCCGCATTCCCGGGATGTGCTCAACATCGTGGTCCAGGCCGAAGCCAAGCTGGTCAACATAGAAGGCCTTGGCCCGGTCCACGTCGGACACGGGCACCTGCACCACTTCAAGACGGAGTTCCATAAGCGCCACCTTACGTGAGCAGAGCCTGCCGGGCCCGAAGCGATACCGCGTGCCGATGGCAACCGTGCTTCGGGCCCACGCCAAGGCATCCAGGCAAAGCGTCCACGCTCCGCGCCCGGCACGGCGCCGCCGATTGCCGAGCCATACCCCGCCGGGGTATCATCGTGGGGCGTGACCGGCGCTGCTGACCGGCGCTGCTTCGGTGTTGTTGCAGTAGTACATAACCGCGATTCGGACCGGAAGGAGGAATCCCCATGTTCACCGCATTGCTAGGCCGAACTCCGGGCTTCCTTCGGCGCACAGGCATGATGGCGGGCCTGCTGGCCCTCCTAGCCGGGATCTTCGGGATGCACCTTATGACTGGCCCCCACTCCATGGCCGCATCCGACTCCACCCACACCGCGGAACTCCGTTCAGCCCCAACACCGGCGGGGAGCCATACCGGCCACGACGCCGGCGCGACACCGAGCGCGGAACAGCCGCCGTCGCACATGGCCGCATCCCGCACCGCGGCTGGTCACGACTCAGGCTGCCAGGAGGCCTCCTGCTTCGGACCGGGCGGGTGCGCCGAAATGTCGGGTATGGACCCGGCTTGTATTCCGCTGCCGGGCCAGGCCTCGCTCGCGGCCCCGCTGCCGGGCACCACCGTCTTCGGCGACGCCGGCCCACCGTACCAGGGGTCCGCCTGCCGCCACGTGTATCTGCCCGGGGCTCCTTCGCCCGGGGACCTCTGCATCAGCCGGACGTAAAGGCACTGCCCCGCGACTGCTTCACCGGCGCGGACCCCTTTGCCGTAGGCCCCTTGATCGGGCCTGTACTGCTGGCCGGCGACTGTTCCGCCCAGCGTTGTTCCCACAACGATCTTGAAGGACCCCAATTCCCATGAAAAAATCACTGACACTTTCCGCTGCCCTGGTTGCAACCACAGTGGCCCTGGCAGGTTGCGCTTCCGGTTCCGGAACTGCCGGAACTGCCGGAAGCACCATGCCGGAGATGAGCCACAGCGCGTCCGATATGCCGGGCAGCGCGGCCCCGATGGACACCGCGGCTCATAACGCGGAAGACACCATGTTTGTCCAAGGCATGATCCCGCATCACAGCCAGGCCGTGGAGATGAGTGACATCATCCTCGGCAAGCAGGACATCGACCCTCGGGTCACTGCCTTGGCCACCAAAATCAAGGCGGCGCAGGCCCCGGAGATCAGCACGATGACCGGCTGGTTGTCGGCGTGGAACGAACCCTCGGAGATGGCCGCAGGACACAGCATGACCGGCATGATGAGTGGAGAAGAGCTGGACAAGCTCAAGGCCGCGCAGGGATCTGAGGCAGCCCGGCTGTTCCTGACGCAGATGATCGCCCACCATGAGGGAGCCGTGGCAATGGCCAAAACTCAGATGGCGGAGGGCCAAAACGCTGACGCGCTGGCCCTGGGCAAGAACATCGCCTCGTCCCAGGAGGCAGAGATCCAGGAGATGCAGTCCCTGCTGGGCGGCATCTAAGCAGGATCCGGCGGCGTCGGCCCCCTGCCAAGGACCGGCGTCGCCGTCCGCCCACTCTTGAGTTCCTGCTGACTGGAGTTTTTTGATGACCACCCCCTCCCTCGCCCGTATCCGGACGTCCGCCGCCACAGTCGCGGCAGCAACCGTGATCCTTGTCCTGACCGCCTGCACGTCCACCCCGCCCGACGCGCCGCGGTCCGCTGCCAGCGGTGCCGCATCCGGGCTTCCGGACGCGCACGTTCATGGCCTGAGCGTCGACGGCGACACCGGCCAAGTGTTGCTGGCCACACATGATGGCCTGTTCGACGTCTCCAGCATTCCTGCCGCGAAGATTGGGCCCTCGCATGACCTGATGGGTTACACCAAGGCCTCAGACCCGGGCGTGTTTTACGCCTCCGGGCACCCGGAAGCCGGCTCGGACCTGCCCAGCCCGCTCGGCCTGATCAAGACCACGGACGGCGGCAGGACGTGGCAGCAACTCTCGCGACAGAATGAGTCAGACTTCCATGCCCTGGCCGCCACGAAGTCCGGAATTGTCGCCTATGACGGGACGCTTCGGACCAGCACCGATGGCATTGCGTGGCAGACCGTCGGCGCAGACTTTAGTCCGTTTGCCCTCGCCGGCAATCCCAATAGCGACACTGTTTTGGCCACCACAGAAGAAGGTATCCAGCGTTCCACCGACGGCGGGAGCACCTGGACGGCGGGCACCACGGCCCCGGTGATCCAGTTCGCCGCGTTCGCCAACACCGGTGAGGCAGTCGGCGTCGCCCCTGGCGGGACTGTGTACTACTCCCCCGACGAAGGTGTTTCCTGGCAGCAGCGGGGAACACCCACCGGCCAGGTCCACGCCGTTGCCGCAGCCGCTGCAGCGGACGGGACCCTCCAGGTCTGGGCCGCCACCTCTGCCGGCCTGGTTCGCTCCACAGACGGCGGAACCACCTTTCGGCCAGCCCATGCGGGCTGATCCCGCGGGCGTGGACGCCGGCTAGTTGACGGTGAGTTCGCCCATCCGGCCCCAGCCGTTGGATTCGATCTTCTCGCTGATGATTTCCGGGGTCTCCATCAGGGCCTGCGGCATGTCCGCCATGGCCTTGGTGAAGTGCGCACTGTTGACGTGCTCCCCCGCGGCGTCGTCCTTAAACGCCTCGACGAGAATGAACTCGTTCGGGTCTTCCACGCTGCGGGACCAGTCGAACCAGAGGTTGCCGGGTTCCTGGCGGGTGGCATCGGTAAAGTCGCGGGTCAGGTCCAGCCAGCGGTCGGTCCAGTCGGGCTTGACCTTGAATTTGACGACGATGAAGATCATTCGCTTTTTGCCTTCCGGCTCGGGGGCACGATTACAGTGCGGTACCCCAATAGTCTGTCTGGCTGCGGCCGCCAAGCCAAGCCAAGCCAAAACGGATTATCACGGGGTGAGAACACCCGGCGCAAAATACCCGGGAACCGCCCTAGGCTGGGGTGGCTCCCGTCACACGATCGAAGGAGATGCTGGTGTCCGCGTCAAACCAGCTCCCCGCGTGCTCGACGCCGTCGCGTTCGCGGCCGAGCGGATCCTGCCCCAGCTGCCGCACTACCAGAAACTGGAATCCCTGGCCCTGCATCCCACGTGTTCCTCGACCAGGCTGGGCCTGGGCCCGGCACTGACCGCCGTGGCCGGGGCCGTCGCCGGACGGGTGTGGAGGTCCCGGAGACTTGGGGCTGCTGCGCTTTCGCCGGTGACCGCGGCATGCTGCACCCGGAGCTGACAGCGTCGGCCACCCGGAAGCAGGCAGCCAAGGTGGCTGCGACGGGCGCCATGGCACACGCATCCTGCAACCGGACGTGTGAGCTCGGCATAACACGGGCCACCGGCAGCGAGTACGAGCATGTGCTGGAGCTGCTCGAGGAACGGACCCGCTAGCCAACTTCCCCGTGCGCCTACCCCTAGGGGTGCGCCGGCGCCGGTACGCTTCCTGTCATACCCGCGTTACGAATGCGGGCCGCAGGTTCTGCGATGGTTGCACCTCCCACAGTGGTCCCACTTCCATGCCGGCCCGCACCTGACGGGTAGGTCCACCGTCAACCCGACCGGATGAGCGTCCGGGGCATCGCGGGCCCCGAGCGGGGCGTGGCCACGATGGTCGCGGTGCGCGGGGACGTACTTGTTCGGCTGAGCGCTGTTTTATTGCGCGGAGCCCATGCCGGGCCGGACGGGCACGAACTCAATCTTGTTCCCGGTGTTCGTTTTGGTCCGGGGCGCCCGCGAGAAGCCCTTGGCGTCCAGGTTGTTCTTGGCCCGATAGTCAGCCAAAGCAGCGTCATAGGCCTGGTTCAACTGCGCCCCGGAAAACGCCTCAGCGGTGCCGTCCGCAAACGTGATGGTGATGGCGACGCTGTCCGGGAAGTGCCGCGGCATCCGAATGAAGCCGTCTACGTCCTGTTGGAGATTGATCAAGGGGGTTCCGCCTTTACTGGTTGAGGCTTCCAGTCTCCGGCATTCCGGGACGGACCGATGACCGCAGGCGTCCCGAGCCGGCCACGCGCCTGTGATGCAGCTGCCGCCCGCTGAATCTCCCCACGTTTGGCAGCTCACATCGGTATGGTTGGGAAATCCAGCTGACCCTGCTGGCGGTGCACGCCTCAATGGGGCCCAATGGTCCAAGTGAAAACCGAAGTGGTCCGTGTAAAAGGCCTTGGCCCGGTCCACATCGGAAACGGGCACCTGCACCACTTCAAGACGGAGTTCCGTAGCCGGATGCCTATGGGAACGGCAGGGTTCCGTGGACCCTTCATCGGCGGATCGCCTCAGCCGAGGCTTGCCTCGGCTGTGATTCGGGCGAGGTCCGGCAGGGAAGTTGCCAAGGCCGCTGGCAGGACTTGCCGGCTGCAGGCGGGGCGGACACAATGACGACGTGAACGAATTCAATGACCTGCCCCGCGCTGAGTTCGCCTTCCCTGGGCCGTTACGCGAACTGCTCGTATCCGCCGTCGTCGATGGCAGTAAAACCACGACGGCGGCCCTGGCGGCGGAGTACCGGGTGGATGACGAACCGTTGCCGGAGGTTGGTGCCCGGCACGTGGTCATCGATTCGGCTGAGAAAGCCGTTGCGGTAATCGAAATAACAGATGTCCAAGTCGTCCCGCTGGCCGCCGTTCCTTGGGAGCATGCCCGCGACGAAGGCGAAGGATATTCGTCCCTGGCCGAGTGGCGGGCCGAACATCAAAGCTTCTGGGACTGCGCGGAGATGCGCAGCTACCTCGGCGATGCTTCGTTCGTTGTGGACGACGGCACGGAGATAGTGCTCGAACGTTTCCGCGTCGTAAAACTGCTCTAAGGCGTTCCTTGGCTCTCGGCGCCGAGCGGAGCACTGAAGGAGTGCAGGAACTGTCGGGAGTTGCCGCCCCAAGGTTCCTCAAACCGGGCTATGACTTCGGGGCGGAGTTTGAGTTCGGCCTTAGTCTCATCCTGGACGGAATCGAAGCCGTGGACGCCCAATAGTCACCCGCAGAAGGGCGGATGGATGGCGCGCCCGGATGCCCGCGGAGCCCGCCGGAAAACCCGCATCCCCCTGGGCCTGCGCGACTAGACTAACCGCATGACACCGCAGGAGCTGGCCAACCTGGCGCAGCTGCGCCGGGCGCGGGACCTGATCGACCGCCACTACGCCCGGCCGCTTGATGTGCCCACGATGGCCGCCGGTGCCCTGATGTCCCCGGCACATTTCTCCCGCCGGTTCAAGGCCGCCTACGGCGAGACGCCGTACAACTACCTGATGACCCGGCGGATCGAACGGGCCATGGCGTTGTTGCGGGCCGGCGCCAGCGTGACGGATGCCTGCATGGAGGTGGGCTGTACCTCATTGGGATCGTTCAGCTCGCGGTTCACCGAGATCGTCGGCATGCCCCCGAGTGAGTATCGTTCCCGGCAGCACGACGCGGTGCAGGCCATGCCATTGTGCATCGCCCGGCTGCGCACGCGGCCCGCCCGGAAGCAGAGAGTGCAAACCGAGCAGGATTGAAGAAGCGCCGCCGCAGCCGCTCCCCTAGCGTGGGAGGCATGAACATTTCCTTGCAATACGCACAGATCACCGTCAACGACCTCGATGGGTCCCTCGCCTTCTACCGGGACGTCCTCGGCCTGGACGTCAGGAACGACGTCGGCTCGGACGGGCAGCGCTGGGTCACTCTCGGCAGTGCCGCCCAGCCCGATCTGGAGCTTGTGCTGTCCGTCCCGCATGCCGGCCGCTCCCAGGACGACGGCGACGCCCTCCAGCAACTGCTCGTTAAGGGCGCCCTCCCGATCCTGGTGTTCCGCACGGACGATCTGGACGCTACGTTCGAGGCGGTCCGGGCCGCCGGTGCCGAAGTGCTCCAGGAACCTATCGTCCAGCCGTGGGGCCCGCGCGACTGTGCGTTCCGGGACCCGTCCGGGAACATGGTGCGTTTCAACCAGGCTGCCTAACCCCGCCCTACCGGCGGCGGCCCGGCGCCGCCTCGGCCATGGCCCCAACACGGGTGCCCGCCGGCGTGGGCACCCGGCTCGCGGCGTCCCGGCCGTCGTCGTTCTGACGGATCCGGCGTCCGACGGCGCGTCCCACGGCCATCGAAAGCCGGTGGGCGGGCTGTTCCACGTACCGGTAGAAGAGCTCGGCCGCCGCAAACGAGGCGGCCACGGAGATCGCGAGCGCCAGGGGAAGCGAGACGGAGCGGAACAAGGTGACCCCGGCCAGGATGATCGGCAGGTGCACCAGGTAAAAGCTGAAGGACACCCGTCCCAGCCACTGGGCCGCGGCCGAGTCGCCGAGCCGTTTCGCCGCGCCGCAGGAGACGAAGAGCAGGACGATCAGCGCCGCGCCGACGGTCACCAGGGCCTCGACGCCGGGGATCGGTTCCTCGCGGCTGACCCATTCCGCGTTGGCCAGGAAGAGGCCGACGGCGGCCACCAGGAACCAGGCGCCGCGCGGCCAGGACCGGGTCAGGTTCCGGATCCGCTCCCGTTCCACGCCGAGGACGGCCCCGATGGCGAAGATCGGGAGGTAGATCAGCGCGTCCATGTGGTGCACGCCGCCTACCGCGGCCAGCAGCAAGGCCAAGCCGATTTTCACGAACCACACGCGCCGCCAGCGTAGGGCGAGGAAGACGTAGGCCGGCAGCAGCAGGGAGAACGCGACCTCCCATTTGAGCGACCACAGCGGGGTGTTGATGGTGCTTGCGTTCAGCATCAGCAGACCGTCCTTGAGGACCTGCACCACCGTGGGGTTGACCACGTACATGTCCGCCCAGGCACTCTGCAGGGGCGACGCAGTGCGGGGAATCAGCGCAATCAGCGCCACGGCTACGGCCAGCGACGCCCAGGCCGGCAGGTAGAGGCGGAAGAATCGCTTCGCGTAGTACTGCGCCCAGCTTGGGACCGCGCCGGGCCTGGTGAACGGCAGGACCAGGACGAAGCCGGAGAGGACAAAAAAGACGTGCACCGCCGGTGTCCCGTTCCAGAGGATATGCAGCGGGGAGAAGACCGCCCACGTCTCGGCGGTGTTGAGATCCACGGCCCGGTTGCTGAAGACGCCCCCGATTCCCGGCAGGGTGGACACCACGTGGCAGGCGACTACTAGCAGGGCGGCGATCCCCCGGAGGCCGTCCAGTTGGGTGACTCGTGTTTGACCAGACTTCGAAAGCATTCACTCTACGTTACCAGTTCGTTACATTGGCGGGGTCGCGCTCCCGTCGCGCAGCGGCCACGGGCTCCATCCGCCGGCCACCTCCCGCAGCCGGACCTCGGCGTCGCGCAGGCGATCTTCGGCGGCCGGGCCGGGTTCGCCCCGTCCACTTTCGGAACCGGACCCGTCCCACGCGGTCAGGGCGTATTCGCTCCACCGCTGGCGGCCCACCGGGTAGCGTTCGCTGTATCCGCCGGCCGCGACCGTGAGCACCAGCCGCTCCAGCCGGTCCGCTGTTGTTTCCACTGTTTCGTCGCAGGCATCGCAGCCGCACACCGGAAACGGGAAGTCATGCAGCACCCCGGCATGCACCATCACACCCGGGTAGACGGTGAAGACGAAGGTCAGGGACGCGGCGTCGGAATTCTGCGGCGTGACTTTGACCGCCCGCAACACGTCGGGACCTGCCATCAGCAGCTCCCCGGCATGGGCCGGATCGTCCTGGGCGTCGACGTCGTACACGGCGGTGAGATGCCCGATCAACGCACGGGCGACGGTGTGAAGCCCGGCGAAACGCCCCGGGTGGCTGTCCACGCTGTACGAATCCTGGTCCGGCCCGTCAGCACCCCAGTGCCGGCCGTACGGAATCGGCGTCCCGTCACTGGAGTAGTAGGTGGTCGCCGGCAGGTCCGGCCGGACGTAGCGGCGCTGCCCCGCCGCAAGGGATACCGGTAGGGGCGGGCGTGCCGGCGGCTCGTCCGGATCGTCCCGGGCCCAGTCCAGCAGGGCGGCGATGAGCCCGCGGACCGCATCGTCGTCGGCGCCGCGCAGCCCCTCGAGCAGGCGGGAAACCTCGTACTGCCGGTCCCGGTTTCCCACCGAAGGAGCGGCCCCTTCGTGGGCGTTCCACTGCGCGTCGGGCCGCAGCGCGGCGATGGTGTTCCCGGCGAAGATGGCCGCCGCAGCTTGGAGCGTGCTGTCGCTGGCAATCCCGGAGCCGAACGTGCGCAGGAATCCGATGAGCCGCTCCGGGTCGGACGCCAGCTCCTGGGCCCGCACTCCCTGCGCGGCGCTGAACTCCATAAACGGGGCGTACCCGCCCAGGTGCCGCACAACGGCCGGGCCCGGTCCTGGCCGGTACAGTGCGGTGCGCCGCGGCATCGGCTCCGGCATGTCGGCGGGCTGCCCTTCGAAGATGTCCTCGCTGATCCCCATAGCGCCGATCCTAGCCGGTAGGACCGCGGGGGCCGAGGCTTCGCCTTTGTGCGGGAGCAGTCCCAAGCCCGCTTAGCTGAGGGCAGCGGGTCAACAGGTCTTGTCACACAGTTAACTAGCCATTCACATGGTCCACAAGACTTGTCCAACCACCCTCCGTACGGTCGGAGGCATGGACAACATTTCACGCAGATCCGTTCTTTCCGCCGGCCTCGGGGCCGGGCTCGTCGCCGCCTGGCCGGGTGCCGCCGTCGCCGTTTCCACTGCGGACGACGCCGGCCTCCGCACCGATCCGTTCCTGCTGGGTATCGCCTCCGGCGAGCCGTGGCCGGACGGCTTCGTGATCTGGACCCGGCTGGCCGTGGACCCCATCGCTGGGGACGGTCTGGGCGGGATGCCGTCGCGCAACGTCGCGGTGGCCTGGGAAGTGGCGGAGGACGCCGGCATGCGCAAAGTGGTAGCCCGCGGCGTCGAGCACGCCCGGATCGAGACCGCGCACTCGGTGCACGTGGAGCTGAAAGGCCTGCGGCCGGGGCGCGAATACTTCTACCGGTTCCGCACCGGCCGGCACCTCAGCGCGGTCGGCCGCACGCTCACCAGCCCGGCGCTGCATGAGACGCCGGCGGCGCTGGCCATGGCGTTCGCTAGCTGCGCCCAGTACGAGCACGGCTACTTCACCGCCTACGCGCGGCTGGCGCAGGACCACCCGGACTTGGTGCTGCACCTGGGCGATTATCTGTACGAGTACAAGAAGGACAGCTATGTGATCGGCGGCGGCAACCCGCGCGACCATGCGGGCCCGGAGACCGTCAACCTGGCCGGCTACCGGCAGCGGCACGCGCAGTACAAGGCCGACGTCGATCTGCAGGCAGCGCACGCGGTGGCGCCGTGGCTTGTGGTGTGGGATGACCACGAGGTGGACAACAACTGGGCGGACGAGGTCCCGGAGAACACCGACGCCGGGCAGCTGAACGACACCGCGGAGCATTTCCGCCAGCGCCGGGCCGCGGCGTTCCAGGCGTACTACGAGAACATGCCGCTGCGGCCCTCGTCGGTGCCGGCGGGTGCCGACATGAAGATCTACCGGCGGCTGCAGTGGGGACAGCTGGCCAACTTCCACATGATGGATACCCGGCAGTACCGCGACGACCAGCTGGCCGGGGACGGCTGGAAGAAAAACGTGGCCGGGCGCCTGGCCGAGGACCGCACCATCACCGGCGCGGAGCAGGAGAAGTGGCTGCTGGACGGCTTCCGGAACTCCACGCAGCGTTGGGACATCCTGGGCCAGCAGGTTTTCTTCGCCGAGCGGGACCGGGACAAGGCACCGGAGATCGACGACGTCTCCATGGACGGGTGGGACGGCTACGCCGCGTCGCGCCGCCGCATCACGCAGGGCTGGGTGGACGCCAAGGTGCGCAACGCCGTGGTCCTCACCGGTGACGTGCACCGCAACTGGGCCAACGACGTCAAGGTGGACTACAAGGACCCGGCCTCGCCCGTGGTGGGCTCGGAACTGGTCTGCACCTCCATCTCGTCCACCGGCAACGGCTCAGGATCAACTACGGATCCGGTAATGGCTTGGAACCCGCACCTGAAGTTCTACAACGACAACCGCGGCTACGTGAACACCCGCATCACCAAGGACGCCATGACCGCCGACTTCCGGACGCTGGACTACGTCACGACGCCGGGAGCACCTGTGTCCACGAAGGCGTCGTTTGCGATCCTGGACGGGGTGCCGGGGCTTCAGCCGCGGGGGTAGAAGACGTTGCCGCCCCGGCCCGCCGCCACTCACTCAGATGCAGTTGGGCTGGTAGGCCGGATCAGCGGGACCGGACACCGTGCCCAGTGCGTGGGCCACGATCTGGTGCACCACGGGGTCGTTCGGCGTCTGGTCATGTTCGATCGGATCGGCCGGGCACTTGTCCTGGATGGTGAGGTTGGTGACCTGCCGCGCCGGGCCGTTGAGGAACTGGCTGTTGTAGGGAATGACCACCTCGTCGTTCACGGTGGAGATGACGGTGTAGGACGGTCCGGCAACGGTGTCGCCGATGGAGTTCAGCTTCTGCATGAACGCCGATCCTGCCCGCTGGTCGGCGCAGGCTGCACAGCCCGGTGCGGTGAAGTCCGGAGGCGGGACGAATCCCGGCGGCGGGACGATCACACCTTTCGTGCCGTGGTTGGAAGGTGCGATCCCGATGAGCTGATGGACATTCTTTGCGCCGCCGAGAAAGCCCATGTAGTAGCGGGGCATCATGCCGCCCTGGCTGTGGCCCACGAGATCCACCTGCTTGGCGCCGGTGGCGGAACGCACTTTGTCCACGAACGGCGCGAGCTGTTGCGCCGAATCGGCGACCGGCGCCGTGGCATACACGCCGTTGGTCTCGCCTTAGTTGAGAGCGAAGACGCAGTACCCGGCCCTCTTGAGGTACGGCGAGAGGGTGGACCAGTTCTTATCCATGCTCTCAAAGGTTCCAGGCACCAGGATGACCGGATAGGGATGCTCGGCGCTTGGTTTGCAGGACCAGTCGTTGGCACCCGGCGGGGAAAGCTCAACAGGTCCCGCATGGGCGGGGGCCACGGCCAGGGAGCCGGCCAGGACGGCAGAGGCGGCGGTGGAAAGGACTTTTGCGAGCAGCGACATGGAAACCTCTTTGTTCGTGTGTCAGCGGGCTGCGGGGCCGGCAGTATTCGTTATACTCCGGGTCGGCCAGGGTTGCCCGGTTACTCAACCGTAGGCAGCCCGCAGCCCGGTCCGGCCATGATTTTGCACGGATGTGCACGAAAACCGGCTCTTCCGGCGAGCCCTGCCCGCCCTGAGTTGACGCCCGCTCGCAACGCATAGTCACTGGTCAGTATCTTCTTTTCGCCCGAGACGGTCTGAGAAAACGGTCAACCATGCGTGCATAAACGTTCATTCCGCGGGCCGTTGGCGGGGCTGAGCATGGTGTTCGCCAGCTGCTCACCTTGCGTCACTTATGAGTACCGCACCGTGACTCGACAGCGAGGCGGCTATCACAACACCTCCAACGGCCGCGACCAGTGGACTTATCAGGATGGGCACACCCAGCGATCGCTCGACTCGAAAACGCAGTACACCGAGCTCGAGAAGGTCACAGCCAGACCACGTCTACCGTGGATGCCGAACCGTGCCGCCTCAACTTCCTATTCGTCATGGTCAGAGAGGAGAAGCTAAGGGTGAAGTACGCAGGCTGCAAAAGCGCCGATGTCCGCCCCGGCCTTGTCGGCGCTCTCCGCCCATCGGTGCGGGTTGTCCGTGCAACGAACGGAACCCCTCGACGAGATGGACGGACGCGGTTGAAAGACCACCCAGCTCAGGAAACCGTGATGACATCCTCGTGCAGCATTGACACCAGACTGAACGCCAGGGCCAAAGAGGCCTTGGCGCCCTCCATGGTCACGTGCTGGTATGTCTCGGAGCCGTGGCGTTCACCACCGGTCCAGAGCTTCTTCATCATGCCCGTGATGAGGTCCTTGGCGGGAACGTGTCCCTCAAGTAAGGGCAGGGAGACGTCCTTGTTCCCCAGATGTGAAATGACCGTGCCAAGGGTGGCCCGCGGATTCAGAGGCAGGACTTTAGGGCACGCGATCATTTCGACCGCCTTGACGCTGAGTCCGTATGCGCTGTCGGAATTCGGGCTTGCCCCGTAAACCGCGTTGAATGCTTGTGCCAGAAGGCTACCAGCAGCCGAAGTCTTGCTGACGATGTCTTCGTAAGCCCTCTCGACTCCACTGGGGATCCTCTTCGCAACACGGGGCACGTCTGGATCAAGCAGACTCACCGTCCACTCTGAACGGCCAAGATCCAACACCATCTTGAGGCCTTGCGCTTCGCTTCTGGCGCGATGGATATCAAAGTACAGCATCCAGTCCATCGCGGAGACGAGTTCGTTGTCGTCTAGCGCCCGGATCTGCTGCTCAAAGTAATCTTGCCTCGTACTGAAATCACGCTTGAATGCCAGTGACATGAACTTCGGGACGTCCTCGTCGAACCATACGCTCTCGTTTCTGGAGCGCTGGACTATCCAGTCCCAAATTTGGGGCCTCATGTAGGGAGGGATACCGGTCTCGATAGCCGTCAGCTCCGCATACTCTTCCGCCCCCATCGACGGCGACACCCATCCGCTCACAGCCACCCCAATTGTTGTACTTACACGTGCTTTTCGATCCTACCCGTCCGGCTCGGGAGCTATATTGCCGCCACCGGCATGCCGCCTCCGAGCCGGAACCGCCGCGCAAGGACGCCTGGCTTCCCTCGGAGCCGGCGCGGCTGAACCTCGAGGCCGCCAACGTCACGTCGGTCCTCTGGGCCACGGGCTACCGGCTGGATTTCAGCATCCTGGACATCCCGGTGCTGGACGAATGGAACTACCCCCGGCACCGCCGCGGCGTCACCGAACACCCGGGCCTGTACGCCGTCGGGTTGCCGTGGCTGACCGGGCACGGCTCGTCCATCGTGGCGGGCGTGGGCCGCGATGCCGAGTACATTTCGCAGCACATCGCCGGGATCATCGGGCAGGTCATCACCGCCCGGTGAAGGCGACGTTCCAAGGGGTGGCTACGCCGCGCAGGGCCCGTCGAAGTCCACGGGTGCGGTGAGGCCGGCGGTGCCGAACCATTCCCTGGCCCAGGCCTGAACCGAGGGAATGGCAAGTTGCTCGGCAACAAGCTCCGGCGGCCCGTCGAACACGGACTTCCCCTCCTCCAGGAGATCCCCGGTGCCGCTGCCGGCGAGGAGCCCGAAGAGGGCAGGCTGGTCGAGGAAGGGAAGCTTCCCGCCGTCGCCGTCGGTCAGCACGCCCCAGCGCGAGGCGTATAGCGAGAACACCTCCGGGCGTTCTCCGTGGTCCACGACGAGCGGGCAGGCTTCGCCGTCGAGCTGGATCCGCCGGTAGTTGGGCTCCGTTTCGTCGAGGGCCATCAGCTGGACATCGTCCAGCCACGAAAGTCAGACCGCTGTGCACTCCCCCATCAGCGGATACGGGGCGGCGGCGATGTAGCCGGCCTTGCTCACATGGGCGGAGTGGCCAACGGCGATGTTGTGGATCTCCCCCCGGACCAGCGGCAGGACCGCGCTGACTGGCTGGTGGTAGTTGGCGAATTTCCGCCGCATCACGTCGGCGCTTGAATTCGAGCCGATGGAGACCACCAGGGAGCGGGCTTCCAGCGGTGCCGCGCCGACCTGCGCGAGGGCTTCATCCAATCCGGTTGAGAGCTCAAGGGGCCGGAACTCATCGCCGTCCATGACACCCGAGGCCACGGGCGGCTCCCACGGATACAGCAGCGGATCGAGACGGCCGGGGCCGCCGGCCCCGCTCAGCCCCATGGAGTCAGCAGGGTGAAGCCGTCGGCATCCTTCTGGAAACTAATCAAGGTGGCCCGCTTTCATGGCTCGGGACTTCCAGTGTCCCGCACTTCTGTGGGAAACGGACCTCCGGCGCTAGCGTCGACCAGCCCGCGCCGCTTCGGCGCGGAGCCCTTCCTGCAGCTTGCCGATGGCCCGGTGGCGCCCGCATTGCTGACCTTGGCGCCTTGCGGGGACGCGACGGCCAGCGACGAGGTCATGGAGATCGCTCGTCGGGCCGTCACCGCCGCCGGGTGGCCCCTATACGAATACACCGCAGATCAGATTGGAGGCACTCCCCCCACCACTGGAAACCGGTTTCCTCATCCTCCGTGATGTCGTCGCTCCGCTCCCGGCAGAGGTACCGATCGTGGTCGCAGCCTTTCAGCATGCCGTGCGTCGAGGTCGGCCAGTCGGACTGCTAGTCGTGGGCTCCGCGGATGGGCATTGACGCGTTACGCCGTAACCCTGCAATGGGGTTTCTAAGCCGCGCGGAGTGCGTCGTGCACGACGGATGATGGAACGTTCGAAGCAACGCCTCTGACCGGCGGAAATACCAGATCCCTGCGACGGCGCGCTTTGGCCCATAAGGTGACCCGCGCCACCGGTCACCCGAAAGCATTGTCATTGGCCACGGGCGTGCCCGTCTTGGGGAGGGCGGCACCGGCTCCCACGGTGTTCAATGCGGGCTCCAGCTCACGACATGAGACGGCATCGAACACGAGACTGGAACAGGGGCTTCTCGCGGCTTTGCAGTTCACGCCGGCCGACTGCCCTCGTCAAAATCCGGCCCTTCCTCAGCATCTGGTTCAAGGAAGAAAAGCTCGGTCAGCGTGATTGCTCGTTGTAGCTCGGGAAAAGGTGCAGCTAGGGCGTGGACTGAAGGGAGCGGCCCGCCGTGGTCCCTCCATTGGTCTGAGTTCCATTTGTTTTCCCGTTGGCCCCGGGGGGCGCTCTTGTCCCGACGCGGCTTTCCACCCAAGAGCCGTGGTGCCCATTCGAACAGTAGGGGACGGTCCTTTTTTGACCCGTTGCATGGCCCGCACGCTGGGGTCACATTGGACAGCCGATGGGGACCCCCACGCCTCAGTGGGACGATGTGATCCATCTCCAGATCGTTTGCATCGAACTGCTCATCGCAGTAGGTGCAGCGGTGGTCCAGCGTCTCCATTAGGTCGATCCAATCCTGGATCCCGAACTCCTCATATCCTGGGTTGCCGTACTTGGCAGCTTTTCGCTTCCCCTCATTGAGGCGACTGTGGAGCCGGACGTCGTCGATGTTAGCGGCGACCCACGCGGAGGACTGACATTTCGTGCTGCAGTACAGGGAGTTCCGCCTAGCCGTGGACATGTCGCCACCGCAGTGCGGGCAGAGCCGAACCCCGAGCTCATTGACGCGTTCCTGGCCGCGTCTATCCCTGAGGTAGTGCAAGTTGCACATGCCGGCCTTGAACTGGCCCGACGGGTCCGCCCTATCAGCCAGACTCGTTAGAGACCGCTTCTTGAACGAGAATAGAGGCTGAAGGCAGGAGGGAAACTTCACCATGATTGCATCCCCACCAGCA
>NZ_JBEPPA010000030.1:0-19215 GCF_040547075.1 Arthrobacter sp. UYCu512
GCCAACGACTGTGCTGGAAATCTGCCTTTGAGGACGCCCGGACAGAAGACCCAGTGGAGCTCTACTCTGAACTCCCCTGGCGTGACGCCGATCACGCGCTCCTCCTTGCGGCAAAGCTACGCGATGTAAATCATTTAGTCCAGACTTATTTATACTTGCACTTGTGGACTCCAGCTATCACCGAAGAGTCTGTGAAACCTACGCAGGCGGTTCACCGGCGCCCATATCGTCTGGGTCGGCACGGGTTGCTGTGTGTGATCGACTATTCGTAGGCCGTTTCAGCTTGGAAATCCTGCCGAGTTGGTGGCTGGTTTCCTGCCAAAAGAGCGCTAAGAATCAGGCCAGGCATTTCCCCTCCAGATCATGGATTCGGGGAGTGCGCAGATATAGAGATCACCCGGTGGCCCGGGCCGTTCCCAGAGTGTTGGGAACATGGGCCCGCCACCCCAGATAGGTTCCTTACGGCGCTGCCATTGCGAAGCGTGTGCGCCGGAAGGGCTGGAAAGCAGATGACGGTACCCATGTCCGTTCAAGAAAATATCAGAAGACTCGATTCCCAGGGAGTCCCGGGGCGTGAGATCGCCCGGAGGTTGGGGGTGAGTCGTGATTCGGTGGCCAGGTACGCGGAGCAGCAGGACTTCTCCCCGGCACCGCCGGCACCGCTGGCCCGGCCCGGGGGCTCGGTGTTGACCGGGTTCGAGCGCATCATTGAGCAGTGGCTGGGCGAGGACCAGCGCCGGCCGCGCAAGCAGCGCCATACGGCCAAGCGCATCTTTGACCGTCTCGTGGCCGAGCATGGTTTCACCGGCACGTATTCCCCGGTCCAGCGGCACGTGAAGAAATGGGCGGCCCGGAACCGGCAGGCCGGAGAGGGCTTCACGGAACTGGTCTGGCCCGCCGGCACGGCACAGGTCGACTTCGGGCAGGCAGAGGCGATCATCGCCGGGATCCGGCAGGTCCTGCACATCCTGGTGGTGACCTTCCCGTTCTCGAACAAGCGCTTCGTGCAGGGGTACCGGGGCGAGACCGCTGAATGCGTCTGCCACGGGCTGCGCAGGGTGTTCGAACACATCGGGGCCGCACCCCGGCACCTGGTCTTTGACAATGCCACCGGCATCGGACACCGGTTGGGCACCAAGGTCGTGGAGACGAAGCTGTTCGGCGCGTTCAAGCTGCACTACCGCTCCGAGTCCCGCTACTGCAACCCGTATTCGGGACATGAGAAAGGCAACGTGGAGAACGCGGTGGGTTTCCTGCGCCGCAATCTCATGGTCCCAGAACCGGAGGCCGCCACCTTGGCTGGGCTCAACGATGTTTTGCTGGGTCGGTGCGATGCCTTGTCCAGCACCACGCACTACCGCAAGGGCCTGGCCTTGGGCGAGTTGTTCATCCAGGACGTGGCGGCGTCCCTGGCATTGCCCGGGGTCGGGTTCGACCCGGTGCGCTACGAGTCCCGCAAGGCTGACAAGACCGGGAACCTGCTCATTGACGGGAACACCTACGCCGCCGGGCCCGCCTTCCACAGCCGGAACCTCACCGTCGGGTTGCGCCACGACATCATCGAGATCCTCGATGAGCACTCCGAGCCCGTCCGGTCCTTCCCGCGGGCCTTCGGACGGCAGGCCGAGACGATCTTCGAACCGGCATCCCTGCTGCCGTTGCTGGTGACCAAGCCCGGTGCGTGGGGTCATTCCCCGCTGCGGGCCCTGGTCACCGACCCGGTGCGCGATTGGCTGGATGCGGCAACGGCCACGGACCGGCGCCGGCTGCTCAACGCGGTGGATGCCGCGTCAGGGTCCGCCGGCTTCGACGCCGCAGTCCAGGCCGCCGACACCCTGATCCAGCGCGGGGACGCCCCGGACATGGCAGCGCTGGGGATGCTGGCCCGCCGGCTGGCGCACGGGACTGAACCGGCGGCCGCCAACGTGGATTTGAGCGTCTATGACACCTTCACCACCAGGGACACCAGCACGGGAGAAGTCGCGTGAACCCGGTCACCGTCCAGGACCTCCTTGAGGCGGGCAAGCACGCCGCCCTGACCGGCAGCGTGCTGACCGAATGGGCAGAGAAAGGCACCCCGAAACAACGCGAATACCTGCACGGGGTCCTGGTCGCTGAACACGAATCCCGGCTCGAATCACGACGCCAGCGGCTGCTGAAATCCGCGAGGCTCCCGGCCCTGAAAACACTCACAGGATTCGATTACACCAGTGTCAGGTTCCCCGAGGACTACGGACGCGAGTCACTCGAATCACTGGAGTTCATCACCCGGGCCCAGGACCTGGTCCTCTACGGGGACGTCGGCACCGGCAAAACCCACATGGCCACCGCCCTGGTGGCAGCCGCCTGCCGGCAGGGCATCCCGGCCAGGTTCTTCACCACCTCCGCCCTGGTCATGATGCTGCGCAGGGCCAAGGACGAGGACCGGCTGGACAAGGAGCTCGCATCCCTGGCCAAAAACCAGCTCCTCGCAATTGACGAACTGGGCTACCTGCCGATCGATACCGAGGGAGCAAGGCTCTTGTTCCAGATAATCGCGGACGGGTATGAAAAGCGCAGCCTGATCATCACCACCAATTTGGAGTTTTCCCGCTGGGGAACCGTGTTCGGGGACGACAACATGGCCGCCGCCGTTATCGACCGGCTGGTCCACCACGGGCGGCTGCTGCAGTTCCGTGGTGAGTCCTACCGGGTCAAGAACGCCCTCATGAAATAGCCAACTGCTGAAATGGCCTGGAAACGTGCCGCGGTGGCCTGATTCTTAGCGCTGAAATGGCCGACATAAAGTTGACGAAACACAGGTTGCGTTGCCTGATCAGCCAGCCAGCAGCCAATCAGCTGCCGCTTTCCGGTAGCGAATGATGCCTTTGTACTCGGCCATGTCCTCCGGTAGTTCGGCCAACACGTGGCCCAGCTTTTCTCGCCACGCAGGTACCTTGGCGATGTCGGCGAGGGGCAGGAGGTAGCTCCGGATCAGGAACAGCAGAACCCCAGTGTGTGGGAGGCGGATCAGGTGCTGGACTTCCACTCGGAGGTGGAGCTTGTTGGGCAGGTCAGGATCCGTGGCAATGGTTCCGCGGTCGGGGCCCCACTCAGGGTAGGTTTCGGTGGAGGTGTCCAAGCGCTGACCGATAGTCATAGTCCAGTTTGTCCTGCGGAACTGTTCTCCGGGTTGCAGCCGCAGGAGGAATTGCTCCGCGCGAAGGATGATGTTCTCTTCTTTGACCCGCGGGACGGGGTGGTGGATCTCGAGGAAGTTCATGCCGACGTCGAATCCGAAGGACCAATCCGCGGCGAAGCTGACCAGGCCGGCGTCGAGCCACATCGTGTTGTCTCTAACGTCGAGGAGAACGATGTCATCCTGGATCTGGCTGCCCAGGAACCGCAGTGGGCCCATGGGCAGCGAGTCATCGTCGCCGACGGTGAACTCAATGTCGAGGCCCTGCAGGGTGTTCTGCCAGCGGCAGGCGTTTCCTTCGCGATGGAAGGACATGATGTCCGGGTATTCCTGTGCCATGGTGGGTAGCAGGGTGGCGATCGTGTCCCACACAGCCGGGCGCATGTGGGGCAGGACCTGCATGCGTGAGGGGTCGCGGGTCAGGATCTGGTCGCGGTCCGCCAGTTCAGGGAGGTAGAACTCATCGATATCGATGAGCCCGGCCCCCCAGGCGCCAGCGTCTGTGGGCACGGTTTTGTTGGCCGGTTCGACGTTAGCGCTGTAGCGGTAGCTGTCACCGGTAAAAGGGAAGGGAAAGCGTCTGATGCGTTCCGGGAGGACAGCAATGTCAGGGTCTTTGTCGATGGTGATGCTCAAAGGTCCAACTCCAATTCTGGGTCTACGCTGCGTGAAACGCAGCACATCATGGCAGTGTTAGCGGCCTTTTCCTCGTCGGTGAGGTAGAGATCCCGGTGCAGTGGGGTTCCTCGAAGGACGGGCAGGACACAGTCACCGCAAATGCCTTTGCGGCACATGTTGGGGATGCTCTTTCCTGCCCTTTCGAGTGTCTCCAGCAGCGACACGCCGGCGGGAACCTCTAATCTGAGGCCGCTGCGAACCAGGTTCACTGCGAAGGGTTCGCCGTCGTCCAGCTCGGCCGCGCCGAAGGCTTCCGAGTGCAGCCTCGCCGATGTCCATCCAAGCTCACGCGCCTGGTCCAGAACCGCATCCATGAAGGCAGTCGGGCCGCAGACATAGAGGTGGGTTCCCAAGCTCTGGGTCGTGAGCGATTCCGTCAGAACCTTCTCGAAACTGCCGCGATCGGTACACTCAATGAGCGCGGTCAGTCCCGACCCTAACAACTCCTTGGCTTCCGCGAGGTGAGCTCCGGCCGCTGGCCGGTGGACGTAGATCAGGGAAGCTTGAGTGCCCCGTTCGACAGCGGCCCTTGCATGCGAAAGAATCGGTGTGATTCCGATTCCTGCAGCAACAAGCAGATGATGCGTTGCTGTTGATGCCGGGGCAAAGGCGCTCCGGGGTCGCGACACCTGAACACGGTCACCGGCTGAGAGCCGGTGCATGGCTACCGAACCGCCGGCACCGTCTTCGACCCGAAGGACCGAGATGGTGTAATCCGACGGGCCGTTGCCAGAACCCGTGAGCGAATAGGCATTTACGCCGCTTCCGTACTGGACCACCAGGTGGCTCCCCGGAACATACGACGGCAGTTTCCGGCCCGCTGGGTCAGCCAGCGTAATACTGACGATCGATTCCGTCTGAACGGCGACCTTCGTCACCTCCAGCTGCAGACCTCCCGCCACGGCTGGATGCGCACTGATCGGCAGCGCCGTGATAGTCATGATGCCTCCTCGGCATAAGCGGAGTACCCTAGGTACGCGCCAAGCCGGCGCGAAAAGTGATCAGTGGTGGCCATGACCGTGCCGCATCCCTGGCACTGCACCTCCGAGCCGGCTGCGCGGACGGTTTTGGTGGTGGAATGGCAATGCGGGCAGTAAATAACCCGCGGGGCGGTGTCGTCACTCAGCAGGGTCATTTCCTCCTGCTGCAGTCCACATTCCGCGGCGGCGGCTGCGGCTGCCCGGATGTCCGCCGGGGGGCCAGCAAGCACGAGGCGGACCCCGACGTGCGAACTTCCGAGCGCACATCTCAACTCCGAGAGTGTGTCCGCGGTTGCGGCTTTGAAATGGAGATCGTGCCGGGGCTGGACCCCGGCGTCTAGACCCGCGGTGTCACCTGTGGAGCCGAAAGTTACACAGATGACACCGCGGAAACCAGGTTCCACGCCGGCGCCTATTGCCGACGGCATGGACACGGAACGCATGGTCGGTCCTTACGGGGCGAAGGAGCGGTGGCCGGTGAAGAACCCCAGAGCGTACTCAGGGGTCTCAAACTTGACCGTTGTGCCCTTGGGGAAGAACAGCACGTCGCGCTCTTTTGCGTGTGTGACCTCTCCCGTCGACTGGTCGGTAAGGATGAATTCACCCTGCACGACGACCTTCATCTCGTCGTAGGTGTACGTGTACACCAAGGGCTCGGAAGCCTTCAGTTCGAAGAATCCGGCGCTCATGACGGACCCCTCCGGATTGTGGAGGGAGTCGCCGATCGCAGCGACCGTTCCAGGTTCGTTCATGGACGGCAGCCCGATATAGCCGCCTTCCACCTTGTGGATGGATCCAGCTTTACTGAGTGTTCCTACGAGGGTGGTTTCCATGATTTCTCCTTTGAATAGTGCTTGGGAAGGCGGGTCATCTTGAGGTCAGAACGCGGGTGTCGTTTCGGGAAGATCATCGCGGATCGCGGTTTCCTCTGTTCTCGAGGGCCGGGCGAGCTCTAATCGGACCCTCCATGTGATCTGAATCACTGGCCTCATCCCAATAGCAAAGCTACGTCACAGAATTCATCTAGTCCAGACTTTTTTATAAAAATATGCATTTGGCTCATCAGTTATGTGATCCACGGCAGCTGTTAGGCGGAAGCTGTCAATGAGGCGACCGCATCATGCTGGACGAACCCGTCGGGCTTTCTTGTGAAGCGCCCCTTGAAGTACGCAACAGCCCAACGGGATGCTCAAAAATGCCGCTCCTGAGCGCGGCAGGAGGGCGGGACGGTCCATGACCGGCCTGCCGCTCCTGCCTATGGGACAGCAGTTGCTTACGCACGAAGAATCCGAGGAGCTGGCCCCTACCCGGGCCTTGGCATGTCGTAAGCGACCTCGCGCCCCGAAGTACTAGATGCCTGTTCGTTTATCGGGGATCCAGAACCCATTCGGGGTCTGCGGCATCCTTACCCGAATCCGTGCCTGATAGCGAGGCAAGGGCTGTTTTGTTGTTTGAGCCTCTTGATTCGTGCTGTGAATACCACCAGATGGGTATGTATAGGGACAGTACGATGAAGCCGAGCCAGGTGGAGGTCCAGCCGATTTCCAGGCTGTTCAGGTAGACCACGCCGAGCAGGCATAGTGGCACATTGAATAGGCCGAAGAGCATGGCGACATTTTTCCAGCCCTTGGGTGCTTTGAAGGGTCGTTCCAGACCAGCGAAGGCCGGGTCCTTTTTAGCCTTGACGTAGGCGAACAGGCTGATGCCGTTGGCAAAGGTGTAACCGATCGCGGCAGCGGCGAGAATTGCTGCCATGGACCCCATGGAAATCAGCACCACATTAAATGCTGCGGTGACGAGCAGCGCAATGAATGGGGTCCCGTGGCGGTTGGTTTTCCCGAAAACCTTCGGAAGGTTGCCTTCCATTGACATGGAGTGCATGGCGCGGGAGGAACCCAGGTAAGCGGTCTGGATGATGAGGACCATGGCGGCGATCAACATGATGATGGTCACCATGGAACCGGCTTCGCCAAAGACAGCCTGGGCGACTGGAATCAGGGGTGATACATGCTCGGCCTGGACACCCTCAACACCGAGAACGCCGATCACCGAGGTTTGTACCAGTACGTACAGGATGAGGCAGATGATGCCGCAGGCAAGCAGAGCCTTGGGGACATCTTTGGAAGGGTTCTTGTATTCAGGGCCGTAGATGGCCGCCGTTTCCCAGCCACAGGCACTCCACTGTGCGATACCGAAGATGCCAAAGAGAATCAGGATATGGTGCATATCCCAGACCCAGTCAGTCGGCCACCAGTTGCCGGTGATGTTGGCCATGTCAACGTGTCCGGTAGCAAAAGGCGCCACGGCCAGGATAACCAGCGGTATCAGTGACACGGCCGCCAGGACGTATCCCAGCATGGCGCCATCCTTCAGGCCGAACCAGTTAACCACGAACAGTCCGGCGAAAATCACCCCACCGGATATCAGCGCGAGTTGATACTCGGTAAATGTCTCACCCAGCACCGGAAACAGCCCATGAAGGTAACCGCCGACCAGGATTGCGAAGATCGCCAGTACTGGGTTCCAGGCAAACCAGTAGCTCCAGGCGGTGAAGCCTCCGATCAGCTTGCCCTTGTCGTACTTGCCTTGGTAGTTCTTGGTGCGAAACACATGCTGCGCAAAACCTGGCAGGCCGGAAGCCTTCGGAAAGGTAGTAGCCAATTCGGCGTAGGCGGCGTTCTGCACGAAACCCTGAAGGACCGATAAGCCCCAGATAAGTATCGCTGCGGCGGACACGTACATCGGAAAGTAGCCCAGCGACGGCAAAATCAGCAAGGGCACACCCATAGCGATTGCCATGCCCTGCTTCCAGTCGATCGACCTTTCAAGGTGGTCGACCCCGTTTAAACCATTTTCACTCATAAAAATCTCCCTTAGAAAGCCTAAATTCGATTATTAATGTGGACGCATAACTGGTCCTGCCGGCAAACGGGTACGCGGGCGATTGGCCGCATACCTCCTGCGGAACAGGTGGGGGCCATTGGTTCAAAGCCCAACGCGCTCCTCAATGCAAGGATCTGGAAGACGCGGGGGTATGCGCGGTAGGAAGCCACCAACTGGGTTGAATTTGCACCGACTTCGGCGTGGGTGTGGCTAGTCGGAGAAGACTCTTCCTGGTTCGGGATCTTGAGCAAGACCTGCGAGTGGTTACGGCGGCATCCTTTGTGAAATGCATCACTCACAGAGGTTACAACTAATAGCTGCAGTTCAACAGGTTTTGCGAGAATTTATTTCTGGTTGGTCTACCCTTTGTCCAAGAGGTCCCTTCTCGCTAGCGTTTCCGTTCCCAGCAGACCCTCCAGCACCCCCTGCTTCGCTACTTCGGGAGCGCGAAGCTACTTTGTGTAGACCAGCGATAGTCCCAAATGGGGAACATCCAGAGGCGTCTGACGCTGGTTTGGAGCTCCAGGTCTGATTCGCTCGCCAACCAGGTACTTCCCTGAGTTGCCGAGAATGACGCGGTTGCTGGCGTTGATGAGGGCGGCATCGCTTGAGACGGCGCGCAAACTGGGCATGATGAGGGGTTCTAGGTCCTTGATCCTGATGTCGCAGCCAGCGACCCCCGCGAAGTGTCCGTGGAGGGAAAAAGGTGCCGTGAACGTAAGGACGTAGTCCTCGAAGCCGAGATAGTCGATGTACGGGCCCCAGACAGTCTGCTCACCTGTGGTAGCGGCGGTGGAGAAGAACGGCAGCTTTTCATAGTCGTAGTATCGATTGCTCCCTGGAGTCCGATCAGCAACAAGCCTTTCCAAGGCGCCGGAGTTCTTACGGAACCACCATTCCAAAGCCCGGCCGCCCTCCTCGACGGACTCCGTGGCGAAGAACGTCCCGGCGCCCACAGCAAAAGAGTTCGCCACCAAGAACGCCCGCGCGACTTCGTCCAGTCCGACCAGTACAGTTTTACCGACCTTGGACTTTCCCGCGAGATTTCGTTCCACCAGCGAGGCAACGTCCTTGGAAAGCTTCTTGGTTTCGTCGGCGACGCCGTTTATCCAAGCAGTGAGGGCATCGGCAGCATGTACGACTTCGTCGTCGGTGTTCATTGGCCGTCCTGGGTAGATTTGGCGTAACGCGAGGTGGGCATTGGAGTCAGAGGAGAGGTGCCTCGCCTAGTGTGCTCAGATCCCGGGTTTTTGGGCATTCTTGGATTGGTCCTGGTTACTGCCCCTGGCCGGTTTCAAGTGTTGGCGGTTGCAGGTTCGCGGTCAAATGCTACTCCTGGAGGTCATCGGCCATTTCACTTGACGCAGCGTAACCCAGACTGAGTTTGGTGTCGATCAGGTGATAAATGTTCCGCTTAATATGCTCCCGTACCAGCGTCTGGGCCCTTTCGGGTTGGTCCTGGCCCACGGCCCGGACTAGCTCCAGATGTTCAGCGGTTGCCGCCTCGGGGTCAAGTGAGGAGGCGAGAGGGGTCCATATCTGTTGAACTGTTTCTTGCTGAAGGCGGATCTCCGCACTGACTAACCGGGGTGATCGCGCGGATACTGCTAATTCGATGTGGAAGCGGCTGTCGGCAGGTGCACGCACCCGAGGGGTTGTGGCCAGAACCAGTGCCCGCGCAAGTTCCTGAAGACGATCGACGTCGTGTGGTTCGGCGCGCTCACAGGCCAGACGGACGGTCGCGGCGGCTATGGCCGAGTGCTCGTCGCCGATGTCTCGTATCTCCGAAATGGAGGTGGATAGAAACCACTTCCGTATGGCGTCGGTCTTGGTTGGCGGCTGGTTGACGATAAAGGTTCCGCCGCTCCGGCCTCTGCGGGTCTCCACGACTCCCTGGTCCCGCAGCTCCGCCAAAGCCTCCCGAAGGGTGGCGCCGCCGACCCCAAACATGTCCGAGAGCGCGGCTTCGGGCGGTAAGCGTTCGCCTACTTTAAGAAGACCAAGGCCAATGGCCTTGGAAATTCTTTCGACGATCGCATCGGCCCTCTCAATTTCCGGTAAGGACCGGTATATCTGGGATTGGAATGGGGTTGGCGAGGCCAAGAGTCTGCGCTCCGAAATGGGCTAACGGGTTTGGTCAATCCTAAACCAGTCCGGGCCGAACTTTTCTGGACTTTGGCCGCTGTTACGAACCTATTCAAAGTAATCCCTCACTACTCGATCCCCGGCCTGAGTGGACCCCCCTTCCAGGTGGCCCCACCAACTCGGCCGTCGTCCCGGAGGTCCTGATGGTGGCAGTAGCAGAGGGCTGTATGGGTCCATGAGACGCAGCTACGCCGCCCACCTCACTGATACCAATCCTTAAGTGTAGTTAAAACCGTCAGAAAACAGTGTTACCCCTGCCCTTCTGCTTCGGGATTATGGATATCAACCGCAAAGCATCGTTCGGCCGCTCCAGGCTGACAACCGAATGGAAAGGACAAACCGTGAATCCGACAGCAAATGCGACGCGTACCGGGTACAGCACCACGGACGACATCGTCCGGAATCTCGCTCTCGTCAAGGACGAGATCGCGGATACAGCGGCCAAGATCGACGAACAGCAGATTGCTGACCTGGCCCGCCACCTTACCCAACCAGGCCGCGTGTTCATCGCCGGTGCCGGCCGGAGCGGTCTCGTCCTGCGGATGGCCGCCATGAGGCTGATGCACCTGGGCCTGAACGTCCACATCGCTGGTGACACCACGACTCCTGCTATCAGTTCCGGCGACCTGCTCCTGGTGGCCTCCGGATCGGGAACGACCTCGGGAGTGGTCAAGTCAGCGGAAACAGCGGCGAAGGCCGGGGCGCGGATTGCCGCGTTCACCACCAACGCGAGTTCACCACTTGCCGGACTCGCCGATGCGCTGGTAATCATTCCCGCAGCCCAGAAGACCGACCACGGCTCCAGCGTTTCCCGACAGTATTCAGGGTCCCTCTTCGAGCAGGTACTGTTCCTCGCCACCGAAGCCCTCTTCCAGTCCCTGTGGGACAACACGGATGTACCAGCCGAAGAGCTCTGGCTCAGGCACGCAAACCTCGAATAAACCGAGGCCCACATTTCACCTACTGCATTTTCCACTCAATTTTCAACACCCACCGCATTCCCCAACAGAAAGAAAACACCATCATGAAGCTCCAAGTTGCTATCGACCTGCTGACCACCGAAGCGGCCCTCGAACTCGCCGGCCAGGTTGCCGAATTCGTTGACATCATTGAGCTCGGTACCCCGCTGATCAAGGCCGAAGGCCTCTCCGTCGTCACCGCGATGAAGAACGCCCACCCGGACAAGGTTGTTTTCGCTGACCTCAAGACCATGGACGCCGGCGAACTCGAAGCCGACATCGCCTTCAAGGCCGGCGCTGACCTGGTCACCGTGCTCGGTGCAGCCGACGACTCCACCATCGCCGGCGCAGTCAAGGCTGCCAAGGCTCACAACAAGGGTGTTGTCGTTGACCTCATCGGCGTCGAGGACAAGGTGACCCGCGCCAAGGAAGTCCGCGCCCTGGGTGCGAAGTTCGTTGAGATGCACGCTGGCCTGGACGAGCAGGCCAAGCCCGGCTTCGACCTGAACGGACTGCTGCGCGCCGGCGCAGAAGCCCGCGTTCCGTTCTCCGTGGCAGGCGGCGTGAAGCTCGCCACCATCGCAGACGTCCAGAAGGCCGGCGCCGATGTCGCCGTCGCCGGCGGCGCCATCTACAGCGCAGCCGACCCGGCACTGGCAGCCAAGCAGCTCCGCGCCGCCATCAACTAACCAGCAGCCGGTTGACGGAGGCGTCCCGCACTCCCAACAGCCGCGGGACGCCCCTCCGGGGCTACAGCCACCCCTTGATTGGGGTCTGCGGCCGGGATGTCTTACCTGTACTGCCCGCGGTCAAACGTCACCGCGGGCAGTTCGGTGGAAGAACTAAGACGATTCCCGGGCGCACTGAACCCCGATCCAAGAACACGACACCCCAGGATGGGGGTCGGCAGATAGGGGATCCTCACCCTAGGAAGGAATCTGTTCATCATGCGTAGTCAGGCCACACACAAATTGGAAGTCGTCGTCACTGAGCCCGGTCGACTCTACGAGTTGCTCGACGATGCAGAGTCCACGCTCAGGCAGATAGCAATGCCCCATTGCTATGCGGGCATTCTGGTCACCCGCCATGAGCCGAACCGTTACACCCTCGCGCTCAGCGACACTGTTCCTTACGGGGAGACCCGCGAGCAGATACTCTCGTGACCGTCGTGCCGCGACCACACTGCCTTTTCAAAAGTTAGAAGCAGCAATGCCACTTACCTTCGTTGATTCAAGCGTGGCGTCCGGGCCGCGAACCGGAAAATCGGGCCGTAATCCTTTGAGGGATCCGCGGGACCGGCGCCTGAACCGTATTGCGGGACCGTCGTCGCTGGTCCTGTTTGGGGTCACGGGGGACCTCGCGAGGAAGAAACTGATGCCGGCCGTGTACGACCTGGCGAACCGCGGGCTGCTGCCGCCGAGCTTTGCCCTGGTGGGCTTCGCGCGGCGGGATTGGGAGAACGAGGACTTCGCCGCCGAGGTGAAGGCCGCGGTCAAGGCCTACGCCCGCACCCCGTTCGATGAAAAGGTGTGGGAGCAGCTCGCGCAGGGCATCCGGTTCGTGCAGGGGGAGTTCGACGACGACGGTGCCTTCAAGCGGCTGTCCGAAACCATCGATGAACTCGATGAGCGGCGTGGGACGCGCGGCAACCACGCGTTCTACCTCTCCATCCCGCCGAAGGCGTTCGAACTGGTCTGCCGGCAGCTCTCAAAGCACGGACTGGCCCAGGCCGAGGGTGACAAGTGGCGCCGCGTCGTGATCGAGAAGCCGTTCGGGCATGACCTCGAGTCGGCCCGGCAGCTCAACGACATCGTGGAATCGGTGTTCCCGCCGGACGCGGTGTTCCGGATCGACCACTACCTGGGCAAGGAGACGGTGCAGAACATCCTGGCGCTGCGCTTCGCCAACCAGCTCTTTGAACCGCTCTGGAACGCGAACTACGTCGACCACGTCCAGATCACCATGGCCGAGGACATCGGTACCGGCGGCCGGGCGGGATACTATGACGGCGTCGGCGCGGCCCGCGACGTCATCCAGAACCACCTGCTGCAGCTCCTGGCGCTCACCGCGATGGAGGAGCCGATTTCCTTCAACGCCGATGACCTGCGCGCCGAGAAGGAAAAGGTCCTGGCCGCCGTCCGGCTCCCCGAGGACCTGTCCACCCACTCGGCGCGCGGGCAGTTCACCGGCGGCTGGCAGGGCGGCGAAAAGGTCGTGGGGTACCTGGAAGAGGAGGGTATCCCGGCCGACTCCAAGTCCGAGACGTTTGCCGCGATCCGGGTGGACATTAACACCCGGCGCTGGTCCGGGGTGCCGTTTTACCTGCGCGCCGGCAAGCGGCTGGGCCGCCGGGTGACGGAGATCGCCGTGGTGCTCAAACGTGCCCCCAACCTGCTCTTCACCGACCACGGCGAGGACGACTTCGGCCAGAACGCCGTGGTCATCCGGGTCCAGCCGGACGAGGGCGCCACCATCCGGTTCGGGTCCAAGGTTCCCGGCACGCAGATGGAGGTCCGCGACGTCACGATGGACTTCGGCTACGGCCACTCCTTCACGGAATCCAGCCCGGAGGCCTACGAACGGCTCATCCTCGATGTGCTGCTCGGCGAGCCGCCGCTGTTCCCCCGCCATGCGGAAGTCGAGCTGTCCTGGAAGATCCTGGACCCGTTCGAGGACTACTGGGCGTCCCTGGACGACCAGCCCGAACCCTACGCCCCCGGAAGCTGGGGACCTGCCTCCGCCGACGAGCTCCTTGCCCGTGACGGACGAACCTGGAGAAGGCCATGATCGTAGATCTTCCCGACACCACCACCTCCAAGATTTCCAAGAAGATCATGGCCCTGCGCGAGCAGGGCGGCGTGATTGCCCTGGGCCGGGTGCTGACCCTCGTGGTTGTCACCAAGTCCGGGCTGGAGGAGGAGGCCATCGAGGCCGCCAACGAGGCCAGCCGGGAACACCCCTGCCGGATCATCGTCCTCGCCGACGCCGGCGCCAAGGCCCCGACCCGGCTCGATGCCCAGATCCGGGTGGGCGGCGACGCCGGAGCCTCCGAGGTCATCCTGCTCCGCGGCTACGGCGAACTCGCGGAGGAAAGCGAATCCCTCGTCGCGGCCCTGCTGCTGCCCGACGCGCCGATCGTGGCCTGGTGGCCGCACGGCGCCCCAAAAAACGCCTGCGAGACGTCCGTCGGCCGGATCGCGCACCGCCGGATCACCGACTCGGCCAACGAATCCGATCCGCAGCGCGCCCTGGAGAACATCCGCCGCACCTACAAAGCCGGCGACACGGACCTGGCCTGGACCCGCCTGACCAACTGGCGGATTCAGCTCGCCGCGGTCCTGGACCAGGTCGACGGCTCACCCGTGACGGCCGTCGCCGTCGAAGGCGCCTCAGACTCCCCCAGCACGATCCTGCTGGCGGCCTGGCTGACTCTGGCCCTCGACGCCCCGGTCACGATCGTGGCGGACCCTGCCGGCACCGGGATCCGGCGCGTGCGCCTGACCCGCACCGCGGGCGACATCCAACTGTTCCGGCCCGGCCTCACCGTGGCGGAACTGACCCAGCCCGGACAGCCCGTGCAGCGGATCTCCCTGCCCCGCCGGAGCCTGAAGGACTGCCTCGCCGAAGAACTCCGCCGACTCGACCCCGACGACGTCTTCGGCGAAACGGTTCGTAGTCTTGGTACTTCCAATATCCACCAAGAAACCGACCTGACGTTCACGTGCAGCGGGGAGCCCAGACGCAACGGAGACGCCTTATCACTGGTCGCAGTCTAAAGGACCGCGCCACCGAGGCCTGGAACCCCAACGCGCCAGTTAGATTGGCACTTGGTGCCGATTCACCGGTGCCGGCTGGATCCACGAAAGGAACACAAGAAATGGCCCATAAAGTTCAGGCCGTCATCGCCCGGGAGAAGAATGCCCCGGTTTCGCTCGAGACTATTCTGGTCCCGGATCCGGGACCGGGCGAGGCACTGGTGGACATCCTCACGTGCGGGGTCTGCCATACCGACCTGCACTACAAGCAGGGCGGCATCACGGACGACTTCCCCATCCTGCTGGGTCACGAGGCTACCGGCGTGGTCAGCGCGGTGGGCCCGGACGTCACCGAAGTGGCGCCAGGGGACAGGGTCATCCTGAACTGGCGTGCCGTCTGCGGCCAGTGCCGGGCGTGCGCCAAGGGACAGCCGCAGTACTGCTTCAACACCCACAACGCGACGCAGAAGATGACCCTGGAGGACGGCACCGAGTTGTCGCCCGCGCTCGGCATTGGCGCCTTTGCCGAGAAAACACTCGTCGCCGCCGGGCAGTGCACGAAAGTGGACGACGACGCCGATGCTGCCGCCGTCGGGCTCCTCGGCTGCGGCGTGATGGCCGGCATCGGCGCCGCCATCAACACCGGCGAGGTCAAGCGTGGCGAGTCTGTGGCCGTGATCGGCTGCGGCGGTGTGGGCATCGCCGCAATCGCCGGGGCAAAGCTGGCCGGCGCCACCACGATCATTGCCGTGGACATCGACGCCAACAAGGTGGACATGGCCAGGTCCCTGGGCGCCACCCACGGAGTCGACTCGAGCCGGGAGGATCCTGTCGAAGCCATCCGCGCGCTGACGGGAGGCCACGGCGCCGACCTGGTGATCGACGCCGTCGGACGTCCCGAAACCTACAAGCAGGCGTTCTACGCCCGCGACCTCGCCGGCCGCGTGGTGCTCGTGGGGGTTCCGTCACCGGACGCGAAGATCGAGCTGCCCCTGCTGGACGTCTTTGGGCGGGGCGGGTCGCTGAAGTCCTCCTGGTATGGGGACTGCCTGCCCTCACGTGATTTCCCCATGCTCGTGGCGCATTACAGGCAGGGCAACCTGGACCTGGATGCCTTTGTCACCGAACGCATCACCATTGACCAGGTGGAGGAAGCCTTTGCCAAGATGCATGACGGCAAGGTCCTGCGCTCGGTTGTCGAACTACAGACTCTGAAGGAGCTCTCATGAGCGTCACCATCGAAAACCTCGTCACTTCGGGCACGTTTTCGCTCGACGGCGGCACTTGGGACGTGGACAACAACGTCTGGATTGTGGGCAACGAGGATGAGTGCGTGATCATCGATTCGCCGCACGATGCAGGCGCGATCATCAACCAGGTCCGGGGCCGGAAGGTCCTGGCCATCCTGCTGACCCACGCCCACAATGACCACATCGGCCCGGCGCGGGAGCTCGCGGCGGCAGTGGATGCCCCCATCCATCTGCACCCTGATGACCTCATGCTGTGGGAACAGGTCTACCCGGACCACAAACCGGACGAGGAGCTGGCCGACGGCGACGTGTTCAAGGTGGGCGGGGTAACCCTGCGGGCCATCCACACCCCTGGCCACTCTCCGGGCTCCAGCTGCTTCTACCTGGAAAGCGAAGGAACCGTGTTCACTGGAGACACGCTGTTCAGCGGCGGTCCGGGTGCCACAGGGCGTTCCTACAGCGACTACAACACGATTGTTGCTTCGATTCGGGAACGGCTGCTGACCCTTCCGCCTGAAACGGTGGTCCGCACCGGCCATGGTGAGAACACCACTATCGGGGCCGAGCGCGACACCCTGGACAGAATCCCGCAGTAAGGACATATCGAGGTTGTCGAGGGCGCTAGGACGGATCCGGCGCAACCGGCCACTGGGAGGGTGGCGAGAGCATCCACGGATCCGCATTAGCTGACTGGCCGGTTTATGAACTACCCCGGTTGTCCGTTGCCTAATCGGACACGAAGCGCACTCGGGACCGAGTTCTGCGTTTGGCGTTGGCCCGCAGTACTGAGTTATGGCTGTCGGTATGCAGCCATAGGGAATGCCGGGCTCGTTCCCTTTCGA
The DNA here is from genome assembly GCF_040547075.1 of Arthrobacter sp. UYCu512. Classification (NCBI taxonomy): domain Bacteria; kingdom Bacillati; phylum Actinomycetota; class Actinomycetes; order Micrococcales; family Micrococcaceae; genus Arthrobacter; species Arthrobacter sp. UYCu512. Next base: position 16,671 of record NZ_JBEPPA010000030.1, read on the forward strand.
CTTCTATTCAGAACAGCAAAGGTGCCAGTCGTGATGTCAGGTCGCGGGCCGCTTCCGAGTGTTCGCAGATTATGGCAAACCGTTCTGCAGGACTGGAGAGGCAGAGGGCTGCGCCGACCGGTTCGTTAGGCAGTCTTACTGGAAGCGCCAGGCTGGCAGATCCTTGCTCTAATTCGTTAATTTCCGAGGCCTCGCCCTTGATCCTTATTTCCGCGAGTTGTTTTTCCAATTGACCCCTGTCCGTGATGGTGTGCTGTGTCAGTTGCATCAGCGGCCCTTTCGGGAATGGGGGTGCGGAATCGGCAAGTTCAGCAAGCATCAGTTTCCCTGCCGCAGAGCTGTGTGGATACCGAAGCATTTCGAATACTGAGTGGAGCGGATAATCGGGATCTTCATCTGCGATTCGGAGGGAAGCGTTCCGGAACATGATTAGGTGCACTGCAAAACGGTTTCCGCTTCGGAATTTCTCTATGACGGTTCGGGCCGCGGTGGGAACGGTGGGGGGCGTCGCTGCCGTAACCAAGCCTGACAGAGCGTGTCCGAGCGCGAATCCGCGGAGGTTAGATGTGCGGACCAAATATTCGTCCGCGACGAGCGAATTCAGAATCCGGTAGGCGGTCGCCTGGGGCATCTGCAAAGCATTCGTGATCTCTTTCGCCGTAGTCCCCGTTCCGAGCCGTGCCACGATCTCCAGGATCCGGAAGGAGTTTGACGCTGCATTGGAATGCGTTGCCCTATAGTTCATCGGTCGGGCCCGCCACGAAACAGGTCTAATTCCCGGGTCTCGTCGTAGATGCCCACGGCCGCCAGACGCTCGGGTAGCCGGCGGTGCAGGAACGTGGCATAAATGATGCTGCCGAGCACGACACCACCATAGATGACAGCCTGCAGGTTGCCTGTGCGAACTGAAGCCGCCGCCGCCGTCCAGAGCACGGCCCCGAGGGTCACGGTGGATAACGCTCCCAATATCCAGCTTACGTGAGTGTTTTCTCCTATTCGGCGCAGGAAGAAGGGTAGGGATGCGCTGGCCAAAATATAGGAGCCAAGGTAACCGTAGGCGCCCAGGGTGAACAGGTCCACCAGGCCCCGCTCAGGACTGGTACCAGAGATGATGATCGCGATCGGAACCATGGCAACTACCGGCATTACGCAAATGATTGCCGCGGAGGGGGTTCGAAAGGCGGGATGCGTGGTGCCGAACAGTCGCGGCGCAATCCCTTCTCTTCCCATACAGAAAACTATCCGAGCAAGGGCATTTACCGATGCGATCGTGCACGCAAACCAGGATGCTGCGATGCCCAGGTCAAGGACTGCGGCGAACACGGGGGAAGTCTGGGAAAACAAATCGGACAACGGAGTGGAGCTGGCTACGATGTTTGGCGGTGCCCCTTTGAGGGCCACGTCCTGGGAGACTACGGCCAAAAGATAAAGCACGCCCGCCATGATGGGGGTCCACGTGATGGCCCTTGGGACGCTGACGAAAGGCCGCTGCGCCTCGCCTCCCAGTGTGGTCGGGCTTTCGAAGCCGACAAAGGCACTTACAGCCACGACGATTCCGATTGGTAACAAGTCTAAATTCCCGGTCCAGACAAACAAGCTCTCGACGTTAACCTTCGGCGCGTGAAAGGCGAAGTAAGCAAGCATGAGGACGGCGAGGACTCCAATTGAAATGGACTCCATCAACAACGTGGCCCACGCGGATATCTGGATTCCCCTAACCATGAGGAAACAGGCGGCGGACGCCGTGGCAAGAATAACGAGCACAGTGACGACTCTGGAGTCTGCGGGGGTCACCCCAAGGTTGATGAACAGCTGAACGACGTATGTGCCGACAACTAGTAGGCCGGCCATGGCGACGACGGCGTACCCGAACATGGCGGACCAGCCAGCGGTAATTGCTGTCCGCTGGCCAAGTCCTTTCGCCGTGTAGCTGTAGAGGCCGCTGACTGCAGCCATGCGCTTTGCCATCGGTCTCAGACAGAATGAAACCAGAACCATGACCGCCATGGCTGCACCGAATGTCAGCACCAGGTTAGGTCCACTGGATCCAAAGACAAGACCCGGAAAGACAAGAGCCGGAATGACAGACATGGCACCCGCGGGCGCCACCGCGGCTATCGCCTGTGCAAAAACCGGCAGGAATGAGAGTTTCCGGCGGTTCAGACCCTCCACTGGGGAATGGGGAGTGATGAACCGATCAGCACGGGCAGACACCAGGTACCAACTTTCCCTCACGCTCGGCTTGCTTGCTGGAGACGCAAGTCACAAGCCTGAGGTGCCAAACTTTAGCACCGCGGGCGCCGCGTGGATGCGCGCGGCCTTGGTTCCAAATGTTTCCAACATGTTAACTGAGGTGGGAAGAGGTGGCCCTGAAGTTCTCACGCGAATAGCTATAAACGGCTCGCCTAGATGAATTCTGTGGCGTAATTTTTTCTACACGGACGGAATGAGTGATCGGCGTCACGCCAGGGGAGTTCAGAGTAGAGCTCCACTGGGTCTTCTGTCCGGGCGTCCTCAAAGGCAGATTTCCAGCACAGTCGTTGGC
>NZ_JBEPPA010000031.1:0-15469 GCF_040547075.1 Arthrobacter sp. UYCu512
CAGATCCGCCAGTTCATCCCGAACGAGTTCGCCTCCCTCGGCGCGGACGGCTTCGGCTTCTCCGACACCCGCGCCGCAGCACGACGCTTCTTCAAGAACGACATCCACTCAGTGGTCGTCCGTTCCCTGCAGATGCTCGCCCGCCGCGGCGAAGTAGACACCCAAGCACCCGCCCAGGCAATCGAAAAATACCGCCTGCTGGATGTCACGGCCGGGACTACGGGAGGGGCCGGCGGGGACTCCTGAGGGTCCACCACCGCGCGTTCCTTCGCCGTGGCCGCGTATATCGCCGAGCCGACAGCGCGCCCGTTCGTGGACATTACCTCCACGGCCGGGCGCACGGAACTGCGGGACGCGCCTGCTCGACTGTGAACCGTCGCGAAGCTGGTACCCGCGGTCCGGGACGGACTTGCACCAGCTTCCTTGAAAGAGCTGGCTTGGAGACATTGGTTTTAGACAACGTTGCCGCACACCACGGCAATAGCCAGTTCATCAGTGTCGCTTGTGCTCGGAGATGCCCGCCAGGGTCCATCGCCGCGGGAAGTTAAAGAAGCGTCCGGATGGTCCGCTGATTGTGGCGGAAGATGCGCCGCGGCGGGGTCCGGGGCCCTCGGCGCGGGGTGATGGCAACACGCGTTGACCCACCCTGGCCACGCCGCGAAGCCGCGGGGCCGCGGGATTGTGGCGCTTGACGTGGATCCGGTACCTGATTCCAGCCCTGGGATTTATGCGGAGTTGCCGTGGGCCGCTGGTTTCAACCCAAGCCTGACGTGTCCGATCCGGCTGATGCGCGATCGCCGTCGCGCTTTAAGCAGCCCAACAACCGGCGCTCCGGCGGTGTTCGTAACCCGGCAGGGGAGTCCCGTCACCTGCCGGCGAGCAGCGATTTGTGCAGCCACCGTGAGAATGGGCCCCGAACGTTCACCGTCTCAGCGCGCGGAGCGAAGTCAGGATCCGTACCGCCGCCGGCAGGAAAATAGAAGTCAGGAGCTGGCGCTGCTGACCCTGCTGAAGATTCCGACTGTGCGGGCACGTGCCCCTCATCATGCGACATAACGACCTCATTTCCATCTGATGAAATTTCTTTTTTACTGTATGAAAAAGCATACGGACGTGGGATCGGTCGGTCAAGGGGCTCGGTGGGTGCGCGGAACCGGCGCGGTGCGGAAAAGTTTCTTCTGGATTGTGATGTACAACACGGTCTGTGTCCCTTAGTGTTGAAGTACTTCGTGGCGGACGTCACGTAACCTGGGAGCAGCAGGCAGGGTTGTAATGAGCTGACATCGTAGCGATGTCGGCTCATTTTTTGTTTGGGTCGACAGCAAACCATTGGACGCAATAGAAAATGCGCCCGTTTTCAGTGTGGATTATTTCTTTCACATAACGGAAGTTTGGAGCAGACCATGAGCAGCAACATCATCCTTGGCGAAAATCAGTTCGGCAAGGCGGAAGTCCGCGTCGTCAAGATCACGCGGGATTCGGACCGGCACGAAATTGAGGATCTCAACGTCTCCTCACAGCTCCGCGGCGATTTTTCCGCTGCGCATCTGGCGGGGGACAACGCCCACGTTGTGCCAACCGACACCCAGAAGAACACGGTGTACGCGTTCGCCCGCGAAGGCATCGGCTCGCCCGAGGCTTTGCTGCTTCGGTTGGGTAATCACTTCACCTCCAGCTTCGACTGGGTCTCCGGCGGACGCTGGGAAGCCGAGGCCTACAGTTGGGACCGCATCCAGTCCCACGGCACCTCCCACGACCATTCATTCGTGCGCAACGGACAGGAAATCCGCACCGTCGTACTCATCCGTGACGGTGACACCAACCACCTCATTTCCGGGCTCCGGGACCTCACCGTCCTCAAAACCACCCAGTCAGGCTTCGTCGGCTACCCCAAGGACAGGTACACGACGCTGCCGGAGACCACGGACCGGATCCTGGCTACGGATGTGGCCGCGCGCTGGCGCTTCAAGACCGGGACGGACTTCAGCAGCTTCGATTTCAACAAGAGCTATGAAGATGTCAAGGGCCTGCTTCTTGAAGGGTTCACCGAGAACTACTCGCACGCCCTGCAACAGACACTCTTCGACATGGGCAAGAAGGTCCTGGAGGCCCACGCGGAGATCGACGAGATCAAATTCTCCATGCCGAACAAGCACCACTTCCTGGTGGACCTCTCACCCTTCGGCCTTGACAACCCCAATGAGGTCTTCTTCGCCGCAGACCGGCCGTACGGCCTGATCGAGGCCACCGTCCAGCGCGAGGAGTCCACTCCGGCGGCCATTGCATGGTCGGGAATCGCCGGCTTCTGCTGAGTTGAAGAACATGGCGGTGGCGCGGGTACTCCGTACCTGCGCCACCGCACCACCGACGTACCTGCAGCATCCAGTTAGCCAGACACCAGTTAGCCAGACGACGACGTCTGCCATGAACCAAGAAGGTCTGCCATGAACCTAAAAAATGCCAAGAACTCCGCCAAGGCGAGCGGCGGCCGCACGTCTTCGGCCCGCCCCGAAGACGAACGGCTTTCCATCGGAAGCAGCTTCGCCTACGGCTTCCAACACGTCCTGACGATGTACGGCGGAATCATTGCCGTGCCGCTGATTGTGGGTCAGGCAGCGGGACTGTCGCCCGCAGACGTTGGAATCCTCATTGCCGCAGCGCTCTTTATGGGCGGCCTTGCCACACTTCTGCAGACCCTCGGGTTGCCGTTCTTCGGTTCGCAGCTGCCGCTGGTGCAGGGTGTGTCGTTTGCCAGCGTCGCCACCATGGTCGCAGTCGTTACGGGCGGTGGCGGCCTGCCGGCAGTTTTCGGTGCTGTCATCGTCTCTGCCGCCATCGGCCTGCTCATTGCCCCGGTCTTCTCCAAGATCGTCCGGTTCTTCCCGCCCGTGGTCACCGGAACCGTCATCACCACCATTGGGTTGACGCTGATGCCCGTCGCCGCCAACTGGGCCATGGGTGGAAACAGGAAAGCCGACAATTACGGCAGTATGGCCAACATCGGGCTGGCCGCGGTGACGCTTGCCCTGGTCCTGATTCTCAGTAAGGTCGGCAGTGCCACCATTTCCCGGCTCTCCATCCTGCTGGCAATTGTGATTGGTACCGTGGTTGCGGTTGTCACCGGCATGGCCGACTTTTCGAAGGTGGGTAGTGGGCCGATCGTTGCCTTTCCCACGCCCTTCCACTTCGGTGCCCCGACCTTCGAAGTCGCCGCGATCATTTCGATGGTGATCGTGGTCCTGGTCATCCTGACCGAGACCATGGCCGACATTCTGGCCGTCGGGGAAATCGTCGGCACCAAAACCGATTCCAAACGGATCGCTGCCGGCCTGCGCGCCGATATGGTCTCCAGCATGGTGGCGCCGGTCTTTGGCTCCTTCACCCAGAGTGCGTTTGCCCAGAATGTGGGCCTGGTAGCCGTCACCAAGATCAAGAGCCGCTACGTTGTCGCGGCAGGCGGCGTTATCCTGGTCCTTCTTGGCCTGCTGCCGGTGATGGGCCGGGTTGTTGCTGCGGTCCCGACGGCAGTCCTTGGCGGAGCCGGGATTGTACTTTTCGGAACGGTCGCCGCGAGCGGCATCAGGACTCTGGCAAAGGTGGAGTACCGCAATAACATGAACCTGATCATCGTGGCGGCATCGATCGGCTTCGGCATGATTCCGATTGCCGCTCCCACCTTCTACGACAAGTTTCCGTCCTGGTTCGGCACCATCTTCCACTCCGGCATCAGCTCCGCCGCCGTGATGGCCATCGCACTGAACCTGCTCTTCAACCACCTGAAGGCAGGAAACTCGGAGAACCAGTCGGTCTTCGTCGCCGGAACAGGGCGGGTCATCCGCGAGGAAGACCTCAAGTGCCTGGCCGACGGTGACCGCTACGAAAACGGCAAGCTGATTGACTGCGACGGCAAGGAAGTGCCGCTGGAGTCTACCGGCGGCCCGGCCGGACACTGACCCCCAACGCCCGCGGTTGGCACTGTCTTCGCGACGGCCGCGAAGACAGTGCCAACAAGGCCTACTGGTGGTTCAGCTCAGCTGAAATTGCCAGTGCGGCTTCACGCAGCAAGGGCACGGCACGTTCCGCGAAGGACTGGTCCACCCGCGACACCGGACCGGACACCGAAATGGCTGCCGGGGTGGGTGAATCAGGAACCGCCATAGCGAAGCAACGAACGCCAATTTCCTGTTCTTCCTCATCGATGGAGTAGCCACGTTCACGGATCAGCTTCAGCTCAAGGAGCAGGCTCTCCACGTCGCCAATGCTTTTCGGCGTGGCAATGGGCATCCCGCTGCGGTGGACAATCCCGCGGACGGTTTCGTCGTCGAGCTGGGCCAGGATTGCCTTGCCGACGCCGGTGGCATGGGTATGGGCACGGCGGCCCACCTCGGTGAACATCCGCATGGAGTGCAGGGACGGCACCTGTGCCACGTAGATGACCATGTCCGAATCCAGTACCGCCATGTTGGCTGTCTCGCCCAGTCGGTCCACGAGGGACTTCAGTTGTGGCCGGGCGACGGCGCCCAGCTGCTGGTTCGCCGCTTCGCCGAGCCGGATCAGTCGGGGCCCCAATGCGTAGCGGCGGTTGGGCAGCTGCCTGATGTAACCCAGCGTTACGAGCGTGCGCAGCAGGCGGTGAATCGTCGGGAGCGGCAATTCGGTCGAGGACGAGAGCTCGCTCAACGTGACATTTCCGCCGGCGTCGGTAATGAGTTCCAAGAGTTCGAAGACGCGCTCAACGGACTGCACGCCTCCGGGGGCTTTTTCGGCCATAACAATGGTCTCCTGCTGGATCGGTCCGGCACGTTATATCCACATCGTGAAAATAATTGCTTGAAATCCCTAAGATACAGCACCGCGCTGAGTCTCACCACAACACCGCAGGGTTGTATTTCCACTCAGTAGATAATAATATCCATAATACGAAACTTTTTCATTTAGCACAGCAGCCCATCCCCGGGCCCGAACTGGAGGAACATTCAATGGCGAACCCGAGCCCCGGAAATTCGATCACCCTTCGCGTGGACGCGCCGTCCAGCTTCACCGCCACGAGCGAACTCGCGGCCGCTGTCGGCGCTGCCGGTGCCGCAATTACCGCGCTGGACGTCACCGAGTCCCACCACGAGACGCTCGTGGTCGATGTCACCTGCAACACCACCGACGACGAGCACGCCGGCCGCGTCAAAGACGCGCTGAACGCTCTCGCGGGCGTTACGGTCCGCAACGTCTCGGACCGTACCTTCCTAATGCACCTCGGCGGCAAGCTCGAGGTGGTGCCCAAGGTGGCCCTCCGCAACCGCGACGATCTCTCCCGTGCCTACACGCCGGGAGTGGCGCGCGTTTGTATGGCGATCGCCGAGAACCCCGACGCCGCCCGGAACCTCACAGTCAAGCGCAACACAATCGCCGTCGTGACCGACGGGTCCGCCGTCTTGGGCCTGGGCAACATTGGCCCCGCGGCTGCCCTGCCCGTAATGGAAGGCAAGGCGGCGCTGTTCAAGCAGTTCGCCAATGTCGACGCCTGGCCGGTGTGCCTGGACACCCAGGACACCGAGGAAATCATCATGATCGTCAAGGCCCTAGCCCCCGTCTACGGTGGTGTGAACCTTGAAGACATCGCCGCACCGCGCTGCTTCGAGATCGAGAACCGCCTCCGCGAAGAGCTTGACATCCCTGTCTTCCACGACGATCAGCACGGCACCGCCATTGTCACCCTGGCTGCCCTGGTCAACGCGCTGCGGGTGGTGGACAAAAAGCTCGCCGACGTGCGGATCGTCGTCTCGGGGGTTGGTGCCGCCGGTTCGGCCATTATCCAGCTGCTCAAGGTCCAGGGCGCCCGGCACATCATCGCCGCCGGACGCTCCGGTGCCATCCACTCCGGCCAGGACTACGACGACGAACACCGCAGCTGGATCGCGGCGAACACCAACGAGGAAGGCTTCTCCGGGACACTGCATGAGGCGATTAAGGGCGCCGACGTCTTCATCGGCGTCAGCGCCCCCAACGTGATCGGCGAGGAGCAGGTCGCTTCCATGGCGAAGGACGCGATCGTCTTCGCCATGGCCAACCCGACCCCGGAAATCGACCCGGCCGTCGCGTCCCTTCACGCGGCAGTTGTGGCCACCGGCCGCAGCGACTTCCCGAACCAGATCAACAACGTGCTGGCCTTCCCCGGCTTCTTCCGCGGCCTCCTGGACGCCGGAGCATCGGACATCATCCCGGAGATGCTGGTGGCCGCCGCCGAGGCAATCGCCAACCGTGTGGCCGATGACGAGCTTAACGCCAGCTACATCATTCCCAGTGTCTTTGATCCGCATGTTGCCGCCGACGTAGCGTCCGCGGTCGCCCACGCAGCCCACGCAGCACGTGCAGCTGTCTTCGCAAAAGCCTGATTCACCGTCAAGGAAAGGACCCGGACCATGGCTCTCTCAGTCACTGACCCGCACCCGATTGCACGTGCCGAAGAAATTCTGACCCCGGAGGCGTTGGCCTTTGTGGAGGAACTCCACCTTCGCTTCGCCGGTACCCGTGCCGAACTCCTCGCGGCCCGCGTGGTTAGGCGCGAGCAGGTAGCCCGGACCGGCAAGCTCGACTTCCTGCCCGAGACCCGGGACGTCCGCGCGGGCGACTGGACGGTGGCCCCCGCTCCGGCCGCCCTGCAGGACCGGCGTGTGGAAATGACCGGACCCGCCACACCGGCCAAAATGGCCATCAACGCGCTGAACTCGGGCGCAAAGGTCTGGCTGGCAGATCTTGAGGATGCCAGCACACCCACCTGGGCCAACGTTATAGACGCGATCCTGAACCTGCGGGACGCCGCCGCTGGCACACTGAGCTACATCTCCCCGGAGGGAAAGGAGTACACCCTCCGGACGGATGTACCGCTCGCCGTCGTCGTCGCACGTCCGCGCGGCTGGCACATGGAGGAACGCCACCTTCTTGTTAACGGTCGGCCGGCGGTCGGCGCGCTGGTTGATTTCGGTCTGCACTTCTTCCACGTCGCCAAGCAACTCATCAGCAACGGACAGGGCCCGTACTACTATCTGCCCAAGATGGAGAGCCACCGTGAAGCGCGGCTCTGGAACGATGTGTTTGTCTTCGCCCAGGACCGGCTCGGCATCCCGCAGGGAACCGTCCGTGCCACGGTGCTGGTCGAGACGATTCCTGCTGCGTTTGAAATGGACGAGATCCTGTTCGAACTCCGCGACCACGCCTCCGGACTCAACGCCGGACGCTGGGACTACCTGTTCAGCATCATCAAGTATTTCCGCGATGCCGGCGAGGAGTTTGTTCTTCCGGACCGCGCCTCGGTGGCCATGACGGCACCGTTTATGCGCGCCTACACGGAACTGCTGGTCAAGACCTGCCACCACCGCGGCGCTTTTGCGATGGGAGGCATGGCTGCGGTGATCCCCAACCGCCGACATCCTGAGGTTACGGAAGCCGCATTTGCCAAGGTCCGGGCTGACAAAACCCGGGAGGCCAACGATGGCTTCGACGGGTCCTGGGTGGCCCACCCAGATCTGGTGCCGACGTGCCGTGAAGTGTTCGATTCGGTCCTTGGCGACCGTCCCAACCAGCTGGACAAGCTGCGGCCAGAGGTCTCGGTCACCGCGGAACAACTCCTGGATATCGCTTCGGCCGACGGCCAGGTCACCGAGGCCGGCCTGCGCCTGAACCTCTACGTCGCCGTCGCCTACACCGCGGTCTGGATCTCCGGAAACGGTGCTGTGGCCATCCATAACCTTATGGAGGACGCCGCCACGGCGGAGATCTCCCGCTCGCAGGTCTGGCAGCAGATCCGCAACAAATCCGTCCTGGCAGATACCGGCAACACCGTCACGCGGGAACTGGTGGAGCGCATCCTGGGCGAGGAAACGGAGCGGCTCCGTTCCGAGTTCGGCGATGAGGCGTTCCGCCGCTACTACCAGCCCGCCAGCGGGCTGATCGCGGACATCTGCCTCTCCGAGGAATACACGGACTTCCTCACCACCCCCGCCTACGAACTGGTCGGCTGAAAGGTGGCACAGCACCTTTCGCTGACCAGCAGGGACCTGGCCGAGATCGAAGCGCAACTCGTGGCAACGGACCGCCTGCTGGAGCAGAACTACCCGGGCGACGACGGTTCCCGCCAACCGGTGCACACGGTCTACGTTCCCGCAGACCGGTTCACGCCGTCGTTGGCGGCCGAGTGGGGAGCCCAAGCGCTGGCGGCAGCAGAGGCCCACGGCGGCTTGGCCCGCATCGGCGAACTGCTCGGCCAGGATGCCGAACTCGCCAACTCGGTGGCCGCCCGGGTGGCACCCAAACTGGCAGCCGAGCCGATCGAGGACCTGAGGCTGGACTTCGAGGACGGCTACGGGGACCGGGGAGACGACGCTGAGGATGCTGCGGCTGTGGGTGCGGCTGCGGCCGTGGCGGCCGCGGTTGCTGCGGGCACGGCGCCGCCGTTCATTGGCATCCGCTTCAAGTGCTTTGAAGCTGCCACCCGAAACCGGGGACTTCGCACGCTGGATCTTTTCGTGGCATCACTTGCGGCCGCCGGCGAACTCCCGGAGGGCCTTATCCTGACACTGCCCAAGGTCACCACAGTGGCCCAAGTGCAGGCCATGGACTATGCCGTCTCCCGGCTTGAGGAGATCCACTCGCTGCCGCACGGGCGGCTCAGGTTTGAAGTGCAGGTGGAAACACCCCAACTCATCCTCGGTCCCGACGGGACCTCCCCGGTGGCGCAGCTGCCGCACATCGTCCCGGGCCGGATCAGTGCCCTGCACTACGGAACGTACGACTATTCCGCGTCCCTGCAGATCTCTGCCGAGTACCAGTCGATGGAACATCCCGTGGCCGACTTCGCCAAGGAGGTTATGCAGCTGGCTGTCGCCGGTACGGGCATCCGCCTCTCCGACGGCTCGACCAATATCATTCCCGTCGGAGATGGTGTTGAGAATGCCTGGGCGATCCATGGCCGGCTGGTCCGCCGTTCGCTGGAGCGGGGCTACTACCAGGGCTGGGACCTCCATCCAGCCCAGCTGCCCAGCCGTTTTTCAGCTAGCTACGCCTTCTATCGCCAAGGGCTTCCGGCCGCCGCTGCCCGGCTGCGAAACTACGTTGAACAGACCGAAGGCGGCGTGATGGACGAGCCGGCCACCGCCCGGGCACTGGCGGCTTTTGTGCTGCGCGGCGTCCAGTGCGGCGCCGTAGGTGCCGACGAAGTCCAGGCGCTTGCCGGCGTCGGAGTTCCACGGCTGACAGCACTGGCCCACCCCCGGCTGGCCACCACTTCCACCTCCTAAGTAAGGATTCACCTGATGGGCAAGTACTACACACCTGAAGGCGGCTTGCCGCCGCAGACCCACCTCACCACCGAGCGCGCCATCGTCACGGAAGCCTATACGGTCATCCCGAAGGGCGTCCTGACAGACATCGTCACCAGCAACCTGCCGGGCTTTTCGAACACCCGCTCATGGATCATCGCCCGCCCAATCTCCGGGTTCGCTACTACTTTTTCCCAGCTGATCGTGGAGATTGGCCCGGGCGGCGGCGCGCCCAAGGCGGAATTCGAGGCTGGCGTTGAAGGCGTCATCTTCGTCACCAAGGGCAAGGTTAATCTGACGCTTGACGGTGAACTGCACCAGCTCGAAGAAGGCGGTTACGCCTACATTGCTGCCGGCGCGCAGTGGGGCCTGGAGAACGTCTCGGATGAGATCGTCTCCTTCCACTGGATCCGCAAGGCCTACGAGCGGTTGGAAGGCTACGAGGCGAAATCCTTTGTCACCAGTGACCAGGAAGTCGAGCCGCGTGAAATGCCGGATGTTGACGGCGTCTGGAAGACCACACGTTTCGCGGACCCCGGCGATCTGGCCCACGATATGCACGTGAACATCGTGACGTTCAAGCCTGGCGGAGTGATCCCATTCCCGGAAACACACGTGATGGAGCACGGCCTGTACGTCCTGGAGGGCAAGGCCATGTACTTGCTCAACAATGACTGGGTAGAGGTCGAGGCGGGCGACTTTATGTGGCTGCGTGCCTTCTGCCCGCAGGCATGCTACGCCGGCGGCCCCGGCAATTTCCGCTACCTGCTCTACAAGGATGTCAACCGCCAGATCCGCCTGACCTAACCACCCGCGCGTGCGCCCCGGCCCTACTAGGCCGGGGCGTCGCGCTTTAACCGCCACCGGGGTGCTGCGCAGGTTGACGTCGCGGACAACGAAGCCTAAACTTTTCATAAAGCAGAATAAAGATTCCACAAAGCGGAATCTGGAAGATATCAAGACTACCGGTTGTTGCCGGTTCAGAGGGCTAAGGACGAATCCAATGACGTATACCGTGAACTGCTCCATCCTGCTGACGGAACTGCCGCTCCTCGAGCGGCCCGCGGCCGCCAAGGCAGCAGGGTTTGACGCCGTCGAATTCTGGTGGCCGTTTGAGACCTCCGTACCCTCGGACAGCGAGGTAGCCAAGTTTGAGAAGGCCATTTCCGACGCCGGTGTCCAGCTCTCGGGTCTGAACTTCAACGCAGGCAACATGCCGGAAGGCGACCGTGGCCTGGTGTCCTGGCCGGCCCGCTCGGCCGAGTTCCTGGACAACATCGACGTCGTCGCGGGCATCGGCGAGCGACTCGGGTGCACAGCGTTCAACGCCCTCTACGGCAACCGCACTGCGGGAGATTCCGCCGAACAGCAGGACGCCGTGGCCGCCGAGAACCTCGCGACGGCCGCCGCCGCCGTCGCGCGGATCGGTGGCACCGTCCTGCTGGAGCCGGTCAGCGGCGCACCGCGCTACCCGCTGCTCACGGCCGCCGACGCCCTGAAGGTGATCGCCAGGGTCAAGGACGAGTCCGGCGCGGAGAACATCAAGCTCCTTGCCGACTTCTACCACCTGGCCGTCAACGGGGACGACGTCGCCGCCGTGATTGAACAGCACGCCAAAGACTTCGGCCACATCCAAATCGCCGACAACCCCGGCCGCGGAGCCCCCGGAACCGGAAACCTCCCGCTCGGCGAATGGATCTCCCGGAGCCGCGAACTCGGCTACACGGGCTACATCGGCCTCGAATACAAAGAACCGGCCAAAGCCGCCTTCAACTGGGCCATCCGCCAGCCTGCTGCGCACTGACCGCGCACCGGCCACCCTACTTCAGCAAAGGAATACAACATGAGCAACGTCACAGTCATCGGTCTCGGCATCATGGGCCTTCCCATGGCCATCAACCTCGTCAAGGCAGGCCACAGCGTCACCGGCTTCAACCGCAGCCAGGACAAGATCGACACGCTGGTCTCCGAGGGCGGCCGGGGTGCAGCGAGCATCGCCGACGCTGTCAGGGACGCGGACGTCGTTATTACGATGGTTCCGGACTCACCTGACGTCGAAAGCGTCGTCTCCGGACCCGAGGGCCTGTTCGCGAACGCGAAGCAGGGCACCCTCTGGATTGATGCCAGCAGCATCCGCCCCGATGTGGCCAAGCGGCTGGCGGACGATGCCAAGGCCGCCGGTATCCGTGCCCTGGACGCCCCGGTGTCAGGCGGCGAGCAGGGCGCCATCACCGCCGCGCTTTCCATTATGGTCGGCGGCGACGCAGCAGACTTCGAAGCAGCACAGGACGTGCTCAACGCTGTGGGAAAGACCATCGTCCACGTAGGCCCAGCCGGCTCCGGGCAGACCGTCAAAGCGGCCAACCAGCTGATCGTCGCCGTCAACATCCAGGTACTGGGCGAAGCCGTAGCCTTCCTTGAGGCCTACGGCGTGGATACTGATGCCGCGCTCAAGGTCCTCGGTGGCGGCCTGGCCGGCTCCAAAGTGCTGGACCAGAAGGGCCAGAAGATGCTGGACCGCGACTTCGCGCCCGGCTTCCGCCTCGCGCTCCACCACAAGGACATGGGTATCGTCACTTCGGCCGCCCGCGAAGCCAACGTCTCGCTCCCGCTCGGCGCCCTCGCCGCTCAGCTCGTCGCAGCCACTGTCAACCAGGGCGACGGCGGCCTCGACCACTCGGGTCTGTTCAAGCAGACCCTCCAGCTCAGCGGCCGCAAGTAACACTGCCGCACCTGAGCCGGACCAGCACACCCAACAGACTTTCAAGGAGAACACCATGACGAAAATGCGCACCGTAGATGCAGCCGTCGCGATCCTGGCAAAGGAGGGCGCCATTGAGGCGTTCGGCCTGCCAGGTGCTGCGATCAACCCCTTTTACTCGGCGATGCGGGAGCACGGTGGCATCCGCCACACCCTCGCCAGGCACGTGGAAGGCGCCTCGCACATGGCCGACGGGTACTCCCGGGCCAAGGACGGGAACATCGGCATCTGCATCGGCACGTCCGGTCCCGCCGGCACCGACATGATCACCGGACTCTATGCGGCGTGGGCGGACTCCATCCCCATGCTCTGCATCACCGGGCAGGCCCCCGTTGCCAAGCTCCACAAGGAAGACTTCCAGGCCGTGGACATCGAATCCATCGCCAAACCCGTCACCAAAATGGCAATGACAGTTCTGGAGCCCGGCCAGATCCCCGGCGCCTTTCAGAAAGCCTTCCAGCTGATGCGCTCCGGCCGCCCCGGCCCGGTGCTGCTGGACCTCCCGTTCGATGTGCAGATGGCCGAGATCGAATTCGACATCGACACCTACGAGCCCCTTCCGGTGGAAAAGCCCAAAGCCAGCCGCAAGCAGTTGGACAAGGCCCTGGACATGCTCACCGCGGCGCAGCACCCCTTGATCGTCGCCGGCGGCGGCGTGATCAACGCTTCGGCCTCGGCACAGCTTGTCGAACTGGCCGAACTGCTCAACGTCCCGGTCATCCCCACCCTGATGGGCTGGGGCAGCATCCCGGACGACCACCGCCTGATGGCCGGCATGGTGGGCCTGCAGACCTCACACCGCTACGGAAACGAGACCATGCTGGCCTCGGACTTTGTGATCGGGATCGGCAACCGCTGGGCCAACCGCCACACCGGCGGACTGGACACCTACACGTCCGGCCGCAAGTTCGTGCACATCGACATCGAACCGACCCAGATCGGCCGCGTCTTCTCCCCGGACCTGGGCATTGCCTCCGACGCCGGCGCGGCATTGGACGGGCTCCTGGAGCTGGCCCGGGAGCGCAAAGCCGCCGGCACCTTGCCCGATTACAGCGACTGGGTCGGCGAATGCGTCCTGCGCAAGGGATCGCTGCAGCGCAAAACGCACTTTGAAAATGTCCCGATCAAGCCGCAGCGTGTCTACGAGGAAATGAACAAGTCCTTCGGCAAAGACACCACTTACGTAACCACGATTGGCCTCTCCCAGATCGCCGGTGCCCAGATGCTCCACGTGTTCGGGCCCCGCAAATGGATCAACGCTGGCCAGGCCGGCCCGCTGGGATGGACCGGACCTGCCGCACTCGGTGTGGTCCGCGGGAAGCCGGACGAGACAGTCGTTGCCTTGTCCGGCGACTACGATTTCCAGTTCATGATCGAAGAACTGGCCGTCGGCGCACAGTTCAACCTCCCGTACGTGCACGTGGTGGTGAACAACTCGTACTTGGGCCTGATCCGCCAGTCCCAGCGCGGCTTCAAGATGGAGCAGAACGTGTCCCTGGCGTTCGAAAACATCAACTCTCCGGAGACCAAGGGCTATGGCGTGGACCACTTGAAGGTTGCCGAAGGCCTGGGTTGCAAAGCCATCCGGGTGGAAGACCCGAGTGACCTTTCGGCAGCCTTCGACAAGGCCAAGGCGCTGATGAGCGAGTTCAACGTTCCCGTGGTGGTCGAGGTGATCCTGGAAAAGATCACCAACATCTCCATGGGCACCGAGATCAATGCGATCAACGAGTTCGAGGAGGTCGCTGCGCAGGGCGCCGACGCCCCCACGGCCATCATCGCAATGCTTGACTAACACCAGCCGTCTCCCGCGCGCCAACCCGGCGCGTCCGAATCATTGAAAGGAACCCCCGGCATGAGAGTGGTCATAGCACCGGACAAGTTCAAGGGCTCACTGACGGCCCCGGACATCGTTGCCCATCTCACGGCAGGTCTTCGCTCCGTAAAGCGGGCCGCCGGCCAGGTCCTGGACGTGGATGGCATTCCCGTGGCCGACGGCGGCGAAGGTACCCTCGATGCTGCTGTCGGCAGCGGTTTCACCCGCCGTACCGCTATCGTCAGCGGCCCGACGGGCGAGCCGCTGGAAGCCGAATTCGCCGTCCGTGGCCGCGAAGCGATTATCGAAATGGCGACGGCATCAGGACTTGCCGTGTTGCCCGGCGGCATCAGAGATGCGTTGGGATCAACTTCTCTGGGTACCGGGCAGCTGATCCGGGCAGCCTTGGACGCAGGGTGCCGCAAGATCATCCTCGGTGTTGGCGGAAGCGCCAACACCGACGGCGGCGCCGGGGTGCTGCAGGGGCTCGGTGCCCGCTTCATTGATTCTGACGGAAACGAAATTCCGGCCGGCGGGGCTGCCCTGGCCCGGCTGAAATGGATTGATTTCTCCGGGTTCGATACGCGGCTGGAGGAAACACGGTTCGTTCTGGCAAGTGATGTGGACAATCCGCTGCTTGGCCCGGATGGTGCGGCGGCGGTGTTTGGCCCGCAAAAGGGGGCGTCCAGCGAAGACGTCAGAACGCTCGACTCCGCGCTGGGACACTTCGTGGACGTGCTCAGCCATGAGCTGGGGTTCCGGGCACAAAAGGCTGCCGAGGCACCGGGCGCCGGTGCCGCCGGCGGCGTCGGGTATGCCGCCATCGCGGTCCTGGCGGCCTCCCGCCGGCCAGGCATCGATGTCGTCCTTGAATTTACCGACCTCGCCCATCGGCTGGTCGGGGCGGACCTCGTTATCACCGGCGAGGGCAGCCTGGATGAACAAAGCCTGCTCGGCAAAACCCCCATGGGAGTGGCGCGGGCAGCGGCCCTGGCCGGCGTACCGGTCATCGCCGTCTGCGGGCGCACTACATTGACGGCCGGTCAGTTGCGCGCCGCGGGATTCCAGTCCACGTTTGCCCTGACCTCGATTGAAGAGAACGTGGAAAAGTGCATCGCCGAAGCCGGGCGGCTGCTCGAAACGGTCGGCACCACCATCGGCGGCCAACTCGGTCCTGATTCACCCTGGTTCCGGCCCATGGAATCAACGCCCTCGAAGGAGTACCTCAATGCTTGAAGAACCCTATGACTTGGTTGTTCGTGGTCGGCGTGTGTTGACGACGGCGGGGATCGCGGCGCGGGAGGTCGGGATCCGGGGCGGGCGGATCGTGGCGATCGAGCCGTTGGGTAATGCCCTGGCCGGGACGCAGGTCATAGACCTCGCCGATGACGAGACGATGATCCCGGGCCTGGTCGATACCCATGTCCACGTCAACGAACCGGGCCGCACGGAGTGGGAAGGGTTCGCGTCCGCGACCCGGGCCGCCGCGGCCGGGGGCGTCACGACGATCATCGACATGCCGCTGAACTCCATTCCGCCGACCACCACCGTCGAAGGGTTGAAACTCAAACGTGAAGTCGC
>NZ_JBEPPA010000032.1:0-14430 GCF_040547075.1 Arthrobacter sp. UYCu512
TCTGCAAGCAGGCTGACAAAAAGGCGGCACTGGCCTGCATGGAAGCTTTCGGAACCACCGACTTCCGCGACGACCTGCCCAACATCAGAGTCCCGACCCTGATCCTGCACGGGGACGGCGACGGAACCGTGCCCTTCGAAGGATCCGGTGCACGGACCCACGCAGCCGTGCCGGGCAGCGACCTGCACGTCCTCCACGGCGCACCACACGGCTGCAACGTGAGCCACTCCGAGGAGTTCAACCAGGCACTGCTGACCTTCCTGCAGAAATAGCGGCCCAGCGCAGCAGCTAAACATCTCGGCAGCGAGAACAGGTTGAGGCGACAACTAGAGCGCCTCACCCTGTGTCAAACGCCCGGTTCAGGGAGCAGGCATGAGTTTCCTTGCCGAAGGGAGGCCCGCTCGGGGGCTATCGAGCTGCCCATCGGGTACGGGAGTGAAGGTTGAGATGACGGACAGGGCGGCGAAGGCCTGGTGCAGGGACCGCGTCCAGGCAGGGTGGCGGCACGATAATCTCAGCTGGTGTTTGGTGTTTGGTGTTGGGTGTTGGGTGTTCAGCGGGCACGGCCACGCCGGGCAGATGCCGCAGGGGCGCGGTGGCAGCAGAGATTGGGTTCGCGATCAGCATGGTCGTCACGGCCCCGACCGGGATTCCTGCCGTGCCGATCAGAGCGTTGAGGCCGACGATGAACGAACTCGTCCCGAGCAGCGCCAGCGCGGCGCCCAGCCCGTTGGACACGACGTTACCCTGCAGCACGCCATAGAGACCCTGCATCACCTGCACGATCAGGCCTCCTGCCAGGATCGAGTAGAGCGCCAAGGTGCCCAGCCGGCGCCGGTTCCCCACCACCACGAGCGAGACGAGGATGCCGCCGATCATGCCGCCAAAGGCCAGCGGGAAGGCCGCCAAAGCCAGGCCGGTGCCCTTCGCATCTGACGCGGCCAGCGGGACGACATCGGTCACGGTGACCTGCGGGGCAACCGGTGCCGGGTGCCCGCCGGCGGCCGCCGGCCCGGCTGCGGCCGCCGTGGCCTGGTTGATCTGGGCCTGGAGCTGCTGGGCGAGGCCGGTGAGGATCTGGCTCACCACGGTGCCGTTCGCGGAGGCGGTGACTACCTCGGGGGCCTGTCCCAGCACCACCGCACCGTAGGCGTCCCGGGAGCGGATGAGCGCCGTGGCTGCATCCCTGCCCTCCACCGTGCCGATCGTGAAGGTTCCCCCGGCCTTGTCCTCCAACGCCTTTTCCAGTGCGCGGACCTGTGCGGGAGGACCGGTGACGGCCAGGGGGATGTTCTTCGCTGAGGACGTGATGCCCGCCCACGTGAAGGCCAACAGCACCACCCCGACAATGCACGCTGCCGCGATGGCGACGAGGACGACGCGCGACCACTTGGTGTGCGGCACGGCCGCGGGAACGATCGACATGAGTGTCTCCCGGCTGGTAAAAAGAATGATTGTTCTTTATAGTGGGTTACTGAAGGGGATCTGTCAAGAACAACCATTCTTTTTGAGGTGGACGCATGCCCAGAGTGACCGATGCCCACCGCCAGGCCCGCCGTCTTCAGATCGCCGGCGCTGCACTGCGGTGCTTTGGCCGGAAGGGTTTTCAGGGAACCTCGATGGCGGACATCATTGCCGAATCCGGCCTGTCGGCGGGTGCGATCTACGGCCATTTCAAGAGCAAGGACGAACTCATCGAGATCTCAGTCCGCGAAATCCTGGACCACCTTCTGGATGAGATCGACGCGGTCCGCTCCTCCGATCCGTTGCCCGAACCCCACGAGGTCCTGAAGGCATTCCTGCGGAGCATCCGCGAGGACATCGTTGACCGCGGTCTTCTCCTTCAGGTCTGGGCCGAGGCAATGACCGATCCCGGCCTGCGCCTTATAGCGGCTGGAACGGTCACCGGGCTCAAGAAACTTTTCGCCGACTACCTCGCCACCTGGTACACCGCGTCCCGGGGGCTCACGCCCACGGAGGCTTCGGCCCGGGCGGACAAGTACGCCGCGGTCATGCTGGGAGCGTGCCAGGGCTTCATCGTCCAATCGGCGCTAATTCCGGGCTTCGACGTCGAGGAATACCTCGCCGGGCTCGACGTCATCTCCCCGCGCTGAGGGGCAAAACATGTCCCGCGCCTGTTTGGTGTTCGGGTAGCAGTGGAACAGAATCGCGTGGCAGGCGGGCATTCATGCGTGATTGCTTGCCACTTGTCCACAAACGACCCCCTTGCGGGCTGCGAGATGACATTTAGGCGCTGCGGAAAGACCGCCATTTTTTGCTGCGATTCACACGAGGTTTTCGGCAGCATTGGGATGTCTTTAACCTGTAGATTTCGGAGACGGCGGTTACATGTCGTCTTGCATTTGCTATGGGATGTACCGGCGCCCAGCCGTTTCAGCTGCTTATCGGTGCCGGCACGGATAGTTCGGCAGCCGCTCTGAGAATCCATGTGCGGAACTCGACCGCGAAGTGTTCCAGGTGCTGTTGGACCACGTCGGGAGCACACGTGGCCGGAAGGGTCACGGAGAGTGTCGCGGTGAAACCGTCGGGCTCCTAGTCGAAGGCGTTGGCTATCGACCCGACGATGGTTCCGTCGTGAAGGAGCATGTGGGATTGCCGGCCGGCCGGCTGATCGCTGGGTAGTCCGTCGTGGGCGATGACGCTGTCGACGTAGGGTCGCATGAAGAACGAGCACACATATTCGCCGAGGGTCTCGACTATGTTGACGTTGCTGCCGGGTTCGGCGTGGATCGAGTAGTGCTCCGGGTGCCCGGCGAGCATGACATCTTCGCGGGCGAAGGCGCGACTGAGCCAGCCCGTGAACTGCGCCGCAGTGATGCCATGGGCGAGGAGGGTCTTGGTGCCGGTCGTCTCCTCGCCACTGGACCGGTCGAGGTGGTCCCGGAGGAAGGCGTCGCCGGCGGCGATCTCGTCGCTGAGGAGTTCCAGGAGCCGTTCTCGGCTGAGCTGGCTTTTCAGGAGGTGGAGTGCGCGTCGGGCGGAGAACAGTTCGAATCCGTCGATGCTCGTGTCGGTGGTCTGTCCTGCGAGACGCACCCACGGTGCGGTCGGGTCTTCCGTGTTCATGGACCCTCAGTTCTTTCGGACGGGAAGCCCAAGGTAGGACGCGTGCGCGCCTCCGGTGTGGATGACGTGCGTGCCGGTGTTCGCGCCGATGTACTCATGGATCCCCGGCATGAGTGTCCCCAGGAGATTCCGGGAGCTGATCACGAAGCGCAACTGCTCGGCAGGGCGGAACGCAAGGCCGACGGGGAGCAGGTCGATCTCGATCTCCACAATTTCCCTTGGGCTTAGCTTTTCGATCCGGTCGAAGCTGTGCGCGGGCACGTCATCGGTCGTTAGGGTTTCGTCCAGGTGCCGCGCGGAGACACGGAGCCGGCCGTCCGAACCCTTGTAACGGAGAATCGTCGCCCCATGGTCAGTGAGGTCGTGTGCCATCGGGCTGGTGTTAGGAACGGTGAACGCCTGGAGCGGGGTGCCGTACGCGTCGAGCTTCTGAATCAGGACGAACAGGTCCATGTCGTCGGCGTCGCGCGCCTCCACGAACAGGTGCGCCTTCGGGTAGCCGACGAGGGTCGTCTCCTCGTCAAAACGGACAATGAAGGACACTGCGTTCGGGTTGAAGTCCACTTTATAGGAGACTTCGGCCGGGGCAGCGGGAGCCGTCGTTGCGAGGGCGCGGGTGCTGCCATCGAGGTAGTACTTCGTTGATGCGACGTCGGCGGGCGGGAAGGACTCCGCGGGCACGGCGACCTGGTCGCCGCCTTCCAGATCGAGGACGGAGTAACGGACGCGGGGAGTCTGTTCCCAGCCGTTGTCTTCGCCCTTGAGGTAGCGGTCGAAGAACCGGCGCAGGTCCTCAACGTTGGCTTCGTCGTAGTAGTCCGGCCATTCCTGCCCGTTGTGGATCCGAAGCCACTTCTCCTCGGAGGCCATCCGCCGCCAGGCCCGGAACGTTCCCGCAGTGTGCAGGGTGTTGGAGTAGCTGGCCACCACGTAGGCCGGCACGGTGATGCTGCTGAAGTCCGGGATCTTGTTCTCCCAAAGGTCCGTTATCAATGGGTAGCGTTCGACTTCGGCAAGGATGTCTTCCTTGCGGTTCTTGCCGAAGAAGCTGCCGTCCTGGAGTTGCTGGGCGAAGCCGGTGTCGGGCATGCCGCCGCGCATCACCAGGTCGCGGTACACATCGCTGACACCTTCCCAGGGGTTGATGGCTGCCAGGTGCGGTGGCTGCTCGGCGGCGGTGAACCACTGCGACACCGCCAGGTACGAGGTCCCGCTCATGCCCACCTTGCCGGAGCACCAGGACTGGTCGGCCAGCCACTCGATGAGGTCGTAGCAGTCGCGGCCTTCCTGGCGGTCCCACAGCACACTGTCGCCCTCGGAGTCCACCACCCCTCGAACGTCCGGGTTACACACGGCGTAGCCCTGTGCGCACCAGTACGCCGGATCCGGGGCCTCAAACTTTTCCAGCCCGGACACGACACTGTTCGGCAGGCCCACCAGCCCGAAGACGCCCATCACGCTCAGGGAGGTGCCTTGGCCCTTTCCGTACGGGCTCCACGCCACGATCACCGGAACATTTTCGACGCCGGCAGGGCGGAAGATGTCCACGTGGATCGTCACGCCGTCACGCAGCTGGAGGGAAACGTCCTTCTCGAAGACGACGTCGACCGGCAGGGGCCGGAACTGCGGCGCCACCTGGTACCCGGCCGCCAGCGTCCGGGTCCCGGGATCAAAACCGGTCAGCACCCCTGTCCGCGGCGCCGGCAACGGGTGGGACGGAACAACAGCTTCTGGTCATCGCTCATGGGAGCTCCTCTGGTCTGGGACCCGGGAAATTACTTTCCGAACTGCTGCGAGCGTACGCCCGATTCCGAATTAACTCAACAAGCGTTGAGAAAACTTTGGAGGGCCGATAGATTGAGGACATGCCGGAACCTAAAACGTCAGCCCCGAAGGCCCGCCGCGGAAGGCGGCCCGGACCGTCCACCACGCGACAGGCCGTACTGGACGCCGCCCGCGCCAGGTTCGCTTCCGACGGCTTCGCCGCCACCACCATCCGGGTGGTGGCCGCCGATGCGGAGGTGGACGCCTCCCAGGTGATGCAGTTCTTCAAGTCCAAGGACGAGCTCTTCGCCGCAGTGATGGCCGTGCCGCCGTCTGCCCTGGAAAGATTCAGCACGGCATTCGAGGGCCCGGACGAACACCTGGGTGAACGGGTTGTCCGCGCCTACCTCAGCGCCTGGGAAGGACCGCCGGAAGAGTCGGAGCCTCTGATGGCCATGCTGCGCGGCGCCATTGTCAACGACAAGGGGGTGGGGCAGCTCCGCGAGTTCATCCAGGCACGGCTGATGGACGGCACGACCGAGAGTACCGACGCCGATGCGGCACTGCGGGCCGGCCTCGCAGCTTCCATGCTGGTCGGGGTGGTGACAGGCCGCCGGATCATCGGCGTACCAACACTCCTCAACACAGAAACCGAAGAACTGATCGGTATCCTGGCGCCGGCCATCCAACAGATCCTCGCACCCAACCGGCCAAGTCGAGGTAGCGCCCTGTAAAGGATCGGCGTACGGACGCTGGTGCGACACCGAGCGATCACAGAACGCCGCCAGATAGGGATCAAATCCACAGGCGACACGGCGCACGCATACGTGAGTTCGAACACCAGCATGGACACGTTACTCACCGACGGCCCACGCCGAAGCGCCGTTCGCTCCGGGGCTGATGCCTGCACCGGAGCCGCGGCCGCGGTGGCCCGTTATGCGGAGTTCGAACGCGGCCCGGACCACACTGGCATCTATACATATTTCCCGGGCATAACTTGTTCATCCATCGTGGCGAATCAATGCTAGTTCCGATGGTGCCCGGCCGTCCGGATCTGTTGGAGACTCCGGCCGGTGCGTGCCGGTCATGGGGGCCGCCTCCGGGTGAGGCGGGTCAGGGAAAGTGCAGCCGCCCCGGCCGGACATCTCCTTGCCGATGAGCTCATACAGGGCGAGCATTTCGGACACGTCGGTGTCAGGGCATCCGTTCTCGTCATCGAGCCAGGCGAAGGCAAAATCACTGGCCGTTAGCAGGTCATCGTCGGTGAATTTACTCAGGGGGGTGCGGTGGCCGTTGCCCGGGGTGGCTGCGGACCGAGAAGTCAGCGCCCCGGTGCTTTCGCGGGGACGTATGTCGAGAGAAACGCCGCGGCCCCTCACAGGCGGGTCCCCGGGTCGGTGGTCTGCGGCTTCCAGGTCCGTGCGCAGCCCGGCAAGAGCCGCTGACTCCACGAACGCGGCGCGGCCCAGGTGCACCTGGATGTGTGAAGTGGCCCGTATCTGCCGGATTCTGCCGGTAATGCCGATCAGGGCGTCCCGGGAGACTCTGGTGAGGCTGCCGTCAATGTCGACGTGGACGGTGTCCGTTGGGGTGTCGAGGCTGATAATTGCGTCGAGGTGGTGGTCCATGGATCGTTCCCATGACTGTTCGTCGGCGGAGGGGACCCGGGGGCCGGTGGTCCCGGCTGTGGGCTGGAGTGTGGTCCAGTGCGAGGTCTCGGCGTGGATTGCTGTGTGCGCTGCTGGGGTGGGCTGCGGGGTGCGCCCGGTTCCGGAGGGGGCGGGCGCCGGCTGGCCGATCACGGTGTCGGGCCTGTCCGGAGCGGATCCGGGCGGTGGCGGATGGAGCTGACCTCGACTGTGACGTTCACGGCGTGTCCTGACAGGTCCTCGTCGAGGCTGGTGCGAAGAGTTGCGGCGATGGTGCGGGCGAGGTCGGCGGCCGGGACCGTGCCGTCGGCTCCGACCCGGACGCTGACGGTAGTTGATGTCCCTTCGGTGCTGAGGCGCATGTACTCCGGGTCCGGGTCACCGGCGTCCGGGTCCAGTGCCGCCCGGATCCGGCGGGCCGTGCTCTTCCAGGCCGGGTCTGCCGGGTAGAGGGTTTGGACTCCTTCCAGGGACAGGATGAGTTCACGGAGCCGGGCGGTGTCGGTCATTGTCCTGTCCTTTCGTTCCGGAGGGAGAAGGTGGCCGGAGTTCGGTGATGGTGATGTTCAGTTCGGTGATGTTCAGTTCGGAGTGGGTTGCCAGGGCGGCATCCAGTGCGGTGCGCAGGGTGGCTGCGAGCTCGGGGAGCCGGTAGCCGTAACGGGCCGAGACGTTCACGTCGAGGATGATCGGTGTTCCCGTGACGGTGACGTTTCCGGTGAAGCGGCATTTACCGATCATGATGCCTTCGATGGTGTCTCCGACGGACCGTACGAGGCCGGTGAGGGCTCCCTCGGTCTGGAAGAGCAGATCTCCGGGGAGCTCTGGTGCGAGCGGGATGCTGCGCCCGGCTTTCATCTCCAGGTTCAGGTTGGCGAGGATGCTCTCCAGCCAGGGCGAGTCGTCCCGGCCGGCCTCGGCTAGGTCTTCGGCCAGAAGGTCGTTGGTGATCTCCTGCAGCCTGCGCAGCCCGGCCAGCCCGGCCTGGCACTGCGGGCAGGTGCTGATGTGGTCGAGATCATCGGTGGTGCCGTTGTCGAGGTAGTCGCTGAGGTCTTCGATGGTGCGTCCGCAGCCGGTGTCGGTCGTGTCGTTCATCGCCAGTCCTCCATTTCCCGGGCCAGTGTGGTCCGTGCTCTGGCCAGCCGTCCGCGGACGGTGGCCTGGCTGATGTTGAGCGTTTCGGCAATGTCTTCATAGGACTGCCCGCCTAACTCACGCAACACCCAACATCGGCGTTGTTCTTCCGGCAGAGCGGCCAGGGCATTTTCAAGAGCCCGTGTGCCGGATGTTGTAACGGCTGAGGATTCCGGTCCCGGGGCAGGGTCGGGCAGGCCAGGAAAGTGTTCGATGGGTGCGTGGGGCTTGCGTCGGCGGAGGACGTCCAGAGCCCGATTGCCGGTGATCCGCAGCAGCCAGGGCCTAACGGCGGCCGCGTCACGGAGGCCGTCAATCTGGTTCCAGGCCTGGATCAGGGCCTCCTGGACGACGTCGTCAACGTCTGTGGTTGAGCCGAGAACGCGGCGGGCGTAGGCGCGCATCATCGTGCCGTACCTTCGTGCCAGGCCCTCGAAGGCCTCCATGTCTCCGTCGCCGGCCCGCCGGGCGAGCAGGTCATCGCTGGCCTCGGCGAGGGCATCCTGACGGGCCGTGGGTGCGCTCAAAATCTCCCCTTTGGTGGTAGGAGCCGGTGCCCTCGAGAGCCGTTCGCGGCGGTAGGTCAAGGTCTCCCGCCCCGGCGAATGGGTGCCGCGGGCGGGAGAACGGTGGTGCGCAGCTTACTTGCTGAAACCCTCTTTAAGCTTGCGGGCGGCGTTTTTAATGTTTTCACCGATGTCGGCTGCGGTGTCTTTGGCTTTCTCGCCGGCTTCTTTCATGCCTGCGGCGGCCTGGTCCTTCTGGCCCTCGCGTTCGAGTCCGCGATCGCCGGTGAGGTGACCGGCGTCTTCCTTGGCGGCGCCAAGGTGATTTTGCACGGTGTAGTCTGCTTTGTCATCGATGCCCATGGGGGTGTCCTTTGGTGAGTGGTTTGTTGTTGTTCGGCTTTTGGGCGGCGCTGATGCTCTGCGGCCCGTCGGTGGTCAGCGGACGCGGTCGGTGCCGGAGAGACTGGAGCGCAGCCCGGCGGTGATGCGGATCAGGACCGGGCCCTGGTCTCCGAGCAGGTTATCGAGGCCACTGAGGAGTTCTTCCCCGCGGACCGCCAGGTCTTTAGGGGAGACACCTTTGCGGGCCTGGAGGGTGAGTTTGAGTCCGTCGGAGCGTTTCACTTTCCAGGTGCTCACAGAGGCGGAGATGATCCGGTCGTCCCCGCTGACGGCGTCGCGGATGGCCGCTGCCACCAGTGGGGTCTCCACGTAGGTGGTGCCGTTCTTGGCCGGATCCTGGCGGCGTCCGGCCCGGTTGGTGCGTCCGCCGCCTTGGGAGCTGATCCAGGCGAGGAGCAGGACCATGACGATCACCGCCAGGGCCAGAGCTCCGACGGTCCACCAACTGGTGGATGTACCGGCAATGGGTGCGCTGGACAGGGCGGTGGCCGCGTCCTCCCGCAGGGACGTTCCCGCCGCTTCCCAGCGTGCGGCGATGCCTGGGAACAGGCCCGCGGCGCCGATCAGCACGCCGGCGCCGGTCAGGAGGAGCCCGAAGAGTCCGAGCAGCAGCCTGTTCAGGCCGCGATGAGTCCCGCTCATATGCCCAACGCTCCTTTCGTGCTCGTGCGAACCTTGATCCGTGGTGGCGCGGAGAGCCCGTAACGTTCAATTTCATCCCGGACCGCCGCCTCTGCGGCCGCCATATCGATTGTGGTTCCGGAGCTCGCGTGGATCAGCACGTCGACAGTGCGTTTTCCGATCGTGGTGGTGACCTGTTCGGGGGCCAGGCCCGAGGCGGTGCGGGCACGCCGGGACACGCCCGCGGCAATGACATCGTCGTCGACGACGACAGCAGCCCTGTCGCTGGCCAGGATGTGGCGGGACCGGTGCCCGCTCCGCAGGGCCAGCAGCACGTAGAAGAGGCCGGCCAGAACCAGGCCCAGGCCGGCCGCGATGAGTCCGGCCGGGATAGTGGCGGTCGCGAGGTGCCCCAACCATTGCCCGACCTGGTCCGGTGAGGCCAGCAGCGGTGATTTCCCGGTCAGGGCCAGCACGGTTTCCGTGCCCAGCCAGAGCAACAGGAGGATCAGCGCGGCCGCGGTAATAATTGATGTCAACGCCCGTGACCGGTGAATTTCGCGGCGGCCGATGCGTCGGATGTGCAGGGGGGTGCTCATCGGAGTGCGCCCTCCTTTTTCACTTGGTAGAGGCCGGTGAGGCGGATATCGACCTGTGCCACCGTTGCCCCGGCGATGTCCATCGCACCGTCGATGATCTCGGCGCGTGCCCGTTCGGCCCGTTCATAAAGGGTCCCGCCAGTTGCCGCAACAATGCCGGTGTTTCGGGCCGCGTCGGTCAGGGACGGCACGGCCAGCGCCACCGCGACGGTGACGGTGACGGCCAGGTGTCCGTGGTCATCGTGGATGCGGGCCTTGACTTCCCGGGCAGGGATCCCGAAGGCGGCCGCTGTGATGGCTTCGACGGTGTGGTGCAGCGCTGCCGAGGTGATTCTGGTATGGCCGGTGCGGCGGGAGCCCGGGGGCGGTGCGGGGGCGGTATCGGGACGGGCGATGGTGCCGGCGCTCACGAGGAGGAGCGCTTGCCGCGCAGGGCGTCGAACACTCCGGTCAGATCGAGCCGGCCTTCAGCGGTGCGGCCCAGGACCGCCCCGAGAGCCATAAAGAGTGCCACGAGGAGGAATCCCCAGAACCCGAAAGCCAGGGCCGCAAGGGCGAGGGTCGCTCCGATCGCGATACCGGACAGCGTGGGGCTCATGAGACGCGCGCTTCGCGGGTGGACGCTGCGCGCTTCTCGTCATCGGACTCATCATCGTCGGAGGCGACGTGGATATCGGTGACGGTGACGTTGACTTCGGTGACTTCCATGCCGACCAGGTCTTCGACGGCGGTGAAGACGGCGTCGCGGACGTCATCGGCGACCTTCTGCAGCGGGTGGGGATACTCCACGACAAGGGTGATGTCGACGGCTACCTGAGTCTGGCCGACTTCAACCGACACGCCCTGGGTCAGGTCCTTCTGGCCCACGGCTTCGCGCAGGGACCCCAACACGCGGGCGCCCCCGCCGCCGAGAGCGTAAACGCCCGCGATGTCCTTGGTCGCGATACCGGCGATTTTCGCCACGACGCCGTCGGCGATCGTGGTGGCCCCACGCCCGTCCTTACCAGCCTTGGCCGGCACCGCCGCGGAAGCGGACTGCACGCCTGCGGGGGTTTTGCTCTGGGGCTGTGTGCTCACAAAAATCACTCCTGAAATAGGTGTTCATACGAGATTGTCGCGGCGCCACGGAGACGCCTACGCAAATAAGACGCACCCCGCCCGGCATTCGTCACGCCAGAATTATGTGATCTGCATCACTATCCCGGCCGGCGGTAGGGGCAGTTGCCCGGGTTCAGTGCCGCTCCCGTCGACGGCGCCGAACTCCTGAGGCGTAGAAGGCCAGCGCCGATACCGCGCCCAGCACAAGGCCGCTGCCGAGAATGAGAGCGACCGGACCCGAGCCCAGGACGAATGTGGCAGCCGCGGCGCCCAGAAACAGCAGAGGCAGGACCACTGCAGGGATCCAAAATCCAGGACCGCGGGTCGGCAGCGAGGGGATCTCCTCGGGGGGCGGGGTTTCCCGGGACACGGCGGCTTTACGTCTGCGGCCCGGCCCGGCCGGGCCCGCCTGGTGCGGCCGGGGCGTCCTCTTCCTGATTGAAATTGGACCCGTCGTCAGTCGTTGTCAGCGAGATCCCTTTATCTGATACCGGAATGGTTCCGTCGGATCCTGCACCGCGGGCCTTCCGCTCTGCTTCGGCCGCGGTTCCACCGCTACCGGGTGCAGGTTTTTTGTCGTTTTCGTCCATGGGATGTCCTTCCGGTGGGCGGTATAGTGCCGCGAGGTGCGGGGCTCCGCTGCGCACCGACCATGTCAACAGGTTGGCATGGTCCGTGACTTCCTTCACAGTACGCCCCCGGTTCGCGCGTCGGCACCCGTGAAAGCCGCCCGATGCCCGGCCCTCTTTGGTCGTTGGCGGGTTGGCGGGTTGGCGGGTTGGCCGGACCAGGCGGAGGCACGGGCCTCCTTGGCGCCACATTACTAAGCATGCTTGCTTTTGTGGGGAAGGCCGTGTTTAGTTTGCCCGGAAGACTTTCTCTCCCGTTCGCACCACCCCCTGAATCCTGAGGAAATTAAATGGAAGATACACTCAAAGCCGGTCTGGCCACCGTCGTGGACTTCGTCCCCAAACTGGCCCTGTTCCTGGTCATCCTGATCATCGGACTACTGATTGCCAAGGCCATTTCCAAGGCCCTGTCCAAGCTCCTGCACAAGGTCGGTTTCGACCGGGCAGTCGAGCGCGGAGGCGTGAAGAAGGCGCTGGCGAACTCCTCGCTCGATGCCAGCGACATCATCTCCAAGATCATCTACTACGCCCTGGTGCTGTTCGTCCTCCAATTCGCGTTCGGCGTCTTCGGACCCAACCCGGTCACCACGCTGCTCGCCTCGATCATCGCGTTCCTGCCCCGCATCGTGGTGGCGATCATCATCGTGATCATTTCCGCTGCGGTCGCTGCCGCCGTGAAAACCCTTATCCAGGGATCCCTCGGCGGGCTCTCCTACGGGAAAACGCTGGCGAACATCGCCAGTATCTTCATCCTCGGCATCGGTATCATCGCGGCCCTGAACCAAGTTGATATCGCCACCACCGTGACCACCCCGATCCTGATCGCCGTGCTCGCGGCCATCGTCGGGATCCTGGTTGTCGGTGTCGGCGGCGGTCTGATCAAGCCGATGTCCGCCCGCTGGGAGCAGTACCTGAACAAGGCAGAAGAAGAGGCCCCCCGGATCAAGGCCGAGGCCCAGAACGCCCCCCCGGCCACCGAACAGATCAAGGACGCGGCGCAGAAGCACCTGCCGGTCGACGCGTCAAGGGGTGCCGGCGCGCACCGCTCCTGACCCGCCCCGTACCCCCGTTCCGGCTTCAGGGCCCCACTCAACCAAAGGAGATCCACCGTGGCAGCCGATGGCAGGACCCCGGAACCCGGCACTGCCGGAGCGGACAGCCCGCCGATTCCGGAGCGGCCCCGGTGGTCAACCCATCAGCTGCTGTCCATGGCGGCGCGCTCCGTGGAGCGGCGGTGGGATAATTCCCTGGCCCGTGTCGGGCTGAACCACGCCGGGGTCCTCGCGCTCAAAGGTCTGGCCTTAGCTGGACCGGTGACCCAGGAAGCCCTGGCCGTCCTGATCCGGGTCCAGGGCCAGACGCTGGGCCGGGTACTCGCCCGGATGGAAGCCGCGGGCTATGTCTCCCGGCGCCGCAGCGCGACGGACCGGCGCAGCTACCAGGTGAGAATCACCGAGACCGGACGGGACGCTCTTCGCGCCGCGCAGGAGGTCGAACACAGCCTGCTGCCGGCCCGCTTCCGTTCCGGTTCCCTGCGCCGGGAATTCACCGCACTGATCCGGGACGGCGACCTGGCCTGATAGCCGCCGGTGCCTGTGGCGCAGATCACATCAATTGAGCGTGACGATCCTGGTCCGGAGCCCGTCATACCTGTAGGCCCGCGAGGCCGGCAACATCAACCGCAAATCGTTTGGTCCAGCGAAGAAACGGCGTCAGGGGCCCCTGCCTGAAGCCACAATCAACAGGAGAAAAAATGATCAGCACCCACGACGTCGACACCTTACTCGCCGGAAAAACCACCGTCTACTCCTCCGACGGGGAAAAAGTCGGCAGCATCGGCCAGATCTACCTCGATGACCACAGCGGGGACCCCTCTTTCGCGACAGTCAAGACCGGCATGTTCGGTACCTCCGAAACCTTCGTGCCCCTGGCCGAAGCCTCCCTCACAGGCAACGACCTGACCGTCCCCTACACCAAGGACCAGGTCAAGGATGCCCCCCGCGTCGAAGCAGACGGCAGCATCACCCCGGAAGAGGAAGACGAGCTCTACCGCCACTACAACCTCGGCAGCACGGGCAACAGGACCCGCAACCTGACGGACCAGGACACCGCGTCCGGCCGGGAACCGACCGGCCGGGAGACCGTCGGGCACGACACCTCCGGCCCGACCACCGATGATGCCATGACCCGCTCCGAGGAGCGCCTGAACGTCGGAACCGAGAAAGTGGAAGCCGGGCGGATGCGGCTCCGTAAGCACGTCGTGACCGAGAACGTCACCACCACGGTCCCGGTCAGCCGCGAAGAAGTCGTCCTGGAGCGCGAACCCATCACCGAGGAGAACCGCGGCGAAGCCATGGCCGGGGCTGAACTCAGCGAAGAAGAACACGAAGTCATCCTCCACGAGGAACGCCCGGTCGTGACAAAGGAAACCGTCCCGGTCGAACGGGTCCGCATGGGTAAGGAAACCATCACCGGCGAAGAAACCGTCACGGAGGAAGTCCGCAAGGAGCGCATCACCACCGACGGCGACGACACCCCGGCTAGCCGCTGATCCCAAGAGGCGCAAGCTGTCTGCCGCGGACAGCCGCACACCCGATGGGCCCGCCCGGCATCCCCGCCGGCGGGCCCGCCGGCCTGTCCCCCGTCCACGACTGCCGCGCAGGCACGTCGATGTGACCCATCAGACTGACACAGCCCGTCCCGGCACCCGGCCCGCCGGAGAGAATGCCTGGGCCGGCATCGAGCACAGATCCGCTGCGGGCGCGCATACGGGGCGCCGACGGCCAAGCCGGCCCGCCTCCCGCTGGGTGCGACCTTAGTCGAGTAGGGACCTTCCGGCCGGTTACGTCCCGCTGAGTGGTGGAGTTGTCTCGACACCGTGCAGGTCAGTTATTTGATTATGCTGCCGTGAGTTCGGGGAGCAAAATCGGGTCCT
>NZ_JBEPPA010000033.1:0-12562 GCF_040547075.1 Arthrobacter sp. UYCu512
GTCCAGGCCAGGTTCACGGTGTTGGTCCCGGCGGTTGCGCTCAGCCCGGCGGGGGCCGCCGGGGCCGTGGTGTCCGGAGCACCGGCGGGGATGATGTTAGTGATGAGATAAACGTTGTCTTGGTAGTCGCAGTTGGCTGAACCCGCGGTGCAGTCGTTCGCCGAGTACATGTAGTCCTGGGCTACAACGTAGGATCCGGGGACCAGCTGGCCTGCCCTGTCCCTGACCGGCCAGGTCTTGACGGCAAGGTAATTGCTGTTATTGGTCGACTGGCCCGCGATTTTGAGGGGGAACGCGCCCGCCGGATTCGCATCGAACTCGAGCGGACCGGTCACCCCGAGGTTGAGCGGCAGGATGGTTTGGGCGTACAGCCCGCTGGCGTCAGCGGCTGTGCCGTCAATGTCGATCCTCTCGCCGGAACTGCAGCAGCCATGGAAGGACGCCAATTGACGGACGGTCACGGCTTTGGTGCTGTCCGCGCGCTTCCAGAACGGGGAACGGACTTCGTCTCCGTTCAGTGCAGAGTTAGGAATCTGGGCGCCCGGCGCGAGGGTCCCGTAGGCGGTGGTGATCCCAAAGGCCTGGCTGATCTGGGATAGCGTCAGTTCGTTCGTTCCTTCGGGTGCAGTCATAAAGATGCCGCGCAGCTGGACGGTCTTGACGGCGGACACGGTGTCGCTGGAGCTGATCTCCAGCTGGGCGACACGGACTCCCTTGCTTCCGGCGGTTTCCGTGAACTGCGCCGTCAACGGCGCTGAGCCGCCGGGACCGATGACCAGGGGCAATACCGGGGGTGCGGCGAGGACGAATCCGCTGGCCCCGGTTCCGGTGATCGCCACTTTGGTGATGACCAGATCCTTGTCACCGGTGTTGCTCAGGGCTACCGTGGCGGAGTCCGTCACCTTATGCTGGACGACTCCGCTGTTGAGCCGGTGCATCACGAGCCAGTCGTCGTAGAAGCCGGGGACGGGCTGTCCGGCCCGGCGGGTTGCCTGCGTATTGCTGAGTGTCAGCGTCCCGCCGACATTTTGGACCACGAAGGACGCGCTGCGGGTTGAGGTCCGGCCGGCATCGTCGACGGCGGTAACCACCAGGGTGTGGGTACCGTTGCCGATGCTAAACGGAGCGCTGTAGCCGGCGGCTGGTGCGCCGTCGACTGCGTAGCTCAGTGTGGTGATCTGGGAACCGGCGGAAGCTTGTCCACCCAGGGAAACAGTCGCCTGGCCCCCGGCGTAGTCACCGGCAAGGGTTTGCCCGTTGACCGTCACCGAGATCACCGGGTTCAGCAGGTTGGCGCCCTTGATGGTGACCCAGTTGATCTTGGTGTTGGTTCCGGCCGGGGAAAGGGTGAGCATACCGTCGGTGACGTTTACGGTGGTGGTGCCCGTTTTGAAGGGAGCCGTGCCGCTGGGGGTGAACGGTGCAACGAGTGCGGTGCCTTCGACATTCAAGGCATGTGTGGAGTCAAGATAGCCCGCGTCGCCGACGGAGGCACTGACTTCGTAACTGCCGTTGGGAACCGCGCGCTGCCACACGCCATCGGTGCCGCCCTTGCTGGCCGTCTGCATCTGAATCAGTGACTGCAGCAGCGGATCCGAGGGAAAGGTGATCCCTGCAGCCGCGGTCGTGCGGTTTCTTGCTTCCAGCGTGCGGTCCGTCGGGGTGCCGTTGACCAGCCAGCCGAAGCCGCGGGCGTCGTACATCCCACCGGTGTCGGCGGTCCACCCGCTGGGGGTGATGGCTCCCGGCAAGGTGAAGTTGTACGCGGCCGTGGGAACTGTGGCCGGCTGGGTGTCCAGGCCCGGACCCTTGATCGACACCCAGTTGATCTTGGAGTTAGTGCCGCTGGAGGACAAGGTCAACTTGCCGTCTGCGACGGTAATCTGCCGTGATCCGGTCTGGAAAGGCGATGTTCCGGTGGGAACGAAAGTGGCGATCAGCGGCTGCCCTTCGGCAGCAATCCCGTGCGTCGAGTCAAGGTAGCCGGCGTCGCCGGCCGAGACTGCCACCGTGTAGGTGCCATTTGGGAGCTCGTACTCCCATATCCCGGTTGTCACGTTGCTTGCGGGGCCCATCGTGTTCAGCGACTGCAGCAGCGGATCCGACGGGTATGCGATTCCGGGTGTGGCCGCAGTCCGGTACCGGGTGGCGGCGCTCCGGTCAGTGGGCGTTGTGCCGACCAGCCAGCCGAACTTTCGCTGGGCCTGGAAGGCTGCTCCGGTATCAGCGGTCCAGCCGGCCGGCGTCGGAGCACCGGCAGTCTGGAAATTCACCTTGACCTGGGCGCCGACCGTCGGATCGCCACCGGGATCGGTAGGGGCCGGAACGACATCGATGTAATCAATCTTGGTGTTGGTACCGCCGAGGGCGTCAACGGTCAGAAAACCGTCGGTCACAGTCACCCGGGTCACAGCGGTGTTGTGCCGGGTGTCGCTGCCTGCGGCACCGGACGGGGCGAAGCGGTCGATGACCTTTTTGCCTTCCAGATTGATGGAATGCAACTCCGGCGCCGTCTGCGGTGCAGCATCTCCGACAGCCACCGTCACGTCGTAGTCGCCGTTGGGGACCGCCGCCTCCCAGAAGGCGTAGGTGGACAGGCCGTTGAAGGCTGCCAGGT
Source organism: Arthrobacter sp. UYCu512 (assembly GCF_040547075.1). Classification (NCBI taxonomy): domain Bacteria; kingdom Bacillati; phylum Actinomycetota; class Actinomycetes; order Micrococcales; family Micrococcaceae; genus Arthrobacter; species Arthrobacter sp. UYCu512. Next base: position 2,618 of record NZ_JBEPPA010000033.1, read on the forward strand.
CCGCCGACTGCATATGCATCAAGGTGTTCAGGCGCAGGTCCGGCTGGGTGGTGCTGCGAAGCCGGCCGTTCCCGGGACCCGCAGTCCCGGCCGTGGAAAGGTCGATCGGGGAACCTGTCGCCTGGCTCTTCCAGCCGTAGCTGAGGCCCGTGCCTTGGTCGGTGCGGGTCCGGGGGCCAAACGGCTCACCGAAGTCGCGGAGGTACCCGGTGGGCAGACCGGCCGCCAGATTGGAGAAGTTGACCTTGAAGGCTCCGCTACCGACCGGAGCGGCGGTGGCGGGACGCAGACCAGTGACCAGGAAAACGTAGTCCTGGAAGTCGCCGTTGCTGGCGTCCTCGAAAGCCACAATGTAGCTGTTGGCGATGGCCACTCCGGCGCGGTCTTTCGCCGGGTACACCCGGGCGCGGTGGGCCACGCCGCCGGTGTTGAGCCGGTCCTCCGTGTAGCCGGTCCGCAGGAATGCGTTGGAGTAGTAGTACAGCCCGAAGCTCTGGCTTCCCGGATCGAAAGTCTTCACCGTTCCGGGCGAGGACGGCGGAAGCAGTGACTGATAGCCGGCGGTATCGATCGAGCCGAGCTTGTGCAGCTCTGCGGGCCGTCCATCCCCGGTGTACCAACCGAACGGGAGGTCTTCCTTGGGGGCGTACTGGGCCAGGGGCGTCATTGAGACGGCTCCGGTGCCGGACTTGACGAACAGCGGCTCCAGCAGCTCGTCACCCTTGGCAATGGCCTGGGTGCCGCCTTCGAGGTTGCTCCAGCCTACGTTGATTTTGTACCCGAGGGTCCCGACGACGTCCTGGAGGGTTGGTTCGTTCAGCCCCTCAATGCCGTTCATCGTCAGGCCATAGAGTCCGACGTCGAGTGCGTTGCCACCGGCTGTGATGCGAAGGACCGCTGAGCGCTGTCCGACGGTGGTACCTGGTTTGAAGGTCGCCTGGATGGTGACGGTGGCGCCTGGAGCCAGCGTGGTCCCGTTCCCGCCTGTGGTGGTGAACTCGCCCGGGTTGGCCCCGGCGATGCTGGTGCCCAAGGCCGCGGGAGCGGACCCGGTGTTGGTGATGGTGACGGACTTCGTGGCTCCCGTGGTGCTCTTGACCGCCGAGAAGACCATCTCGGGCGCCGAAGAGGTGAGCGGCGCGGCTTGCTGGCCGGCCGGTACCCGAAGCAGGAACATGGCCTGGTTACTGCCGCTGCGGTCGTACTGGTTGACGTACAGGTTGCCGGTTTTGGGATCTTCCACGACTTCCAGGGGGTCGTTGAAGCCGTCGACGTTGCCGATTGCGGAGTTGGGAACCCCGGTGATTCCCAGTGAGGTCTGTTCGCCGAGGACCTTGCCGGTGGCGGGGTCCACCTGCATAAACAAGAGGTCATTGTTGTTGGAGAACCGGGTCACAATAAGCCGGCCTTTGAGCTGGCCGCCGAAGGAGCTGCTCTTGTACTCGATGGACCCGTTGGGCGACTTGTTGAAGCCGAGGTCATAGGCGAAACCCCGGTAGTTTGGGTCGGCTTTGGTGCCGGAGGGGTATTTAGTGCCGCCCTGGCCGGGGGACACCGGCGGATTCGCCGGGTCGTTGCCTTCGTTCAGGACCCACTCACAGCGTTCCGGGTTGGGATGGCCATAGTAGCCTCCCTGCACGACGTCGAAGAGGAAGTCGCGCTGGGTGGGCTGGTTGCCGATCGCGGGAACCGAGCCGCCGGTGTATCCCCGGCGCAGGCACTGGGAGGTTACGTCCAGACCGTTGACGGAGCTGAATCCGGGAATCCCGGCCGCCGCCACCCTGGTGTACGTGCCGTTGGAGTTCTTGATGACACCGGGGGAGTTTGCGCCGCCGGCGGTTCCGTTCGTGGGCACGTACAAGTGGCCGTTGGAGTGCCACACCAGGTCGTAGGCGTTGCGTATGCCGGTGGCATAGATCTTCAGTGGCGCACCTGCCGCGTAGGGGTTGTAGGTTCCCCCTCCGGAGGTCTGCACGCTGATCGGCGTCGCGGTGGAGATGGCCTGCTGCACGGCCGGGTCGGCCGGGTCGAAGACCAGAGTGGCCGCTGTGAGCAGTTTCTCGCCTCGCTGGCCCCAGGAGTTGTCCAGGTCGCCGGCGCCTTGGTTGGATCCCTGCATAAAGTACAGCCGCCCGTCCGGGCCATACGCCATCGAGTTGGTGAGGTGGTCAGCCTGGGAACGGGGGAGACCCGTGAAGACCTTGGACTCGGTCTGCAGCGAGGCCCCGGAGAGCATGCTGACGCCCGAAATCCATTCACCTTGTTCGTTGAAGGTGTTGGCACTGGTTGACGTGATCCACAGCTTCGGGCTGGCTGCCGTTCCGGTTTTGTCGAAGACCAGGCCGATGATGGCACGGCCCGCGTAACCCAGGCTCTCCATGTTGGAGAGGGATCCGTCGGCTGCAACCGTGAACCGGAAGAGGCCCTGTCCGATGGTGGACGCATACATTTTGCCGTCCGGGCCGAACGCCATCGATGACCAGTATTTCCCTGCCGCCACCGGCTGTTCGACCTTGTCAAAGGACACCCCGGTCAGGGGTGAGTAGTTCGCCCCGGTACTCGTTCCACCGGAACCGGTGGTGAAGACAGAAGTGAAAGGGACGAATGCGGCACCGTAGTTGTCCTTGACGTTGCCGGTCACGACGAAGCGGTAGCTTGTGTTGGCCTTTAATGGGCTGCTTGCCTGGGTGGAAATCACATCATTGCCACCGGAGGTTCCGGTCGATGACGGCACCTCGACGCCGGTGGATGTTTCGTAGAGGTGCACGTTGCCGGGCAGTGTTGTGGCATCCACACCCACGCCGGCGTAGGGGACGCGGATGGTTGCCGATACGCCGTCGGTGGGATCCTGCCCGGTTGAGCGGTTGTCCGGGCGCATCGTGTCAACATGGGGCGCCCGCTCGATGCCGACGATATCGATGTAGGCGATCTTCGTGTTGGTTCCGCCCGCGGCGGTCACGGTGAGGGCGCCGTCCCAAACACCGACGACGACGGTCGTGGTCTGGTACTCCTGACCGGCTGTGCCTTGGAACTTCTCAATGCCGACGCCCGCCTCGACGTTGAGGGCATGAACGGAGTTGTACCCTGCCGCGAACGCCATGTCCCCGGCCGCGATCGTCACCCGGTAAAGTCCGTCCGGTACCGAGGCTTCCCAGACGCCTTCGGTTTTGACACCGTTAGTGCCTGGGTCGTCGCCGTACTGCATGTGCAGGATGGAATCGAGCCGGTCGTCGATGCCTACCCGGCCCCTGTCACGGCCATTGCCGACCAGGCTCAAGGGATTTCCGTCCGGGGTCTTCCAGCCGTAGGTCAAGCCCGTGCCCTGGTTGGGTCCGGTGCGCGGACCGAAGGATTCGCCCCAGTCAGCGGCGTAGCCGGGTGCCGGAAGGCCTGATGTGGTGGTGAAGTCGACCTTGATATTGGTCGTGTTGGGTACCACCGGAACGGCGTGGGCCTCATTGGAGGGGCCGGATTCGTTCGCCGACAGGTCCACGGCAGTGACCACGTAGAAATACGTGGTCCCGTTAGTGGCGGTGGTGTCCGTGTAGCCCGTGCCCGTGACGAGCGCCGAGCCGGACAGGAGGGAGCCGGTATCGCCAACGACCGGCTGCAGCGAACGGTAGACACGGTAACCGGCAAGGTCCGCGGCGGCGGAAGCGGTCCAGCTCAGCGTTACTTTTGTGTCGCCGGAAACCGCTGAAAGCGCCGCCGGCGCCGGTGGCGGAGTAACGTCCAGGGCCTGGATCGTGGCACGGGCCGACGATGTCCGCTGTCCGGCTGCTTCGTTCGAACCCGCGGAGACATTCCCGGCGCCGTCAACGGCGGTCACCGCGTAATAGTAGGTCGTCCCCGAAACGGCGGAGACGTCGCTGAAGGAAGTGCCTGCAAGGGTTTCCGTCCCGGTCAGCGGCAGTCCCTTCAGGTCGACGCCGCTGCTGGTGGCCCGGAAGACCCGGTAGCCCGTGACGTCGCGGGAGCGGCTGGCTGTCCAGGCCAGATCGACGCCAGCGGACCCACCGGTGGCGACGAGCTGCGTTGGCGCAATGGGCGCCTCGCTGTCCACCCCGTCCTTGGAGTAGCCCACAGAGATCAGAGCGTCACCGTAGGCCTGGAAGTACTCCACGGTTACCAGGTGCGGACCGTCGGCAAGGACAACATCGGTGGTTTTGACTGCAGAGGCGGACTGCTGAACCCACTGGTCAACGATCGTCCGGCCGTCAACTGTCAGTCGAAGTCCGTCGTCGGCCCGTGTGGTGAAGCTGTAGGTCCCGGCACCGGAGGTGATCGTCTTAGCCCAGCGGGCCGAGTATTGCTCGGGACCAACGCCGGCAGGTCCGGAGCCGGCGGTGAAATTGAAGCCAATATCGGCATCACAATCCGCGCGAACCGGGGACCCGGCCAAGGAGGTACCGATGAAATACTGCACCTGCCATTCGCCTGCGAGGCACGAGCTGTTGTTCACGGCGGTGGCGGAGGGGGCGGCGGCCGGTTCTGGCACAGGGGTGGAGCTGATCGTCGGCGCCGGCACCGTAGTGGCTGTGGCGGTAGGGGTCGGAACCGGCGAGGCGGTGGTGGTTGGCGTTGCGGTCGGCACCGGCGTGGCGGTTGGGGTCGGCGTCGCGGTCGGCACCGGCGTGGCGGTGGTGGTTGGCGTTGCGGTCGGCACCGGCGTGGCGGTGGTGGTTGGCGTCGCGGTCGGCACCGGCGTGGCGGTGGTTGCGGCCGCTGCGGGCAGTTCAGCCGAGGCGAAGTCCTGGAACACTGCCGTCATGGGTGTGGACGCGGGCAACGCGCCCCTGCTGGCCAGGATCCCGGCGAAAGTTGCGACGTCCGTTAGGGGCGACGGCTTGAGGGCGGAACCGTCGATGAAATTTGCCGGCAGGTCCAGCCGTCCCACCGGAACGGGTGCGTCAGCGCCGATCTGATAGGCGGCGATCAGGGAGTTCTCGGCAGGGTTCACGTCCAGGGTCAGCTGAACCGGACGGTTCCCGATGAGGTTCTGGCTGGTGCCGACTGATACCAGATCCGCGGACGTCGGCGCAGCCGTGGTGGCGGGCTCGGACACGCCGTTCCGTTCGCGCTTGAGCTCGATTCGGCGCTCGCCGGCTGTTCCTCCGCCGCCCAACATCAGGGTCGCGAGGTTATCGTCGTTCGGACCGAACCATAGGCCGAGCTGGGCGCCACCGGCAAGATCCGCGGGACTGATCACAGTGGTGGATAGCCGAAGTGTCCTCGTGGTCAGTTTGAGTCCTACGCCCAGCGCGTTGTCCTGGTCGTTCGCGGCTCCTGACACCGTTCCCGGTGTGGCGACGACGTTGAGGGCGCCGTTCGCGGTGGCGAGGTTTTCACGGGCGAAGTAGGGTGTGCTGCCTGTGGCAGCCGAGGGAAGCACGGACGTAAAACCGGTCCCGGCGCCGTCGGGGGTCTGCAGGCCGCCTGATATCCCCGCGAAGTCCAGGGATACGGTGTTGCCGGCCGCAGCGACCCCGTTTGGGGGCAGCGGAGAGTAAGGCGAGCTGTCCCACTGTGCGGGATCGGCGGGGTACACAGCCGTCGGGGCTGCACTCGCGGTAGTCGCTGAAAGCGTCGCCGCGAGGACTGCGGTGGTGGCGATAACTGCGGTTCCTCGGTGGAGCCACCCACGGGTCCGCGGGTCCACGGCATTGACGGCTTTTCTAGACACAGGCTGTCCTTCCCCACAAAACATTCGTTGGCCGGCCGGCGCGAGGCGCGGCGGGCCATCCTAGTAATCGAGACCTCTGCAGAGCGGCTTTAGGAAGGCTGGCAGTGTGTTTTCCGGCGTCATTGACGTCACTGCAGCCGATTCGTGGCCCACTTCACTTCAACAATCTCTCAGGCCTGCGGACGGCTGAACATACCCGCTGGAAAAGACACGTAAGGAGCTTTTTGAAGCAAGTAGCATCACGAAGCTACCTAGGTAATACACGGTCCCCTGCAGTAAAAGGGCGCACGAAAAAGGGCCAACCGGCTAGTGCCGGTCAGCCCCTTTCAGGGGGTCGGACAGGGCGCCGTCTCAGGATGTACGGCCCGCCCTGGCTCCGCGCCGCTGGCCATCAACCAGGACTGGAATAGTGTCCTGCGGCGGTGTGCCGGGTGCGGGCACGTTTACCGGCCTTGGCGCACGGGCCGCCGCGGCGGCTTCCTTGCTGCGCCGGCGTTCCTTTCGAGCGGCGGCCCTGAGCGTGCGGGGTGTTGGCCCATAGGTTCCGTAGCCGTAACGGTGGGCATCCGGCCCCTTCGACGGCATCCGGTTCAGCACTACCCCCAGCACGCCCGCATTGACCATCTGCAGGGAAGAAATTGCCTTTTTCACGTCGGCTATACGCGCTTTCCGGGCGCCGACCACAAGGAGCACACCACCCACTTCCTGCGACAGAACTGCGGCGTCGGTCACCGGGAGCAGGGGGGGAGCGTCGATAATCACAACGTCGAACCGTGCCTCCAGTTCCTGGAGGATCTCCTTCATGGCGTCCGAGCCGAGCAACTCGCTCGGGTTCGGCGGGATCTGGCCGGATGTGAGCACATGCAGCCCGTGTTCACCGTAGGGCTGCAGGAGATCATCGAGCCGGGCTTTGCCGATCAATGCGGTTGTCAGGCCAGCTGCGTGCTCCATACCGAGATAGCCGGCCAGCCGTGGACGGCGGAGGTCGGCGTCGACGACGACCACGGACTGGCCGCTCTGAGCCATGGTCATGCCCAAGTTGAGGCTGGTGCTGGTTTTGCCTTCCCCGGGCACCGATGAGGTCACGAGCACCGTCTTGGACTTATTGCTGACGTGGGTAAATTGCAGGTTGGTCCGCAATTGCCGGAATGACTCGGCCCGCGGTGAACTTCCCGCGGTTGCGGCGATGAGGGGCTTTTTGCTGGCCGTATTGTCGAAAGGAACTCCGCCAAGGACCGGCAGGTCGCTGATGCGGCGGACATCGGCTTCGCCGCGGATCTTCGTGTCCAATATCGTTCGGAGGACGGCGAGTCCGATCCCGAGGGCCAACCCGACAATAAAGCCGATGGCGAGATTCAGGCGTGTGTTCGGTGAAGCCGGCTCGGACGGAATATCGGCTGGTGTCACCACCGTAAGCTTCAACGGCGATTTTCCGTTGTCAGCAGCCGTCTCGAGGGTATCAACGGCTTCAATCAGGCTTTGTCCTACCCCACGGGCAATTGCCGTGGCGCGTTCCGGGGATTCATCGCTGGCCGTGATGGTCAGGACAACAGTGTTCAGCTCTGCCGTGATGGCCACCTTGGAACCGAGCTCGGCGGCGCTCATGGGAAGGGCCAGGCTGTCGACCACCGGCTGCAGGACAAGCGGCGTCGCGGCGGTGATGGCGTACGACTGCACGCGCTGTTGGCTGAAGTTGTTTCCCTGCTGCAGTTCTGAAACGGACCCGGAATTCTGAATCGCCACGAACAGCTTGGTGGTGGACTTGTACACCGGTGCCATCGCCGCGGAGGCGGCACCTGCAGACAGCAAGCCTAAGGAAATGCACACCAGGATGAGTATCCAGTTGCGGCGCAAATGCCGACCGTAATCGCCTAATTCCAATTTTCCCCCTCAAGTCGATGATTTTTCGAGACCAGTTGTGTCTCCGCGAAGACCTTCGGCCGCCGCCCTGAGGGGCGGTCGCGAGTGCGGCACCTGCATGTTCAGAACCTATCCGCAGGCCCAGCGAGGTGGCAATGGAATCCGGACAAAGCAGGGAGTTGGGCCAACAAACAGGTAGTGGTTTTGTCCGCTAACAAGTAGAAACCAGCCGAACTACTCATGGCTGTGCCGGCGGTCCGACGCTAGGGTCTTAACAAGTTCCGTTTCTGCTGCGAATAAGTCGGCCCGGGGGGTAGCGACACCACATGATTCCTATACTCTCGCGGTCGTCGTGCTGACCCGCAGAATCACTGACGTAAGGGGTGCGGCGGCTGTTGCCGCCGCTTTCGCCGCGGTTGTCCTTTTGTCGTGGGCGGCTGTCTGGGACGTGACCGTCCTGGTGATCCCTGCCGGCCTCGCGGCCCTGGTGCTCACCCTGCGATATCCGCAGCCGGTGGCGCTGCTCCTGCTGCTCGTTGGGCCGCTGCTGACATCCACCTTCAAGCTGGGAACGGTGAGCCTGGACAACGTGATGGTGATTGCCGGACTCGGCCTGGTCGCCATCCTTGCCCTCATCCGGCGCCAGCTGCCCTTTAACCGCTGGTCAGTGCTTCCCCTGGTTCTCGCCGCGGCCATCTTCGTGACCGGGAATCTTAACGGGTCACCGAACTGGGAGGCCTGCCTGCGGTTCATTTCGCTGGCTGCCGTGCCTTGGGTGGCGAGCGATTCTCCGCGCAGTTCAGCGGCCAACCTGCGAATCTTCCTGGGAATTATGACCGTCGGTGCCCTCACGGTGTTTTCCCAGCCACTGATTGGGTACCCTCATCCGTTCAAGGACACCGAAAACACCGGTCTTCGGTACGGCGGACTTTTCGGCCATCCCAACTTTGCGGCCTACGCGCTCTCCCTGTCCATCCTCTATGTGCTGTCCCAGAAGCTCAACACCTGGCGGGTCGGATATCTCCTGATGGCCGGCGGAGCCGTGCTCACGACGGGGAGCATCACGGCGACCATGATGCTCTTCGGAGCCGCCGGCATTCTCCTGGCCCGAAACATCAAGCGGCTGATGGCCGGGCTGCTGGTCTTGAGCGTCTTTGTGGCCACCGTTGGCCAGACGCTGCTGAGCAGGCTGGACTTTGTCAGCCAGACGGCGGCCGGGCCGGCTGCGGCCTCCAACTCTGGCGCGTGGCGCTTGGGCCAGTGGCAGCGTGCGTTGCGGCTGCTCGAAGGCAACGAAGCCACCGGCATCGGCTGGGGTGAAATATCGCTGAGGATCGGAAACAATCTTGGCGCGCACAATGCCTACGTGCAGCTGGCCGTCGAGCTGGGCTGGGCGTCCCTTGTGCTCGTGCTGCTCGTTGTTGCGGCCCACCTGATCGTTTCATTCCGAAACCGTATCCAGCTGGTCGCATGGATCTACGTCCTTGCCACCTCCATCAGCGATCCGGTCCTCTTCTATCCCTCGTCGATGACCATCCTGCTGTATATCCTGGCCCAGACGGCGCAGAAGCGGCGCCCGGTGGAGGTCCCCGCCCCGGGAACCGCGCTGCCCTCCGCGCTGCAGGGCTCTGCCGGTGTTGGAGTCCCAGGCAGAAGCTGACGGCACAACAGTGCCGCCGGAGGGCGGGCCGCGGGGAACATGGCGCCGGCTGTGATCACCGGCCCCTGGTGGTCTTCGACGGCCGACCCGGCCGCGTGGAAGCATCCGGGCACCTGCCCAATCCGCCGGGCACCAACCTAATGGCGCAGTACAGCTGATATGTAGGTAGTCCATGTCAAGACGGCAAGGGTGAGCGGTCCAAGATTGGATGTCTTGGACCGCTCTTTTGTGTTCGTTCCCCTGCTTGGTCCGGCGGCCGGCGCGTCGTGGTCGACGGCGCTGTCAGACTGATATTCGCGGGTTGGCTACCGCAGGACGAGGTGTTCGGCTGGAGGGGTGCCGCTGGTCTAGCAATGTCGGGCGTCACCGTAATTTACCGGTTGCCCATAGGTGTATCGCGGGTCTCCTCCACGCTGCCGAGCCTCCGGACGGAGCCGGGAACGGCACACGTCTATTCATCCGTCCACGGCTGCTCCTGTTGGACCGCGGCCGCGAGAGACCAGCACCAGCCAGCCAGTTCCCGTGCGACAGCGACGTTGGCGATGACGCGCCGTTTGTGACGGGCTTCGAACTGGTCCCACTTGCGGTGCAGGCGGTGGTTGCCTTGATGTCCGCGGACCCGGGAGGCCTCATCGGCTGCGTCCCAGCGGGCACGCATGTCACGGCTTGCGTTGGCATATGGACGGCGGTGATGCCAAGCGGCCTCGACGAGCAGGCGGCGGGCATGGGTGTTTCCTGTTTT
>NZ_JBEPPA010000034.1:0-12436 GCF_040547075.1 Arthrobacter sp. UYCu512
GCCGGGACGTTGCAGCGTTCGGCCAGTTCGACCGGGCCCTCGCGGTGCTTTACCCGCGCCTCGAGGACCTCGTCGATTTTCGCCGAGGGGGTGGCATGCGGGCACGAACGCGGGCGGGACGAGCGATCCTCCATACCGTCCGAGCCGTGCTCCAGATATCGCCGGAACCACCGGTGGGCGCAGGCACGGGAAACACCCATTTCCTTCGCCACATGCGCCACGGGACGGCCGCCCAGAACACGCTGGACAAGGATGCTTCTACCGGCAGGAGTCAGACGGGCATTACGGTGGACCATGAAGACCTCTTAGTCGTTTGGTGTGTGTGGTAACCACCAACCTAAGAGGTCTTCACCCTTTCAACATGTAACCAACGTCCTGGCTGAGTACACCTAGTGGCAGAAGGCTGAGCGGCGGTCGGGATGCCCGATCGAGGCAGCGGTCACCGCGTTAGGCGATCGCTGGGCCCTGGCCGTGATCCGTGCGGAATCCGCAGAGTTGCCAGGCAGCCGACTGCCACCTGCGTCGGGCGTGAATTAGGCTTGGCGTAGGCTGGAATTCGACGATAGGAGCATTTTATGAAGAAGATTCTTATGGTACTGACAAGCGTTTCGGAGATCCCCGGTACGGGCGAGAAGACCGGCTACAACGTGGCCGAGGCTGCACATCCCTGGAAGGTCTTCAAGGATTCCGGGCATTTCGTCGACTTCGCGTCCATCCAAGGCGGCCAGCCCCCACGTGACGAGGTGGACTCAGAAGATCCCATCCAGGTTGCCTTCACGGAGGACGAGGCAACGCGCGCCGGTCTCTACAACACCGCCCGAGTCGACGTCGTTGATCCCGAACAGTACGACGCCGTCTACCTCGTGGGCGGCCACGGCACCATGTGGGACTTCCCGGACAGCGAAGGCTTGCAGAACCTCGTCGCCAGCGTCTACAACGCCGGCGGCTTGGTGGGCGCGGTCTGCCACGGACCGGCCGGCCTGCTGAACGTGGAATTGGAGAACGGGCTTCGCCTCGTCGAGGGCCGGAAGGTGGCGGCCTTCACCAACGACGAGGAGGTTGCCGCGGGAAAAGACAAGGTCATCCCGTTCTTTTTGGCCGACCGGCTTGAGGAACAGGGCGCCACCCACGTCTCCGCTGATGTCTTTGAGGAGAAGGTTGTGGTTGACGACCGGCTGGTCACTGGCCAGAATCCGGCTTCAGCCGCCGGCGTGGCCAAGGAGATGGAGAAGCTCTTCGCAGAGGTCATCCACCGGGAAAAAGCCGAGGAACGGCACGAAACGGAGGCTCTGCGTGCCGAGAAGGACGCCGAGAAGGCTGCCGCAGAAGCGGAACACTAAGACCGCGCACTGAAACTGACGGCCGCCCCGGCAACGGGGCGGCCGTCAGTTGTCTTGGGGCGCTCTGCTCACCACCCGATGGGAGCGGGCGCTTGCCAGGGATGTTTAGGGCAGACTGGTGGCGTGAACGGAATCCGGTGGGTGCTGCACGTCGATCTCGACCAGTTCATCGCGGCAGTCGAAGTCCTGCGGCGGCCGGAGCTTGCGGGCAAACCGATCATTGTCGGCGGCCGGGGCGACCCCACGGAACGGGCCGTGGTGTCGACCGCATCCTACGAAGCCAGGGCGTTCGGTGTGGGTTCCGGAATGCCGCTACGCATTGCGGCCCGGAAAGTGCCCGACGCCGTGATCCTGCCCGTCGATCAGGAGGCCTACCTAGCGGCGTCTGAAACGGTGATGGCTACCTTGCGCGGGCAGCCCGGTGCCACCGTGCAGGTGCTGGGTTGGGACGAAGCCTTAGTTGGCATTGAGACTGACAGCCCGGAAGCTTATGCCCGGCACGTGCAGGCCGCTGTCCTGGAACGAACGCTGTTGCATTGCAGCGTGGGCATCGGCGACACCTTGGTCCGCGCCAAGGTCGCCACCGGTTTCGGCAAGCCGGCCGGCGTCTTCCGTCTCACTGCCGGGAACTGGCTCGACGTTATGGGCAGCCGGCCCACCAAGGACCTGTGGGGCGTCGGAACCAAAGTGTCGGGCAGGCTGGCGAAACTCGGCTTCAAAACAGTCGCGGAGCTCGCCGCGGCCGACCCCCAGGACCTGGTCCCGGAGTTCGGCCCCAGGATGGGTCCCTGGTACGCGGAGCTCGGACGCGGGGACGGCGCCGGCGTTGTGGACGCCACCCCGTGGGTTGCCCGCGGTCATAGCCGGGAAACAACCTTCCAGCGGGATCTGACCGAGCCCGCCCAGGTGGACGCCGCCGTGCGGGAGCTGACAGCGCGCGTGCTTGAGGATGTTGGGGCGGAAGGACGGCCCGTGGTGGGGCTGACCCTGAAGGTTAGGTACGCGCCGTTCATCACCAAGACCCATGCGCGGAGGATTCCCGAAACTTCCGACCAGGATGAGATCCTCGCGCGGGCCTTGGACCTCGCAGCCGGAATCGAAGTTGGCCGTCCGGTCCGGCTCCTGGGCCTGCGGGCCGAAATGGCAATGCCCGACGACGCCCGACAGGGACATACGCCCACGCGCGGCGGCTGGTAACGACGCCTTTGCCCTCGTCTTCTGGCGAAGGCGATCACTTTTCGTCCGGCCGGGCCCGGTCAAGCCAATCACCGAGCAACGCGGCGAGGAGCTCGGGCCGTTCGTGCATGAGTGCATGGCCCGCGCCCTCTACTACTGCCAGGCTGGCATGCGGATAGCGCTCGAGCAGATCCATGGCGTCGGTGTAACCAACGATCGCATCGCTCCGTCCGGCCGCGATTAGGGTCGGCCCCGTGAAGGTGCCAGACCCGACGTCGACCGTCCATTCGGCGAAGATACGGCCCAGTCCCTTGGCGTCGACGAGCGTTGTACCCGGCACGACATGGCTGCGGTAACGGCGTGCGGTGGCCGGTGTGCGCACGACGAAGTACTCATCGAACCCCTGCCGTTGCTCAGGTTCGAGTTCGTCGTAGGCGTCATCGTCCTGATAGATCACCCGATGGTCCGGCACATTTTGAGACCGCTCGGCGCCGGGGCATAGCAAGGCCAAAGCGCGCACGATGTCCGGCCGCTGTGCGGCCACTCCGCGCGCAAGATATGCGCCGTAGGAATGCCCCAGCAGCATCACCGGTCCGGCCTCCAGCCGATCAATGAAGTCAGCGAGGAGCGCGACTACATCGTCGTTGCAACCCAGGTCCTCGGTCGTGGAATGACCCATCCCCGGCAGATCCGGGTAGATCCGCTGGAATCCCGGGCCGGGGACGACGGCCTCTATCGCCGCCTCGATCTCGCGGTGATCCACACCGGCGCCATGAAGCGCAATAAGCGGCATGCCGACACCGTGCTCGACGTAATGAATCAGGACATCGTTGATCCGTCGCTCCATGTCAACATCGTATTGATCGATTCGGGGCAGCAACACCACCCATATCCAGGTGGCCTCCTACGGCTCCGTGGGGCGCTGGCTGAATGCTACGAGGCGCGATTGCATCTCCCAGTACGGGGTGGCGACCGGCGCCTGCCGGCCGCCACGAAGGGCCGTGACCACCATCACCGCCGCGTCAACAGCTGCCCGGTACGGTAGGGAGCCGGAGCTTACGCGCCGGACCCCCAGCTCACCCAGCTCGGCAACAGTCAGCGAGGGATGTGCCAGCACGTTGACCGGCAGCCCGATGCCGGCGGTGATGGCCCGGATGTCCTCCGGAACCACAAGTCCGGGCACAAAGATGCCATCCGCCCCGGCATCGGCGTAGGCCGAGGCGCGGAGCAGGACGGCATCCACAGTGGCCTGTTCGCCGAACCAAATGTTGTCCACCCGGGCGTTGACAAACATTTCCGGGCTGCGTCGCTTGACGGCGGCAACCTTCTCGGCAAAGGCTGGGGGATCGACCAGGTGCCCGGCTGTGCTGTCCTCCAGGTTGATCCCGGCCACGCCCAGGGCAGCCAGTCGGGCCACAGTCTCCGCAACCTCGGCAGGATCATCGGAGTAGCCGTCTTCGATGTCCGCCGTGACGTGGACAGGCAGGCGGCACAGCTGCGCCGCCAGTGCGAAGGTTTCCGCCTTGCTGGACCGTCCTCCGTTGGGGAGGCCGGCACTTGCCGCAATACCAAAGCTGGTGGTGCCGACGGCCGGGAATCCTGCTGTCGCAAATGCCAAGGCAGACCCTATGTCCCAGGCATTGGGGAGCAGCAGCGGCGACGCAGTGTTGTGGAGATCCCGAAAAGCCGCCATTTTCATTCCCAACTTCGGCCAACCGCATATGTGAATACCTTTGCAGTCTACAAACATGGCTGGGCGGTGCAAGGGAGGGACGCCACTCGAGACAAGGCCCGTTATCGTTGGTCCAACACATCTAGTCAGGAGGGCGCATGCCATACGTTGTTGACTTCGCGAACGTTTCTACTGTCGGCCTGGAATCGTCTCCGGTCGCCGGGGCGCTCGCTGGGTTACGCGCCAACGAGGGACGCTACTACCGCAACAAATACGACCACGTCTTCACCGTTAGCCCCGCAAGCGAGGTTCCGGAAGTAGTCGATAGGGTGAGCCGCATTCTTAAGGACGAGCGCGACCTCGTCATCGGCTCCCGCCCGCTCGAGGCGACCGCGTTTGAAGTCGGCGGTTTACGGATGGATTACGTTTTCTACGAATCCGGGCTGTCGATCAACGTTATGTACAGCATCGAGGACGGCGGGAAACGGGCGGTTGGATTCAAACTGGCCGAAGGCATGGAGATTCCAGCGGAACTGGAGTCACGTTTCAAGTTCGCCCGCCAGAAGTCAAAACTGGCAGGCGTTATCCGCGGCTCCTACTTTGTGATCAAGGGCAAATACTGATCCGCTTGGCAGCTGATGTTAAGCCTGTTACGCCCGCGTTCGGGGGTGCGTAGAGGCAACCCTCGCCGGGACGTCGTGGAGCTGAGGTTTAGTTCAACCGCTGGGTGAGTCTTACCTCGACGCTATCGCCATCAGCCTTGCCGATGGCTTTGCGCACGGGCGCAGCGACCGGTAACTTGTGTGTGCCATCGCCCAGCGCCATAAACGCTCCGGTAAACGGGTACCCGTCAATGGTGCCGGCTACTTTGACAAGCCCCCTGGTGCCAAAGATCTGAGCCGAATCCGGAAGCTGGACGCAGGTCCACGTGTCTCCCGGACGCACCCTGCCCAGAAGCGCGGTAAAGGTGATGTTCAGCGGTTGCTTAGCGGCCATGGTCGTTGTTCCTTAGTGCGGGTCGAGGAAACTGCGGCCGCACTCTGGGTGAAGGTGCTCCAGGGAACGCCCACTATTTCAGACCGGCCTTGAGATCAGTTACCACCTTGGCGACTCGGCGGGAGCGGGTTTCTGCAGTTTTTGCATTCGCGATTGGCTCCACGTAGCGCCGCTGGCTACTGTAGTTCAGCGTCGCGTAGAAGGCCTTCGCCTCGGGTTCCGTCGCAAGGGCAGCGGCGAGGTCCTCAGGAACATCGATGATTCGCGGCTCGGTGTCCACCTCGACGTCCACCTCCACAGTGTCCCCTGCAGAGACCCCCGTCAGTTCACGGTTGACCGCGCTGACGCCAACCATGTTCTGGCCGCCCATCACTGCGATGCTGCTGCGATAGCTTTTGCCGTTGACTGTCACAACCACCGGGGGCCGCCTCCCGGCACCAAGCGCAACTACGATGTCCTCTGGGACCTCGATGCCGACTTTGTTTCCGCTGCCCAGGATGGTCGTGGTGAATTTCATCCTCACAGTATGCGCCGGAGCCCCCATCAGGTCCACGGCGGTGGAGGGCTGACTGTGTCGACCCTTTGTGGCCACGGTATGACAGCTACTTGCCCCCCCTCGTTCGACCGTGTCATAGCCGCAAAAATTCACCCCGGGTGTGGGCTTTCAGCCGGAAGCGAAGTGGCAGTCACAGAATGACCGGCAGCGGCAACGGGAGGTCAGGCATGGTTCACTTCACGGCCAACATGGCAGTCCTGAGCGGAACAACTACGTCCTTCCACGGGCAATAGCCGGCCCGGTCAAAGGTAAATATTTCTGGCCCAACCTTCGTCCATAACCAGTCAATATTGGCAGGCAACTCGGGGACTGGCATTAAAAATATAAGCGGGTATGGTTGTCGATAGATAGCGTTTAGAAAGGCGTGATTCCATTGTCAGGAAAGTCCCCTAGAAATATCGGTACCAAAAAAGCGGGAAAGTCGATTCTTGAAAAGAGGGCCGACAAAAGAGAAAAAGGCGCAACCAGCCCGAGTCTGTACATAAAGCCTCGCAAAAACCAGCGTTGACGCATCGGTAGAAGACCGCGCAGGTCATACGATCGGCAGCCGCGCGCTGGGCTATAGGACCCCACCAGCGGCTTGCGGTCGCTGTCACGCGACATGCAGGCTCTGTAATTCACCAACGAACAAAGGGTTGCGAAGAAGGGATTTCGAATGCGCTCGCAACGTAACGCCCTGATCATCCCGGCTCGCCTCGGCCAAGCCGTTCGCATGGAAATGATCGACACAACGCCGGCCGCACGCCAAGCCTTGATTGACGGAAATGTTGAAGCGTTCACTTGCGGGGATTGGCATGTCTATTTGAACGACGAAGCAGACTTTATTCCCCTGCCCCAGAACGTCCGGGCCGAAGTGCTGATGCGCGAAGCAGGTTTACATTTCGAGGAGACAGTCAGCGGTACGGCCGTGTTTCTTGGACACGGCGACAAAGGCGACGAAACAGATGCGCCCGCACACTTGCTCCGGTTGGCCGAACACCTGTTTGGCACCGCGTGGGCCGCCTAGCGGCAACGGAATGGTCCATCGCGTGCGTGGTTCGTTCTCTGCTAGTCCGGGACCTGGGCTAACCAGAGGATGTTGGAGTCTTCGGTGGCGTGACCAACCCACCCCACGCAGCCCAACTGACTCGCAGGTGGGGTCGTTTTGAGCCCTCAAAACGACCCCACCTGCGAGTCAGTTGGGCGTTGGTGCAGTTACCAGCCACGGCCAGGCTAGATGACCTGGGTCTCGACGAAGTGGCCGATTCGGACCTTCGCCATGACCCGAATGGACACTGCGGCGATGTTCGCCTCAATCATGTCCGGATCGGACATGCGGGCCGCCCTGGGCCCGGACGTCGGCCGGACTGCGTTCCAGCGCTATGACTGCCACGGCTCCGGCATCCTGGGCAATGAGGACCTGGTCGACGTTAACTACGTCGATGATGACGCCCGCCCATGTCCCGGACGTTTCAACGGATTCGATCCTGGTCATCCACTTGACGCTTTTTGACGCCGACCTCGTTCACATGGAGTCCGCCCCCTTACCGGTCCCGCGCCAGGTCAGCGCAGATTGCTGCCGATGGCTCCGGCCAGATACGGGACGAGCCATATGGCCCAGACGAGGAGGGAAAACTTGTGGAAGCGCTTCTTTTCAGCGTCGCGGTCGCGCAGAAGCACGATGCCCGCCCATGCCAGGTGGACCAGCATAAGCAGCAACGCCGCAGTACCGGTTATGGCCATGATGGTATTGAGTCCTGCACCGATTCCACCTGCACGGGCCGCCCCGGATGCCGCGAGTTGGGTCATCAGGTAGGTTCCGGTGCCGTCGCAGATCAGCCCCAGGCCAAAGAACCCCGCATGCCACCACTTGAGAACGCGCTGGCGATGTTCGGCCCACACACCAACAGAGTAGAAGGCCAGGGCCGCGGTGATGAGAATGATTGCAGCCGTGAGCATGCCCTGAGACTACAGGTCCTGCGCTCACCAATAGGTCGGACGAAACCGGACACGATCGGCTGGGCATGCCCCGCGACGAGGTGGAAGCGCTGCTGGGGAATCTGGACCGGGCCTTGGCTCTGGCGATGTGCTCGGGCTTCGGCATCCGCACCCTGGACACAGGCAACGAGGGATACTGGCCGCTGCGTGACGATGCCGGTTCCGTCTGGTCCCACGACACGGTCGTGATCCTGCAGGGCACGGCCAGGGCCGGCCACGGAGCGAAGCCGCGCAGGTCGCCGCAGCGTGGACGTGGACTCCGACGGTCGATTCACTGTGTACCCGGAACATCCTGCTCCCAGCGCCAACTGACCACCGGCTGTCGATGCGTGCCCGGCGGAGTCGTGGACAGCGAGTCCCATGGTGCCTTCGGGCTCTTGGTGTTGTGCGGGCACGAGAGCCGCTGTGTGAGCCGCAGCGAACGGCAGGCAATTGCGCTTAAATTCAACGGCGAGTCGGTTACGCGGGCCTTTGGCTAGGACATTCAATGTGTCGTGTCGCGCTGACGGATTTGTTCCGTCAGAATGATGACGGCACGTGGATTCTTGGGGGAAGCAGTCTTTGACGGTGCTGCCGCCTGGACTGCCGTGACTGCATCATCACTCCATTGAAAGGCACCACCATGACCCAGCCCAATTTTGACTCCAATGCTGTTCCGCCGGAAGGTTACGGGCCGCCCACTGTACCGCCCTCCCCGGGCCAGCAGTACCCGTCCGGCGCCCAGCCGCAGCCTCCCTACCAGGGTCAGCAGTACCCCTATGCCGGGCAGCCGCAGCCCCAGCCCCAGCCGGGCTATTCGGCCGGCCCGCAGCAGCCATATGCCGGGCAGCCGCAGTACCAGGGCCAGCAGTACCCATATGCGGGGCAGCCGCAGTACCCGGGCCACGCCCCGCAGCCGCAGTACCAGGGACAGCCGCCAATGCCGAACCCCGCGTACGGTTACGCGCAGCCCAAGTCCAAGGTCGTCGCCGGACTCCTGGGCATCTTCCTCGGCGGCTTGGGCATCCACCGCTTCTACCTCGGCTTCACCAAGATCGCGGTCATCCAGCTCGTCCTGACGCTCGTCCTGGGTGTTTTTACCTTTGGCATCGTCGGTCTGTGGGGCGTCGTTGAGGGCATCATGATCATCGCCGGCTCGGCCTACTTCCGCACCGATTCCAACGGTGTCCCGCTCCGCGACTGACCTTCGTGAACCGCATAATCCATCAGCGAACACCAGGGGGACGCCTTGACCCAGATCATCCACGCCAGGGCCGAACAGTTTGAACAGATCAAAGCCGATCGCAGTTCCAAACCACCAGGTTGTGTCCGCGGCGCTGGGATTTTCAGACTCGCATCTATCCGACGTCCACGGCAGTGACGGTCGGACCGGCACGGCGGTCTAAGGTCAGCTGGAAATGGCGGTGTTCTTCGTTTCAGGGGCATCCCGCAGGACCTGCAGCGGCGGGAGTTGCTGTACTGGTTCTACTGTGCCGCCAGAGACGAAGTCACGGACGAGTGTTGCCGGCGGGAAAGGCCGATGTGCTCACCAGCCGGCCGTACCGGGGCCGCCCTTGAACGGACCAACGATCTGCGTGGTGATCCAACCGCCGTAGAAGTCACCGTCCTGGAACGTCACCTGCTCGCCGTTGACCTCGCAGGATTCCATGCGACCGGGGTAGAGCGCTACCCGGGTACTGAGCGCCTCGAAGCCCCGGGCGGGTTCCGGGTAAATCCACCCGGCCCTGGCAGCAGAGACTCCGCCGGCAACGACGTCGAAGTAGTGCGCTTCTCCCTTGAACTCGCAGAAGCTGGTGCCCTCGACCGGGACGAGTACACCGGCCGGGAATGATTCCAATGGCAAGTAGTAGACGGGCGGATGACTGGTCTCCAGGACGCGCACTGAATCGGTGGTGTCGGCAATCACCTCCCCGCCAAGCCGCACGATGACCCGGTCCGGTCGCGGTTCGACCCTTGGCGGCCGCGGGTAGTCCCACACCGATTCTTGACCGGCCCTGGGTTTGATGGGTTGGGGACGCCGGAAGATGCCGGAAAAACCGTGAGCAGGAGTCATGCCCCCATGCTGCCATCTTCCGCTGGGAGGCTACCGTTAAACGCCGGGGGATCTCGATTGGCACAGTTGGCGGCTGGTTCCGGCAGTCATTTAGACTGCAGCGTTTTCAATCACGGCAAAGAGATTAGCTCGAAGCGGCTCACAGTCACGAGTGCAAGCACTAATGCCGAGGCAAAGTTGACAACGTCGAAGAGGTACGTCCTCTGCCATTATTGGTTTATGGTCTCGAATCCCGTCATCGACCGCGCTGTGCCGAATCTTCCGTCCCGAAACTTCGACCGGACTGAAGCCTTTTACGGCGGCTTTGGTTTCCAGCGAGTGTTTCGCGACGAGGGTTGGATGATTCTGGCCCGAGGTGGCTTGCAGCTGGAATTCTTCCCAGCCCCCGACCTTGACCCTCTAGTGAGCAGCTTTATGTGCTGCCTGCGCGTCATCGACGTCGACGAGCTGCACGAGGCAATCCGCCGATTCGGGGTGCCCGACGTCCCTACCGGGATGCCGCGACTGCGCCCTGTCCGTATGCAGGGGTGGGGTCTTCGGGCCGGGTTTCTCGTGGACCCCGACGGCACCCAGCTCACCCTCATCGAGCAGCGGGCCTAACGGACAAGGCCAGTGGTTTCGGCCGGGCTGCGGCCGCGAATGAAAAAGGGTACGGCGGCGAGTTCCAGTGCGAAAGCAAGATTCCCAGGCGCCGGGGGCGGACGTTGGGCTAGATCGATTGCCGGTAGCCAAAGAATTCGTGGTCGTTGTTGTATCCGCCAAGACCACCGCCAATAGCTGCGAAGGATTCGACGAACTCGATTCCTTCGATCCACTTGACCATTTTGAAGCCAAGCTCGGACTCGTTCCGGAGCCGCAGAGGTGCCCCATGGCCAAACGACAAGGGGGCGCCATTCATGTCATAGGCCAGCATGGTCAGGTGGTGGTCCATCTGTTCGACGGCGTGGGCATCGTAATACAGGCCGCCTTCGGGGCCGGGCGCAAAGGAGTAGAAGATCACCCACTTTGCTTCCGCGCTCGGCTTCACCATGTCCAGAATGGTACGCATGGAAACGCCGCCCCATTTGGCGACACCGGACCAGCCTTGGATGCAGAAGTGCTGAGTGATTTGCTCGTGATGCTCCAACGCCCGCAACTGTGCCAAGTCCAGCTCCAACGGGTTCTCAACGAGCCCGTTGACGCGGAGTTTGTAGTTGGTGAAGTGGCCGGCGGATAGTTGTTGGTATTGCTCGGTGTCCGGATAGTTGCCGTTGTGCCAGAAGTATGGGGAGATGTCCTTTTCCGTGTATTGGCCAGGCTTGGCGTCGAGGTGCTCGAACAGGCGTTCCACCGGTCCGGTCAAAGCGAATCCGACCTTCTGAACAACCCGTGGATGCCTATAGGTGAATGGGGTGGCTGCCACCCAGGCGGCGATCAGGACGATCATGGCGAGAGCAAAAATCCAGAACCCCGTCCAGGATTCGTTGCTCTGGGCCGCGAACATGTGGTTGAGGTTTTGGAGGACTCCGGTGGTCATTACGAGGGCAATGTGAAGGACGATGAACATCAGAAACCAGCACAGGACCAGGAAATGCAGCGACCGGGCAGCTTGGATGCTGAAAATGGAGCTGATGCGCCGGAACCGGGTGGAGAGTGCCGGCGACATTCCAAGCCCCGAAATAAGGGCGAACGGTGCAGCGATGAAAACCGTGATGAAGTAAGCGATCAGTTGAAGGCTGTTGTAATTGCTCCACCCGCTCTCTGTCGGCCAGTCCAGCGACAAATACTGGATCGTCACGGAGAGCGCGTTGGGGATGACGTCCCAGTGCAGCGGGACCAGGCGCATCCACTGTCCGGTTGTGAAAAGCAGCACGAAGAAGACGGCGCCGTTGGCCAACCAGAGGGTGTTGATGCCCAGATGCCACCATCGGGCCAAGCCGATGGAGTGCCGGCGCCCCGGCAGGCCGACTCCGTCCGGCAGTGTGATCGAATCCTCCTTCGCCGTGTAGAGCGGGTTGGGCGGTACGGGTTTCTGGACCCGGAACCAGTCGCGGCCGGGGGTGGAGTGCCGGGTCCAGTAGAGCCGCGGGTGGTCGGCGATGATTGTGATCCCGGACCGGATGATGAAGATCATCAAGAACATATTCAGGAAATGCTGCCAGCCGACCCACACAGGGAACCCGACGGGCGCACTACCGGGCAATGCCGAGATGCCCGGATAGCGGACGAGAAAATCCTGCACCGACGGGAGCCCCCGGAGGCCCTTGGCGACCGCGACAGCTACCAGCAGCAGCAAGAGACCGATCGGGATCAGCCACAGCAGGTTGAACCATCTGTTTTGACCGATCCGCACCCGGGGAGCCACACCGTATTGGGCGGGCAGGCCACCGGCCCAATCCGCATTAACTGCGGTGTATCTCTGACGGTCGAGCTCCGACCGGAAACTGCGGTCTTTGCCGCCCGCAGCAATATCGGGAGCCCGAATGGGAAGATCTTCCGAAGAAGGAGTCATGATCCGAAGCCTAGCTGTTTCTCCCGGGATTCTTGCCGGCCCGGTTGACCGTCAGGCACTTTAGCGATGCTGCCTGCCCGGGTGGGGTTTAGATGCCGCCGCGGCGCAGGAGGGTGCCGTGGGGGGTGTGGTTGTTGATGGGGTGGCCGCGGAGGTAGGTTTTGCGGACGACGCC
>NZ_JBEPPA010000035.1:0-11740 GCF_040547075.1 Arthrobacter sp. UYCu512
CATCCACAGCCCCGCAGACCTCGACTGGGTTGCCCAGGAACTCAACGACCGACCGCGCAAAAGACTAGAGTTCAAGAAACCGATCGAACTGATCGCAAACCTCCTGTTGCAATGACCGCCCGAATCCGCCGATCCTCAAGCGCACACCGGCGGCCGAAGTAGCCTGTAGCGTTCAGCTCATGCCAACCGATACAAATGACAGAGCGACGCAGCTTCGTGAGTATCTGAACGATGCCCGCGAAGCAATCTTGTGGAAATGTGAGGGCTTGAGTGATGCCCAGGCGCGTACTCCCCTTACTCCGACAGGCACGCACGTCATGGGCCTACTGCTCCACCTGGCCGTCACCGAATCCCAGTACTTCATTTCATGTCTTGGACGGGAAATTGAGAACCCCGTTATCCAGGGCGTTATCGCATCCCGGGACGCTCAGGCAGACTTCCTCCCGCCGCCGAATATGACGCTGGCCGATGCGGTCGAGATCTATCGGGAGACAACCGTCGCAGCCGATGCAGTGCTCGACGACTTGGAGCTGGATACAACGGCCGTGGTGCAGTGGTGGACAAAGCATCGGCACACTACGGTAGAACGCCTCCTGGTGCATATGATCGCCGAGTCTCACCGTCATGCCGGACACTTGGACATCGTGCGCGAGCAGTTGGACGGTTTCATCGGTTTGCGTCCATCAGCGCCAAACATTCCAGGCCTCACGCCCGATCAGTGGGAAGAGCAGCGTCTGCGGATAAAAGAGCTAGCCCGCGGAGCATAGGGCGTCGTCTGTCATTTTGGACTATCCGGGCTTACTTGCAGCACCTCAGATGAGGATCGTCTATCGGACGCTGCTGGTGTCCGCGGGGGGAACGCCCGTCAGTCGACCCTGCGGATACGACGGTCAGCAGGTGCCGACGCTACCTACGCTTCTTCAGCGCGAACGGCAGTGTCGTGCCAGTCCTGGTCCGCGTCGGCGAGGTGCGGGTACACGTGCAGCATCTCCACCGGGATGACCTCCCACGAATCGCGGTCCCACTCGCGGTACATGTCCTCGACCCTGGCGCGGTACTCCGGCGAGTCGTACGGAGACCCACCGGTGCGCCTCTCTGCAGCACGTTCATCCTCACCGGACCGAACGAGCTCGTTTCGCTGCTCGTCGCTCAGCGTCCGGAGCGACCCGTGGCTAGCGAGCCAGTCCACCACCTCCTGCATCTGAGCCTTCATGGGACCGCGGCCCTTTGTGTCGTCCGTGAGCGAAGCGTGTATCCGCCAGGGCTGGATGAGCCACGGGGCGACGAACGTGAGGTCGCCGCGGGCGTTCACGTGCCGGGCCCAGCCGCCAGCGTGCACGATCTCGCGCAGGAGGTACTCCTCGCATTCTGCGAACGCGTGCCGTTGACCCCGCTTGGACGGCGGGTACGGCACCGCGGCGCGGCCCGGGTCCGTCGGGTAGGGGACTGGCTTCGCATTGAACTCGTGCCACCATTGGCGCAGACGGCCACCATTTGTCGTTCCCTTGCTCATTCGTTCCCCCCTCTGCCCACTGTACTGACGACGATACCGAGATCACCGGCTCCCGATCCGCCTCCGCCATTTACCACCGCCGCGCGACGTCAGGGACAGGTCCCAGTAGCCGATCGGCGGATTCAGGCGGTCATTGCAACAGGAGGTTTTCGATCAGTTCGATCGGTTTCTTGAACTCTAGTCTTTTGCGCGGTCGGTCGTTGAGTTCCTGGGCAACCCAGTCGAGGTCTGCGGGGCTGTGGATGCTCAGGTCGGTGCCCTTGGGGAAATATTGGCGCAGCAGGCCGTTGGTGTTTTCGTTGATGCCGCGCTGCCAGGGCGAGTGTGGGTCGCAGAAGTAGATGTCGAGGCCGGTGTCGATCTTCACGGTTTTCCAGTCCTGCATCTCGATGCCTTGGTCCCAGGTCAGGGAATGCCGAAATGATGGAATGCAGGCGCTGACGGAGCTGCGGTACGTGTAAAAAGAAAGCCCTTCCCGGCTGACCCGGGAAGGGCTTTTGTTGTGAACTGGAACCCGCAGCCGTTACTCGGGTCTCTGGCGGTCTTTGGGTGAAGTCTTCCGGCTATCCATACGGGTTGTTGTAGGTCGAGAGCTGGTACAGGACGAACGCTACGAGGGCAACGACTATCAGCTGCAGGGCAGACATGAGGACGATGATGGTTGTGGTCCAGAGACTATCGAACCGGTACCTGCGCCGTGTCGTCAGCCAGACGCCCAGGTAGATCAACGAGATCAGGAGCATGAACGGAAGCACGTATTGGATAAATATTACGATGATGTAACCGGGGTAGTTACCCGACGCTGTGCCCGCCAACAGGCAGAGCGGGGGCAGCAGGTAGGAGAGCAGGAGCGCGAGCCTCAACCACTGGATTAACCGGGGCGGCCGCGGCTTCTCTTCCTGGATCAGTGTCGCCTGAGGGACAGGAGGCGCAGTGACACCGCCTGGTTCGGGTAGGTTCTCCTGGATTGGCATAGTGCCTACTTTCAGGTCGTGGAGTTGGGCCTGCTGCCAGCGGGATATGGAGCCGGCAGGAACATCTTTCCGCTGAGCGATAAGTGCACCGCCCGGTTCGACAATAGTGCCCATCTGGATGAATCTGGATGAATCCGGCGATCGCTGGACTGGTGCTTTTTCCGGCTTGGTGCTAGCTGACGGTTGGCACGGGAGGCCTTTCGACTCCCTCTTCGCTCTCGCCTCCGCCGTGGATCTTCCGGATGGGCTCAAAAGCGAGATTGAAGGTGGATGGGACTTGATTTGTGAAGGCAACGTGACCATCGTCAAGACGGGGTTCGAGAAATATCTGGCTTTGAGGATTGAGGGATTCAAGTCGGCTTCATGGAACCCCCACGTTGGCGTCGTAGATCGGCAGACCTATGGCGAATCAGGTGGGGTCGTCTTAGTTTCCTAGGTGGGGCAGTCACCTCTGGCGCTTGGCGTTCGGCCCACCGATGCTCCTATTGGGGGACTGCTGAAGGTTTAGTTGACAGCTTGACCTGCCCCAGGGATTGGTTACCCGAAATGGTTTGAGTTTTTGGCTCTCGCTGAGAGGCTTCAGACATGCCAAGACCCTATCCACTGGAGTTCCGCGCACGGGCAGTCGCCCTGGTCCGGGCCGGCAAACCCATTAGCCGAGTGGCTGCCGAGCTGGGCATCAGCGAGGGCGGCCTCCACAACTGGGTTCGTCAGGACCAGATCGACCGCGGCGAACGGCCCGGGGCTGACGACGCCCGAGAGCACCGAACTGGCCAAAGCCCGGAAGCGGATCCGGCAGCTGGAAACGGACGTGGAGATCCTCAAGCGTGCAGCGAAGCTGCTCGTTGAGGGCCGGCCGGACCCAAAAGAATCCACCCGGTGATCGGATAACTTACCGGCGCCGGGTTCCCCGCGAACCTTCAATCAGGGTAAGCGCGGGATGTCGAACGTCATTCTCCACACCGATGACGAGGATGTGTCGCTCGACTGCATCAACGACGGATCCGGGGGCCAGCTAAGGTTCTGCATGCCGATTTCGATCACGCCGGGGTCGACCAAGACGCCCGCCAGCTAAATCCCGCACTGCACTCCGCGTGACGCCGACACACGTGCGTTGGAGCGGCACCACCGTGCAAGAGGTCAATGACCCCTGTCTGTGAACCCTGGTGACCCGGAGCCGCCAAACCGCCTTCGACCGTGCGACCTTCAGCGGCAAAAACATCTCGTTCAACGGGGCGGACTTCGGCAAGGCGGGGTTAGTTTTGAGCGTCTGAGGGTGCGGAACTCTGCCCCTATCTTCGACTGGGTTTTGAAGACCGAGGGGGCAACTCTAAAGCCAGCAAATGTGGAGCCGCAGAATTCGCCGCCCGTCGAACGAACAGGTCGCCGCGACAGGAAGGACACATTGATTTTCCCCAATCGTGATCCTCAGCGACGTCCTAGAGCCAGTGCAGACGAGTGTTGACATCCCGTGTAGACGACTTCGCAAACTGACATTCGGCGCAACCATGACCATCACGATCTTTTGTCACATACAGAGAAACGATGACCCTTTGCATGACTTAGAATAAATGACTGGTTAAGTGACGACGTGATTCCAGCCTGGTTCGGAATCACGTTGTCACTTAAACGAACGTATAAATGACTTCGCGGCCGAGATCGACCAGCCCCTCTCATCAGTAGCGGCTGGTACTGGTTTGGTACCATTTTGGTATGGCCATGAATCTACGAGTTCCCGAAGACCTCGACCGCCGTCTCGATGCGCTTGCTGCCGAGGAGCGCACTTCCAAGTCCGCCCTGCTTCTCCAAGGGGCCGAGCTGGTCCTCCAGCGCCACGACCGAGGCCGGGAGATCAGTGAGGGTTTGGATTTCGTGACGAGTCATGATGCGGAGCTGCTCAAGCGCCTTGAGGATGCATGAGTTCCTACCTCGAAATCGAGGACGCTCTGCAGGTGATCGACCGGTACGGCTTCCACATCCGTGACATCGGGCTGCTCGCTTCCGCCCTGGCGCGCCCCGCGACGACGGTCATGGGCACAGAAGCCTATCCTCAACTGGCCACGAAGGCCGCAGCACTCCTCGAGTCCGTGGCCAGGTTCCATCCGCTCATCGACGGCAACAAACGCACCGCCTGGACGCTCATGGTCCTGTTCCTCTGGATCAACGGCTATCGGCACGTCTTCAGCGCCGACGATGCCTTCGACCTGGTTGTTGGTGTGGCCGCCGGCGACATCGATTTGAAGCGCAGCGCCATCCTGATCGAGAAACACCTGATGCGGCGCTAGGTGCTGTGGGAGGGGTCCCAGACCGATGGCTCGGAATTCGGCCATGAGCAGTCGTCGGGGGAGTTCGGAGGCCAGAAGCAGGGTGTGCACACTGTGCACACCCTGGGCTTCGGATCGGGTCGTATTGGTGCCGGACTGGGCCGGATTGTGGACGTTTGCGGGGGAGTGGCGGAAATTCAAGGGCTGGAAACCGGTTCGAGTCCCACCTCGGGCACAGTGTTTCCGCAGGTCAGGCGCTTTTGGGGTGTTTTTTCGTGGGCACATTGTGCACACTCTTGGCTCTGATCCGATGTTCCGGGTGTGTAAGGTCCTGGAACGGCTTATTCGGTTGTGTGGAGGAGCTCTGGCTACTGCGGGCCGGGTGCCTCCTCGCGGGGTCTGTTCTGGGAGTTCATCCTCGTTCGTCCTCCCGCTGGGGTTTTCGCGTTCACTACTTCATGGTGGCTAGGGGCGCGTACAACATGACTTCCTGATTTTCTTGATCGACCCAAGGTTGCGGCCGGTTCGGGTTTTCCGCTCAGATATTTGTTCATGCAGGACTTCGCGGGGAATGGCCTGACATGGCACGAATCCGGAGCTGATATGAGATCGCTGAGCCTGGCCAGTCGGTGGGTGCGGCCGGCTGCGAGGTCGAGTTCCAGGGAACTGGTGGGCTTCTGCCATGGCCTTCCCGCCAGTTAACCGGCCGCCGCAGCCGTCGTCTTTCCCGTCATCGCCGCATCCGGCTTCTGAGTGTCCGAGTTGGTCGCGCCGTGGAGCATCTTCGTTGGGGTCCAGAGAACCGAATAGGTGGTCGTGATGAGCTTGCCCGCGTTAGTGAATGGCTATTTACTAACTCCATGAGCAGACCGCAGCGCACCTCCGATGAGGACTTACTCGACCGCATCGAGGCTGCGGTGGTTCGGCGACCTTCGATAATCCCGGGGGGTCTTCACGATGTTGCTCCGGCCGCTGGCATAGGCCCCCCCGGCCTGATCAAGCGGTTTGGCTCGAAAGAGGGTCTACTGCTCGCGCTCACGCGGCGCTGGATCGATCGGGTGCCCGACTCCCGGGTGGGGACCGTCGATGTTTTGACCGAGTTGCGTGAGTACGTGGATGGGAACGGGGGACCCGGCGTGGTGGCGCGAGTACCGCGATCACCTAGAGTCGGTTGCGGCGTCCGCCAACCGCGTGAACTCGAACACTGGAACAGGTTTCACACTCTGATGGCGGCCCGATCAGGATCTGTTCTTGTCCAATAGCGGGTGGCGTTAGAACCGACTGTCCCGCTGCGGCTTCATCGGGATAACGGGAGCATCGTGAGATGTGGGCATGAATCCGTACGCAGTCGCGCGTGGGTCTCGACGTCGAAGCGTTCAGCGCCGTACGCCAGCTTCTGGCGCTCGATACCTTCGGGGATGAAACCGGCACTGGAGGCGACCTTGCACGATGCGGGATTGTTGACTCGGTGCCCTAGCTCGAGTCGGAAGAGGCCGTCTTCGAATGCTGCTGCGGCGATCGTTGCGAGGGCTCGAACTGTATAGCCGCGACCGCGGGCTGCAGAGGTGAGCCAGTAGTACATCCAGGCAGTTCCGTGGCGCCGGTCAATGGCTGATAGTCCTACATTGCCTACAGCAGCGCCGTCGATCGTGATTGCCCAGTTGCGTCTGGACTCTGTGAACGGAAGTTGTGCGCCGATGTAGTCACGCGCCTGGTCTACGGTGGCTGGGTGCGCACTGCCAAATTGAGTCTTTAGGTCCGGGTTCTGCTGGTATGCAGCCCGTAGCGCGGGTGCGTCCTCAAGCGTCCAGGGGCGAAGTTCGACGGTCAGAGTTCCTATCGTGCCCGACGAAGTACGGCGGCCATGAATTTGCCCGTAAGCCAGTGAGGGGAAGGGCAAACGGGAAATTACGCGCTGCCTGCGGCGCTAGCTAGCCGCCTGCACGTGAAGTTGAAAGCAGTCAAGAGACGTCCGGTCACCCCAAACGGTGACAGGCCGTCTCTGCGCTGTTGCAACTCTGCTGGAACGATGACCCTCTGAGTCATGACAAGGTGAGGGCGCGTAACGAGTCCATCCTGGAGCGCTCTGATGCCTTAGCTGTGGGGCGCCACTGACCGGCTCGGTTCCGGTGGGCCCCAGCTCGCTGGAGCAAGCCTTTCGGACTTATCTCTTGTCTGCGGTTTCCATGGCAGCCTGTCGAGACCTGGTGACTGCAAGTCCGATAGCGCTTCCTGCTGCGGCCAGAAAGAAGAGCAGCACCAGCAACGGACCGGACATCCCTGGGAAGAGCGGGTTGCGGCCGGTAAGGAAGATTGACGCCAGTAAGCCCACCATCGAGATGGAAAACATCAGACCTAATGCTCTCTGGATGCGGCTCTGGCGAGTCGGCAGTGACTTGTTTGAAGTAGTCATGGATTTATTCTATCGTGTTGACTTTTAGCAAAATTGACAAGCTTGTAAATAATGGGGAATTAGAACAACAGATTGGTTCTACAACCCCGGCCTTCAAGCCACTGGTACAGATGGCCTCTTTTGAGCTTCAGAATTGGCTGACTTCGCGGCTGACGTGTGTGAGCCAACGACCTCGCGTGTCGGGGTCTAATCCAGGTCTGTGGTGAGGACGAGTTCAATAGTCTGTGTGAGTAGTGCGAGTTCGGCGTTCTCCTCGAGGTCCGGCCACTCCTCTTTGATCTCCAGAAGCTCGTGCAGGAATGACATTCCGGTGACGATGACCGCGAGCAGCACGGCCCGTTCCCGGGGGCGCGAGAGCCCGAGTTCGGTCATCATGGGCAGCATCATTCGACTGATGAAGATCTCGCGGAGCTGCGCTACAGCCTCGGGTTTCGAACTGGCTGCCCTCATCATTCCGAGGATGTTGCTGGCCTCGGGCGAGTTGACCGACTCGAGGATGCGGCGACCTATAGCCCGCGCAGCCTCCGCCCGTGGGAGAGTTGCCATGAGCTTTGGTGCAGCGAGAGCTTCCTCGCTCGGTGCGGGCATCGACGCCGCGAACAGGTGCTCTTTGCTGGAGAAGAAATAGATCGCAAGACTCGGATCGACTCCCGCTCGCTCGGCGATCATCCGCATAGTAGTCCGCTCATACCCGTGCTCGGCGAAGAGAGAGCGCGCGGCTACGAGGATCTGTTGCTTGCTTTCGCTGGTTCCCCTTCGGCGACCTGCTCGTGCGGTGGTCATTGGCACATCCCGGCCTAGTCGTGGTCCTTGACATGCAATCGTAGCGATCTCTTGAAATTTTAATTCAACGGCCGTTCAATTAGAGGGCGCAGCAACAACATCCCTACCAGCGAACCAAGGGGCAACGCCGTGACTCAGTCCTTGACATCGCCGTCGATTGCGACGGGCGTGACTCCCGAACGCCTTCGAGGCTTACGGCGGTGGAACATCGCACTAGCAGTACTGCACCTCGGCCAGGCTGCCGCGCTTCTCTTCCTGACGAACGACTTCGCAATTCCAGTGCTCGCTTCGTATGTTGATGGTCCTCCCGGAGCAGGAGAGGAGGGAGGCCTCGTAACCTCGACGCTCTTCGAGCTGACCATCGGGTATGTTCTCGTGGCATTCCTCGCACTGGCTGGCACTGATCACCTGCTGACGGCGACGCTCGGCCGCAAAATCTATGAGCGTGACCTCCGGCGCGGCATCAACCGGTTCCGGTGGGTCGAGTACTCGTTGAGCGCGACGCTCATGGTCATCGTGATCGCACTCTACTGGGGCATCGTGACTATCAACGCCCTCTTCGTCGTCGCCGGCGCCAACGTCGCAATGATTCTGTTCGGATACCTTCAAGAGCGAATGAACCCCCCGGGCCGAACATCGACCACGATGGTTCCGTTTTGGTTCGGTGCGCTGGTTGGAGTGACTCCGTGGGTGGCGATGGGCCTTAACATCCCGCTGTACTCCGACGCTCCGGAGTACATCTTCGTCATCTTGGCGATTCAGGGCGTTCTCTTTTTCTGCTTCGGACTCACTCAGTGGCTTCAGTACCGGGAAATAGGCCCGTGGGCCAACTATGCGTTCGGTGAGAAAACGTATCTGGTGCTGAGTCTCGCGGCGAAATCCCTGCTGACGTGGCAGGTCTTCCTGGCCTCTCTCATCGAATGAATAAGTGCCCTAACCAAGGATTCGGGCTGAGAGGGATTCCGCCGCTGCGACTACGTGGTCAAGGTGGTTGTCGGAAATCAGCCAAGGGTTGGGTTCTATTGGCTGGGCATGCCGATTGAATAGTGCGCCTGATCTGTCTTCCAAAGCGGGGTGGACCACGAGGGGCACCACTTTTTCGGCGTAGGCCTCCGCGCTCTGGAACAGCAGACCTATGAGGGTCTGCTGTGCTCGTAGTTTCAAGGTCGCTTGGCCGAGGACACCGGCCATGATGTTGGTCTTGATGATGCCGGGATTCATACCGAACACGTTGATGTCCGGAAACCGGGCGGCAGCATGGTGGACCAGAGCCTCGTTGAACACGACGGTGTTGCTGTGGGCCGTCTGCCAGCGGTAGTTTCGGGTCAATTGCACGTCCGTGAGGTCCAGCGCGCGTTCGCCGCCGGGAAACCCCCAGACAAAAAGGCGCGGCTTCTGCCAGGGCGAAGGCCTTCCCCGGCCCAGCCGTGGCGCCAGTTCCTGGGCAACGACCCACCGGCTCATCGCGCTCGTGGCCAGATCTTTCTCTACGCCTTCCGGTGTCTCTTGGCGGGTCCGTCCCGCAAAGATCCCGTGGGTGAGCAGGACTGCGTCGAAGGTTTCGGCCGGCAAGTCGCGGGCCATCTGGCGGGAGTTGTTCAAGGACGACAGGTCTGCCGGGATAAATGACCTCTTGGGGTGAGGAGGGTCCTTGAGCGTCCTTCCGACGACGGTGACCTCGGCCCCTTTGCGCAGCAGGGACTGGGTGATGGCCCGGCCGAGGCCGCCGGTACCGCCGAAGATCACCACGCGAAGACCCTCGTAATCGGTCTGGCCAGAAGACAGCGTTCCGGGTTTCCAGTCCTGTCGTACCGTTCCGAAGGAAGACATCTGTAACTCCATTCTTGGCCGAAGATTCGGCCTACGCCACCACGTCGAGGCCCAGCGGGCCGCCGCCGTGCGGGCCGTGGCGGATTGGTTAGGGGGCCCAGGAGTTGACGTTAGACGGCTTTGAGCCCAGTGTGGACGGACGGGGAGCACCGCGTGCTCCAGAATCATTCGCTCAGCTTCTCACGATCGTCCGGTTGAGGATCGGCTTGCGGGCGCTGGTGCGACTAGTGGAACATGGTCCCGCCCGTTTCGAAGTCGCCGGAACCCCGTCATCGAAGCTGGGGCGCCACCGCAACCATGATGCGGAAAATGATTTCTCATTGGCGGTCCTGCAAAGCCACGGGCAAGCAGGGGACAGATCGGTAGAGGTCCCGATCGGACGAATAGAGGGCTCTATTTCCACTTGCTATGTCAGCGACATTGGGACCGTAGATGAGGCGCTGAAAAGAGTTCTTGAAGAATCCGACCGCAGCGTCTCTCGGTGCGGAGTGGGACACTGCAGAGATTGCATTCGACCTGCGCCTCAGCGCATAACACCTGAAATGGAGTCGTAGACGACTGACGTAAATTCGCTGGCCCTCGATATGCTGACGTTTTCCGGGCTGATTCGACTCATCCGTCATCCGTCAGCCGCAGGTGGCCGAGAACTATGAGGCACGGGCGAAGTATCTTCTATCCAATCCTGCAGCCGAAGATGTTGAGGAAATCCGTGCATGGGTCCGCCTGACACTCCAGGGAGGTGCTGGTGGACTCGGCGACAAGTACGTGCAGAAGACGGACGGGTCGGTGGATAGGGCGCTTAACCAGCAGTATCAGGACCTACTGCAGAAGATGACCGACTTCGCACTTGGCGCTGATGAGTCATGGTCGCTGCTCCAGCAGATGGGGAACACCATGTTCGCCCATGGATACACCTACCTTCGCCTGGTCGAGGTCCCAACTGGCAAGTGGCCCTGCCTGCGCGGACACACCATGTACGAGGTGATG
The DNA here is from genome assembly GCF_040547075.1 of Arthrobacter sp. UYCu512. NCBI lineage: Bacteria > Bacillati > Actinomycetota > Actinomycetes > Micrococcales > Micrococcaceae > Arthrobacter > Arthrobacter sp. UYCu512. Next base: position 10,765 of record NZ_JBEPPA010000035.1, read on the forward strand.
ACCGCGCCTGGCCTGACCCGCCAGGTGAATTCGACTCTTCTGGGTGGTGCCGTGGGCTACGACCCGCGCGGCACACGACGAGACATGCAGGAGTGCCAGATGACGGCACGCCGCCTTTTCGATGAGGGCCGGACCGATGACTGGGTGCACTTCTCAAGCTCTCAGGTGATTCCCGGTGAGACGCTGCGGCGGGCGACTGCGTGAAACATGGCGGATAGCGGACTATAGACTCGGCCTGTAGTGATGGGGGACTGACAATGGGCAAGATCAAACCGGCCGAATTCTGGCTGGAACTGACTGCACTGTCGGCTTTTTTGTCCTCGTTGCGGTCTTCTTCCAAGGTGTCTTCGCGGGCGGGCTTGTTGTCGCGGAGGTGTGCGAATTGGGTGCTGGTCAGCCGTACGACCACGAGTACCGCAGCCAAAACGCGCATGAGCAACTCCAGCTGTTCCCGCTGACCACAAAGTGCAACGCCGAGTACGACCTGGTTCCGCCGTGGACGAACCCGGCATTGGCGATCTTGGACATCCTCACGGTGTCTTTCTTCGGGGCGATGCTCGCTGCCCTATTCATCCGGATTCGGGGCAGGGTACGAGGATGATTCCCATTCGGACACACAAACGCAGTGCAGACGACTTCTGACATCAGTGCAGGCGACTCCTGAAAATCACAAGCGCGTGCGTAGGCGATCGGTTTCGTTTTGGGCTGCTCCGGGGTGTCTCGTAACTATCGGTGAATACACCGAATCCATCAGAGGGTTTCGAGACATAGTTACGGGAATCGCTGGCCGCGGACGAGCCCACACCATTCCGGGAAAATTAGAGCATTGTCGCCTTTGGAATTCGGCGCTCTTGGGCGGTGTTTTGTGGTCGCTCTTTGTCGCTAGCTGTATTAACCACGGAGGTTAGTGACGCGGCTTGCTGGTGGCTGACCCTTGAGTGAGGTGTGGCCTCGGTGATGATTGTAGTGATGGAGC
>NZ_JBEPPA010000036.1:0-9818 GCF_040547075.1 Arthrobacter sp. UYCu512
CGCGAAGCGTTCCCGGCGCTGGGCGGCGCCCAGACCGGTGACAATGCTGATCAGCAGCAGAACGGGGAAGAACACCGCAATGGCCCCGATGGACAGCACCGTGTTGTAGGCGGCCGCGCTGCCACCGTAGGGGTCGGTGGTGAAGTCTGACACCAGGACGGCCCTGCCGTTCTGGCGGAGTTCGGCTTCCGTTGCTCCCGTGACGACGATCAGGGAGTCCGGCCCGGGTAAGGCAGCATCGTCAATCGTGCCGGCAAACGTCCCGAAACGGTCACCGAGCTGATCCTGCGGCGTTGATTCGATCAGGCGCTGCAGTGCCGGGGATGCGTTGAGCCGTGCGCTGGAAGCCCGCTTTGAACGCCTTCGCCATCACCTTCAGCGACCGAATCCCGGCAGCTGAAAACCACAAAAGAAAACTGCCGGATACACCGTTTATGAGATAGTCCCGCTGGCCAACCAGGCCTACGTGACCCGTCGTGCTCCCCGGCTCCGGAACCGATATCGCAGCGCCCATTGCCCGGCGCGTCATGGACGCCATCGCCGCGCCGGTCCATGTCGCCGGGGCCGCACTGCAGGTCCCCGCCAGCATAGGGATAGCCATCGGTACCGGACTGGAAGACCGCGAAGAGCTGCTCGAGCGGGCCGACAAGGCAATGTACTCGACCAAACACGCCGGCCGCGAACGGTACGTAATCTACGGAGCCGCAATGAGGCCCGGCCATCAGGGCGGTATGAGGGTCCGTCCCCACCCATCACAGGCCCCAGACGGCAACCCAGTTCTGGACCGAACTGCGCCAAACCCTCACCTCACCACGCCCCGGGCCCGACACGGGAAACAAGCCAGCCAACGACACTCTCCCCATCAGCTAACCCTCACCCGGCGGGGTTTCCCCGCAGCCCCGGCCAGCCCGGGTCTCCATCCCTGTACCGGTATTCGGTACGGAGACCACACCCGGACAACCGCAACCAGGGCACATCGGAAAGGCTGGAGAATACCTTCCTGGGCAGTCTCCGGTTTGACGGGCACCCCGGGATTGGCCAAGGTGTACCAGTGCCCCCGAAATTTGAAGAACCCGTCCCCGCCCAGCCGACGCCGGCCAGGGCCGGCACCGGCCTTCAGATCGCAGCGCTGCTGGGCTTCATGGCCCTGGCCCACGCGGTGTCATTCCTGGGTTCGCTAGCCATCATCGCCAACGCCCACGGCTGGTACGCCGCCGCGAACAAGGCACCCTGGACACCCCCGGACTGGGTCTTCGGGACCGTCTGGACGGTGCTGTATACGACCATGGCCGTAGCCGCCTGGCTCATCTGGCGCCAACAGGCGGCCCGCCGCGGCGCCATGGTCGCCTACGGCGCCCAGTTGGCCCTGAACCTTGCCTGGGCCCCCACGTTTTTCGGCATGTACCCCATGATCGGAACCGCCGCCCTGTGGCTCGCGCTCCTCATCATCACCGCACTGTTCGTGGGAGTAAGCGTGACGGTTCTCCGGTTCGGCCCCCTCAGCCGGACCGCCGGGGCCCTGATGCTCCCCTACATTTCCTGGATCATCTTCTCAGCCAGCCTGAACCTCTACGCCGCAACCACCAACTAGCCGGAACTCCCCCTGGCCCGGTGCCCGCGGTCGATCACGGCCACAGACGCGCAAGTGACTGTGCAATATCCGCCACGCCCGCGCCTGACCCAATGAGCAGACCTCTGAAGGTCACACGGACCGGTCTCGCCCCCCGGAAGTTACGAGCCCTGAGCTGGCCCGATCGCGGGACGCCCGGCGGAATCGAAGCACGCCCACTCCCCGGCACGCCCTGGCAGTCATCCGAGCAGCCGTCACCAGCGTCGCCACCAACGGGGCCGGCCAGCTCGTCCAAATCCTGCCTGGTGCCTGGTGCCTGGTTAATTATCGATTACCTCGCCAACAAAACATGAAGCAGGCATCGGCGCAGATCCATCTAGCACCCGTCGGCCAGCCAGAGCAGCGGCGCAGCCAACGAATCGGTAGGGTCGGATCATGACCCATGCTTCCGCCGTGTCAGCGATTTCGTCCTATCACTGGCTCGGTATCCCGATCGCCGTCGCCGGGGCTGTACTGCTGGCCCTCGGCACGCTGTTTCAACACAAAGCCGTGGAAGACCAGGGGGCCGCCCCGGGGCGGACCGCCGGGAGCATGGGCGGGGGACGCCTCCAGGCCCTAATGCGCAAACCGGTCTGGCTGGGCGGGACAGCGATGCTCGCCGCTGCAATACTCCTGCAGCTTACGAGCCTGAGATTTTCACCCCTGATCGTGGTGCAGCCCATCGGCGCGGTCGCCCTGGTTGTGACCACGTTGGCCACGGCACGGATGACCCGCCGGTCCCCGGGGCGCCGGGCCCTCACATCCGTGGCTTTGTGTGTCGGTGGGGTGGGCGCGTTCGTTGCTGTCGCTGCCGTGTCCGCCCAGGACGTTCTAATCAGCGACGGGCACCTCATCACTATCTTGGTTATTCTCGGTATCGTCCTCGCCGCATTTGGAACGGGTTACGGTCTCTGGCGGCGGCGATGGGGGGCCATCATCTTTACCGGTGGTGCCGGTGTCCTGTTCGGATTCGTCGCGGCCTTGGCAAAGACCGTCATCGCCCGGCTCTTCCAGGGCGATTTCGAATGGCTGTCCCTTAGCTGCCTGGCCGGGCTGGTGATTGCCGCCGTGTCCGGGACGTTCCTAGTCCAGAACGCACACACCCGGGGCACTCCCGAACTCGTCGTGGCCGGGCTGACAGTCATCGACCCCCTCGTTGCCGTCACCATCGGCATCACCATCCTCGGCGAAGCCGACACCGCCCCGCCCCAAGCGTTCATCGCCTACTTCCTTGCAGGCGCCGTAGCGGTCACCGGAGTCCTCCTCCTCGCAACAGTCAAAAAGGTGCCGACGCTTCCAGCACGTGAATAAGCCAACCTGCCCCTAACAAGGCCGGAACTCCACCTGTATGTGGCCGGAATGGAATTCTGTGATGGCTCTTCTGGCGTGATGTTCAGCTTCCGGGACTTCCCGGGGCGGGACGGGGCGGGAGAAGAGGTAGCCCTGGAGGGAGTCACATCCTAGGCCGAGCAAGTATCGGGCCTGTTCGGGGGTTTCGACTCCCTCGGCGGTGATTTTGAGTCCGAGGTTGTGGGCCATCGCGGTCATGGAATCGAGGATCGGGAGCCCCTCGTCCCCGATGATGATCACGGAGACGAAGGACTGGTCGATCTTGAGGATGTCCACGGGAAGATCCTGGAGCCGGCCGAGGGATGAATACCCGGTGCCGAAGTCATCCAGGGCGACCTTGATGACTTGGCGGCGCAGCAGCCCCAGCTGGGTGGTGATATGCGGAGCGGGGTCCATGAAGACGCTTTCGGTGACTTCCAGGATCAATTGGTCGCAGCGGATCCCGGCGACGGCCAGGGTGTCCATAACGGTCCGCGCGTATCCTGGCGCCCGCAGTTGCTCGGCTGAGACGTTCACGGCCACGGAGTGTTCCCGGTCCTGTCCCCGCCAGGATTTGAGCTGGACGCAGGTCTGGGTCAGGATCTCCTGGCCGATAGCGCTGATCAGCCCGGTGCTTTCTTGTCAGCGATGGTCGAAAACTGAGCCACTTCGCGGGTGCAAAAGTGAGCCACGTTGATGTTGGTTGTTCTGCCTGATTTTCCGGTCTTGTCGAGGGCAGTGAGTCTGTCTGTGCATGTTTGAGTCGGTAGCTGGAGCCTTTGAGGGTGATGACTACGGCGTGCTGGACGATGCGAGGGCAGCAAGTACGAGGAGCCCGATGAACAGGGCAATGAGGTACGGCCAGAAGTGCTTCAGGCTGTTTTCCACGGTTTCGCGGGCGGTGGCACAGACGAGGTAGAAGACGACGCCGGCCGGGGGCGCGAACTAGCCGTTGCCCATGGAGATGATGAGCACCATGGCGCTGACATTGGAAATGCCGCCGAGGTAGAGGTCGATTCCCGACGCGAGGGCCAGGACGAAGGCGATGGGGAGGCCAAGGAAGAGCAACAGGAACAGGACCGCGAGCACCAGGGCCAGGAGGACGTTCGGCGAAGCGTAGTAGAACAGCGGCGGGGCCAATAGGACGACGGCGACCATCGCCGCGGCGATCCCTGCGGCGGCCACGACCGGCCGGCGTTCCTGCCGCCAAAGCTTGACGACGGCGAACCACGTGATGAGCACCATGCCGCAAGAGAACGCCAGGGAAACCCAGAACACCGGCAGCTGCAGGATGGGCGTCTTTTCCTCGATCTGCTGGGCAAGCGTCGGCACGAAGAGCGCGAAGGCCCCCGCGCTCATGATAAAGACGAGCCAGTCGACTAGGGCGGCCAGATAGGGCTTCCACGTTGCGGGCAGGCGAATGATCAGTGCCTGCACCGACATGTTCGCTCCCTTCGGATACGCGACGGCTCCACCAATGAAGGCAATGGTCAGGAGCGCAATTTCTGACACCTCCTGAGTCCAGAGCACAGAATCTCCGGTGACGACCCGGACCATTATGTTCAGCAGGATGACGACGAGCTCGGCGAGGATCGCCGCGCCCACGGCCCATTCAAAGGTCTTGTCGAGCCAGACGGCGCCGCTCCTGCCAGGGGGAACGTGACCGTGATGCAGGATCTCTTCCGCGTCAGACGGAATGACTTCCTCGAGTTCCTCGGGAGCGAGGGTGCGTTTCATATTCTGACAGACTGTCGACGTTGATAGCGGGATGTTGGTGGGAGGGCCGGGGCGCCGTGCGGGGTTTAGTTAGTTGGAGTTGGTGAAAGCGATGGCCTGGTCGAAGAATTCCTTGCCGATCAGCTGGGAGAACTGCGGGTAAAGGCTCTTGGACGTGGCCTTGAATCCTTCAAGTTTCTGAACCTCGGAGAACTTATTGGTCCACGGCACTTCAATCGGATTTTCCTGTCCCTTGATCGTTCCGGTCTGGAGGCCCGTGAAGACCTCGGAGAAGGCCATGGTGGTCGGGCTCGCACCCAGATTCTCGAAAAAGTCGATCCAGAGCGGGTTGCCGGGGGACACGGATTTTCAGGCCTTTGAGGTCCGAGGGCTGTTGGATGGGGCGCACGGAGTTGGTGATCTCGCGGCCGGTCCGGGTGAGGAACGATAGCGCGACGGTGTCTTTGGTCGCGAGCTTTTCCTTCAGTGCCTGGCCCGGCTTCCCGGCCAGGAACGCCGCTTCCTCCGTTGTGTCCTTGAAGAGGTAGGGGATGCTGATGCCGTTCATTTCCGGCACCACCGCGGCGTAGATGGACCTCGCGAGGATGAGGGCATCCAGCGAGCCGCCCTGCAGGCGGGTGACGGCGGCATTCTGGTCCCCGATGAAACTCGTTCCGTTCGGAACTACCGGGCGATTAACGGCCGGCTTGAACACCTTCGTGGCTCCGCACTCGGCTTCCCGAATCTCACCAACTATGTCGCCAGATCACTGCTGGAATCCGGCGGATTCAGACCGAAACTGCACTCTCAATTCTGAAGAGCCCAATTACGTCGTAGAGTGTCCCGACTCGGAGCATGGCGTGGATGACGTCGCAGCGGCGCCGTGCCAGACAGATGAAGGCGGCATTGTGCTTCTTGCCTTCGGCGCGTTTGCGGACGTAGTACGCCCTGGACCCGGGGGGCGTGGCACGAGGCGATCCACGCGGATCTGAAAAGAGCGTTCTTGAGTTGTTTTTTCCCGGAGCGTGCAGGTAATTCGCCGCGGATGGAGGTCCCGGAACGCTGCGTGACCGGGGGGATGCCGGCGTAGGCAGCGAGGTGGCCGGCGGTCCGGAAGCTGCCGACAGGGTCAACGTCCTTCCACGAGCCCTTGCTCGCTAAGTCAAGGAGTCAACAAAACCGGGGGCAGTCCCCGCGGTAAGGCACTAGCCAGGGAGTCCAAGCGATCACCCGACGGATCTGGCCTAGGTTGCACGAAGGCTGCGGTCTCGAGCACAACGACGGTCCCGGACCACAAAGCCAACTGCCACGACCGACCGTCTTACTGATTGGCTCTACACGCCGGTTCACACGCCACGGAGCAGCCAGTCATTGTCAGGGTTTCTGCCGCCCTCAGGATCCGGTGCATCCGAAACCGGCACGGACGTGCTCTGGTCCTCCACTCGCACCCGCGTCGGCAAGGCTCGCCAGCGGTCCATAGGAACCGCGACAACTGGACCAGATTCGTCCTCCTGAACGCTCTCGTCCGCGTCCCAGACCATGTTGCCCACCTTCTGCTTGTCATCCCATGGCTGCCGCGCCAGTCCGAGTTGGGTGAGCATGCCGAGTTGGTCGCTGCTTCCCCAGCGTTCGATGAGTTTGCCGTCTTCGAAGCGTCCGATCTGCATGCCCCGGATTTTGAAGCTCTTGCCGGTGGGCGGGTGGCCCATCAGCGGCCCCTGATGTGTCCCGGTGATCGTGTAGGCGAACGCGACGTCGTCGTCGGTGGCTGTGAGGTGTTCGACGTCGAGGTGCAGATCGGGAAAATGAGAGCGCAACCCTGCGAACAGGTCTTTGAATCCCTGCGGTCCCGGTCCTTGTCCGGGTGCCGGGTCGTGGTCGACGCAGTCGGCCGCGACGACGTCGTCGAATTGATCGAGGTTGCCGTTGTTTACGGCGGCGCCGAAGCGCTCCTGGGCGTGGATGTTGGCGTTCCTGGTCATGGATCCTCCGTTTATAGTTGTCAGGCCGGTCCGTGCGGAGCGGTCCTGGTTGTTATCTGTCTGATTCTGTCATCGTGCGCGCTGGTCTGCCCGGGAGCAAGGGCAAGGGCAGCGGGAGCGGGTTCGGCCCGGGCCTGCCTGCGGCCGGAACTTCAGGCGGATTCGGATACGCCTGAGCACTAACTCAATCGCCGGTGTCATTCCGAGCGTGTCTCTGACCCCGGAGGACGTTCATGTCATCTCGCGAGGTTGCTGCATCATTCAGGAACACTAGTGTCCTGCGCCTAAAGTCCGGTTCAGAAGTCGGCCGATGGATTCGAGGATGGCGCCTTCTAAGTCGATCGCGGTAAAGTCCAGCGATGGTGCGGTTTCCCATGGAACCCCATGTGTGGAAGGCCGTCTAGGTGGCCCCTGGCAGCGGAAAGCCCGCAGTACCACCACGGGACGATTGCTCATGGCAATATCCACCGCTGTAGGTGATGGACGTGGCCGAGAGAATCATTCGCCGTAGTCGTCAGAATGGTTGAGAAGTACTACTGATGCGAGACACCTCAGCTCAGCGTCCTCATGATCAGTTCCGGATCAGTGGCCATGTCATGCCGTTCTCCCCGCATTCCTGCATGAACAGGTATCAGAGCGGAAATTCCGGACCGGCCGCAACCCCAGGTCGATGTAAAGAATATTCAGCAAGTCAGGTTGTACGCGGCCCTAGACACCATGAAGTAGCGAACGCCGAAACCCGACGGAAGGACGAACGAGGATGAACACCCAGAAGAGACCCCACAGGGCGGTACACGGTCCGCCGTAGGCAGCCGCTCCCCTACACAACCGAATAGGCCGTTCCGGGACCCCACACACCCGGAACATCAGATCAGGGCCGAGAGTGTGGACACTGTCCACACGAAAAAAGCACCAAAAACCCCTCTGACCTGCGGAAACACTGTGCCCGAGGTGGGACTCGAACCGGGCTCCAGCCCTTGATTTTCCGCCACTCTCCCGAAAACCTCCGCAATCCGGCCCAGTCCGGCCGATATACGACCCGATCCGAAGCCCAAGGTGTGCACATTGTGCACACCCTCTTTCTTGCCCACTTCGGCACCCCCAACCAGGCTGCCTAAACGGCCGTCCGGGCGGAGCAGTTGTGTCTTGGGCGCGATTTCGCTCCGACATGAAGAGTGGGTCTCCGGAACCGGACCAGCCCCGAACAAGCACCGCACTAGGAGGCGGCTCTCATGCTCGAAATCGACGACCATCATGGCGGCGGGTTCCTCCTTTCGAACATCTCATGCAGGAGAGAACAGCAACGCTGCATGACCAACTGAAAGTCCGGCCTTCCACGAAGCGAGCACGCACCACCAACGGCGCAGTGGAGCCCGCCGCCGCGCCCAGCGACCCAAACTCACATTGCGGAACTCCGCCCCATAAGCCGTCGGCATGGTCGGCGTCCTTCCACGAGCACTCGCTAGTTCGAGGAGTCAACAACGCCAAGGGCAGTCACGCAGCTTAGCCATTGGGGTGGCTAAGAGATGCGTGCCCGTTCAGGGATCCACTTGCGGACGCTGGTTAGGGGCCGCTTCTGGGAGCATGGCGATATGAAGAAGTTCATGCGATCACTGGCAACCGACATTCTCAGCGCCATCGGTTCCGGGCGCCGGTTCGTGGCAATCGACGGCGTGGATGGCAGTGGCAAGACATCGTTCGCCGCAAACCTGGCCTTCGAGATCCAGAATCGACCCGTGATCGTCATCCATGCCGATGACTTTCTGAACCCCTCGCCTGTCAGGCATGCCAAGGGACGTGCCTCACCCGAAGGGTTCTGGCAGGATACCTACAACTACGCGGCACTGCAGGATCAGTTGCTTACGCGACTGGGCCCAGAGGGGGACGGCTGGTACTCGCCGGCCTCCTATAACTCAGCGACCGACCGAATGGCTCATGTGGCGGCCGTTCGCGCTCCATCAGATGCACTGGTCGTAGTCGAAGGAATGTTCCTGCACCGCGATGAACTCGCCCCCTACTGGGATGCTTCGGTGTTCCTGGACGTTCCATTCACCCAAACCGCGGCACGAATGGCAGTTCGGAATGGGAGCAACCCCGACCCGGAGCACCCAACGATGCGCCGCTACGTCGGCGGACAGCGCCTCTACTTCGACTCTGCACGACCCTGGGAACGTGCCACGTTCGTCGTGGACAACTCTGATTTCACTTCACCGAAAGTCATCCGTCCCGACATGGTTTCACCTGTCCGGTGAGGGTTCCCTATCGGGCGCCGGGGCGTCTGCAGAACCACCGGCTTACGGGAACGGGACGGCAGGTGCAAAGAGATCGTTGGCGCGTATGGGCCCATCTGGGAAAGTGCTCACATGAAATATCAACTGAGCAGCTTGGCAAGAGTTGCCGCCCGATACTGGAAAGCTGAGATGGCCGCTGTCTATAGCAACGATTGGGCTTCCCGAGGGGCGCTCAGTGTGGAATAGTGCGGTCAATATCATTGGGGGGTATATGTGATGAAGTGCAGTCGTTTGCTGGAAATCGTTGTCGCAATTTCCCTTGTGGCGGTTCCGCTCACGGGATGCGCGGGGCAGCAGCCAAGACGCGAGGACCTGAAATCTTTTGGCTCTATTGATGAGGCCTACGCTGCCGTCGATGACGTCTTGGGCTGCGATTCAACACCCGTTGGCGATCCGGTTGTGCCTATAGGCGATGGCGTTCGTCTCACTTCGTTGCAGAGACTCTGCTCGCAGAATGTTCAGATAGACCTCTACCCGAATCAGGACGCTCTTAGGAAGAGCTATCAAACGTGGGCTGACTCAAGCCAGGGCAAAATCCCTCTCGTTCGAGGAAATAATTGGATGGTTGTTGACCTCAGCCAAATCGCGAGTGGCCAGCCGGCAAGCTCCAACATCGAACGATTGGCCGAGAAATTGAACGGTGAATACGCCGTTGTCGGCAAGTAGTTGGATTTACCCCGAGAGTGACGCTAGGCGGATAGCCTCGCACGGACGTCATGAAGACGCGCGCCCTGTCAAGGATCCTTGGGTTCTTTCGGTGATTGCAACACTTAGCGGATGGGTGTTGTTATGGCGAGGTATTCAATTCATTTGAGGCCTGATCTCTTGCAGGTTTTTTGGGCCGGGATGCAGGCGGGTGATTTCATCACCGATGCCGTGGTTCCGATCAAT
>NZ_JBEPPA010000037.1:0-8472 GCF_040547075.1 Arthrobacter sp. UYCu512
ACCTACCTCGAAGCCGCCGCCGGTATCCTCGCTGTCGAGGCTTATCACGCCGGAATCATCAGAACCACCCTCTACGCTCGTGATCTGCAGGTACCAGCCCAAGCGATCTCCGACGCCCGGGACAGCCTCGATGGATCAACTGATCTCGATCAGGGTATTGGCACTAAAGACACCGCCAACCTTGTCCCGACCGACGCAAACGGCATCGCTTTCAGCCGCAGCCCGGGGCAGGTCCTGAACATCGCCTACCTCACCGCCAAAGCCGAAAGAGAAGGCGGATTCTTCCCCAAGGGGGTAAACGGCGAGATCAACCGGAGCGCAGCCAGCGCCTGACACTCCACCCACAAAAGAAGAGGACGGGCAACGGCAGGCGGGCAGCCCGGGGGCTGCCCGCCTGCGGTGGTCGGCCGTCGACATAGAGGAGGGTCGGCTGCGCGCCGGGGTGTAGCGGCTCGGCGCGGAGGAACAGGTTCGTGCCCGGCGGGTAATCGGTGAGCGGAATGACGTCGGTGGCGTTGATGACCCACGCATCGGTCCGTTCGTTTCCGGACTGGTCCAGGGCCGGCTGCCAGTGTTCTTTGTCGGTGATCCAGTCGATCATGTGCGCCTTGCCCAACCGCAGCGCGAAGCTGGTGGAGAACTGCACGCCCAGGCTGTGCAGGTGCCAGAGGAACTTCCGCGAGGCCCCGGCACTGTCGGTACGGACCAACACCTTCTCCCCGGCCAGGGCCCCGGCCTCGTTGGTGTAGAAGCTCTCGGGCAGCTGGGCTGCGGCGGTGTGGAAGACCCGGATGTGGTCTTCGGCGCTGTTCGCTCCAGCGTTGCCGGGCCGCAGCACGGCGGCAAGGATCTCCCCGGAACCGTTGCCGCCGCCGTAATCGACGCTGGCGATGAACGGGGCGAACCCGTAGCCGCCTTTGTAAGTTCCGGCCACGTTTTCCTTATCCGAGTGCGAGGTCACCAGGGTCGCGTCGAGGTCGATGATCAGCGGATCCGCGGCCGTCGCGGCCAGTGCCGGGTTCCGGTCCCCGGCAGCGTCCCAGACCCGGGTGCGCAGGGCCCGGGTGAGGGTCTCGAATCCGTAGCTGGACAGCTCCGGGTTCGCCACGGTGCGTTCGAAGAACCGGGAGACGGTCGCGTTCGAGGGCAGCTGACCAAATACCCCGGGTGAGGAACGCAGGATGTCCAGATCGGAGGCATGTTCGCCTCCGGCGGCGAGCGTCGCGGCCAGGGATCCGAGGAGTTTGCCCGAACGATGCCGGGCGCCGGAGGGAACAAACTGACCGAGCCTGTCCTCGCACAGCCTGCCGAAACCCAGGGCGTCCATGAAGCCGGTGAGGGCTGTGACCCCCGCGTGGGAGATCAGCGACTGGCCGGTGAAAGTGACCGGAAAGGACGGAAAATCGGAGGTAGACTTCTGCATCGAAAGGGTGCTCCTTCGCTCGGAAAATAACGGTCTCGACAACCACTATTTTCCCAGTTCAGAGCACCCTTTCCCTGATTAACACGCCATCCCAACGGACCCGCCATGAAAACCTTGGGCTAGAGATTCCCCAACTCGGAGTCGGGAGTACCCTGGTCCGCCGTGGCTTCGGTTTCCGCAGCAATCATGGCTGTGCGCTTGCCGCGCCGGCGGTCGTTGAGCAGGCAAACCCCGATGGCGGCGAAGAAAAGTACCAACATGGGCACGGCCAGATAGAACATGCTGGTGGCGTCGGCGCCGGGTGCGGCCATGGCAGCGAACAGGCACACGAGGAAGACGGTGATGCGCCAGCTCTTCAGGAGCTGCCGGCCCTTGACAATACCGGCCAGATTCAGGCCGATCAGGACCACGGGCAGCAAGAACGCGATACCGAATGCCAACAGCAGGCGCAGGACGAAGGTCAGGTAGATCTGGGCGCTGATGAAGTTGGAGCCGCCGGAGGGTGTGAAATCGGTTAGCACCCGCACCGCGTTCGGCAATACAAGCCAGGCCAGGGCCACGCCTCCCACGAACAGCGGCACGGCTGCCGCGACGAACGACAAGGCGATGCGGCGTTCCTTCTTGTGCAGGCCAGGGACAATGAACGCCCAGAGCTGATAGAGCCAGACGGGGCTGGCGAAGATGAGGCCCAGGAAGACGGACACCTGGATCATCAGGTCAAAGGAGCTCGCCACGCCGTCGAAGTTCAAGCTGGCCTGCCGGCCCTCATGGTCGTTCAGGTCGCGGATCGGCTCGATCAGCGCCGTGAGCATCGGCTGGTAGACGAAGAAACCGACGACGGTTCCGAGCACGACGGCAATCGCAGCCTTGAAGAGCCGGTTCCGCAACTCTTTGAGGTGGTCCAGGAGCGCCATTCGCCCCTCGGGGTTGGAACGCCGGCTCTTAGTGCCTGCCATGGCGTCTTAGGCGCGGTCCGGAGGTGGAACGCCTCTTCCGCCTCCCGTGCGGCCTTCGGCGCCGGTGGACGTCGGGGGGGTCACGGTCGTGCCTTCAACGGCCCCGGTCTCTGCCGGGTCCTTCACCGGGGGGCCGTCCGTCCTCATTTCGCGGACTTCGGACTTGAAGATACGCATCGACTGGCCCAGGCTTCTGGCCATGCCCGGCAGTTTCGGTGCGGCAAAAAGCACCAGAACGAGAACGATGATGATGATCAGATGCCAGCCCTCAAGCCTCATGACGGAAGTCCTTTCCTGTCACTGAATCCTACGTCCAACTGAATCCGGTGTCGCGTCGAAACCGGACCGCCCCGCCCCGGCCGTCCCGGTGGGGGACGTAAAACCGGTCGCTTCCGGATATGCCGCTTCAATCCAAATGCTCAGCTTCCCCCTGGGCCTCTAACCCGGCAAGACCAGTCTTGGACCGACCGGAGGCCGCCTTGGATGCACCCCCGCATTCAAGGGGATCCCTGTCGTCTCGGCCCCTTTTCGCTGCTGCCGTAGCGGCGCCGACACAACCACTAGGGGAGCTGATTGCTTAAACTACACAGAGAAATCCAGTCAGCCACCCCAGCCGGCGGTCGTGCGTCACCATCTGGATGAGGTGGCTTTGGAGGCCAGCGGGATAATCTTCTGCCGGGGCAGGGAGCGGAAGAGCTGGGGCCCATTCGGTGGCACTTCGCCCGCCATCTGTACCGGGCACTGAGTGCTCCACGCCGCCACTGAAGCGATCCTAATCACAGCTTGACAGATATAGAAGATTCACCAGTTAAGGCGGGCCGGCGGCGCCTTTGTCGAGCATGTGGAGCGCGGCGCCGGTGACGATGCCGCATGCCAGGTGCGGGACGAGGTCGCTGGCCCAGTCCGCGGGGGGACCAAGTGCGGGGGTCTGTGATTCCGAGGATGGTCATTGGCCCGTTGCTGCCGATCAATACGCCCGCGGCCGCGGTCAGTGAGGACCCGAGGAGTCCGGGCCGGTATCCGGCCGTCCGGGCCAGTCCGAGCGCGGCGCCGACGCCTGCGCCGACGAGGAGGCCTGTCAGTGGGCCGAGTGCGGCGATACGGTTCGTGCGTTCTTCCGCGCTAGCTGGGATTTTGATTCCCGTGACCTCGGCGAGCTTTTCCACGGTGGCTTCCGGAGTGCTGCTGGCCGGGCGGGCCCGCCAGATCATATCGAGGTGGGTGAGGGTGTTCAGTGCGGTCGTCCCGGCGGCCCCGGCGAGGGCCCCGGTGCTGATTGCCCGGATGATTCTCATGGCCGGGGCACCAGGCCGAGCTGGGTGAGCATGCCGAGTTGATCGCTGCTGCCCCACCGTTCCACGAGCTTGCCGTCCTCAAACCGGCCAAGCTGCATTCCCCGGATCCGGAAGCTCCGGTCGGTGGGCGCGTAGCCCATCAGTGGTCCTTTATGTGTCCCGGTAATTGTGTACGCGAACGCCACGTCGTCGCCGGCGGCAGTCAGGTGCTCGACGGAGAAGTTCAGATCAGGGAACGAGGCGCGCAGGCCGGTGAACAGGACTTTGAATCCCTGCGGGCCACGCCCCTGTCCGGGGGCGGGATCGTGGTCGACACAATCGAATGCAACGACCTCATCGAGCTCATCGAGCCGGCCGGTGTTCACGGCGACGCCGAAGCGCTCCTGGGCGTGGATATTGGCTTCCGTGCTCATAAATCCTCCAACGGTGGTGATCGGGTGGTGGTGGTCGCGCCGGTCCGTGTGGACCGGTTCTTGTTCTTAACTCTCATCCTGCCCACGGCTGCGCCCGGGTGCAAGGGCGGTGGGAGCCAGCGGCTTCGGCCGGTACCGCCGGTGGAGTGTTAGAGCGACGGCGGCCAGGAGGACCACGGCCGTTTGGGCCAGGGCGGTTAGGGTTTTATCGAAAAACCAGACGGGTTCATACATGGCAGGGAAGGGCCCGATGGCGGGGACAGCGACGTACCGGTAGAGGGGGAGGATGGCCAGGCTGCCTCCGGCGGTGAGCAGGGCCAGCACCCAGGCCGGGCGGCTGCCGCGGATCAGGACGTAGAGCCCGACCATGGCGACGGCTGCGGCTTCGGCGAGGAAGAGGTTGCCTTCGCCGAGACCTTCAGGGGCGGCTGACTGGTAGTCCGGGGCGAGCCGGGCGTGGACGACCGCGTCCACGGCGAGGGCTGCCGCTGCCAGGACCCGCAGGATCATGGCCGTGACCGAGCGCCCGTGGTACCGGCCCGGCCGGGACGGTTCCACGACGGGTCCTTGGCTGGAGTTTGTGGCAGTGTTCATTTGACGGTCAGCGTCCCGCGCATATTGGAGTGGTAGGTGCAGTGATACGTGTAACTGCCTGGTTTTCCCGGGGCGGAGAACGTGGCGCTGGTGCCGGGTTTGACGACGGCGTCGAACGAGCCGTCGTCGGCGGTGAGGGTGTGGGCCTGGGCGTCCATGTTCATCACGGTGACCGTCGCGCCGGCCGGAACGCTGTCCGGGCCGGTGTAGGCGAAGGATTTGATGTGGATGGTCAGCTCCGGTACGGATCCCGTGGACGCCGTGGGGGACTCTGCCGGGGAGGTGCTCATCCCCGGCATGGATGCGGTCGGTGATGCCGTGGCTGCTGGAGGGGCTGAGGATGGGTTGGTTGCTGTGCCGGTGGTCCCGCAGGAGCTGGAACCGATGACGGTGGCTGCGGAGATCAGTGCCAGGGCGAAGCGTTGACGAGTTCTGGTCGTCGTCATGGGGTTTCCTTTTCACGGAGCTGACGAAAAATACTAGGATCTTCCTGGCGTCCCCGGACAGCCCGGCGTTTTGGGAAAGCTCAGGGTTTAGGCCGGGTGGGTCGAGGTCAGGTGGGCATAGACGACGGTGTTATCCAGGTACTCCCCGGTGGAGAAGTAGTATCCGCCACAGGTGATCAACCGGACCTCGGGCCGGTCCGCGTTCCGAAAGACCTCCACCGTCGGGAAGGCCGCTTTGTGGTAGACGTCGACTTTGTCTACGGTGAACACTGCCGCGACCTGGTCCGAGCGGGTGACGGTGATTGTCTGGCCGGGGGTGAGTTCGTGGAGGCGGTAGAAGAGCCCGACCGTTGACGTGGCCGAGGATGACCGCGGAACCGGCCTGCCCGGGAGCGGGCGAGTTTTTATACCACCCGGCAGGGGAACCCGGTTCCCGGGCGGGGTGTCCACTTCACCATTGGCCTGCTTTCCCAACGGCAACAACGCTGCATTCACACCGATGGAGGGGACCTCCACCCTGACCGGCACCGACGCGGGCAGCGCCGCATCCGGGGCAGAAGGAAGGATTGGTGCCGGCGGCGCGGGAGTAGTCTCGGCGGGGGTGGCAAAGGGCGTCGAGGAGGATGTTGTGCCTGTCTGAAGAAGGGATCTTTGGCTAGGAACCTTGAGTAAGTCGGGGACCGGTGGCACTGCAGACGCTTAGAACCCGGACCCGCTGAGGCTATAGGGATGACACCTATGACCTCTGAGAAAGCATCTCTGGAAAGAACCGTTCGAAGCCTAATCTGATAGGTCTCAACGACGGGAGCTGCCATCAGGTTGGGGGACTATTCTGACCGAGACCAGATTGCCGGAGGTGCGAGGACAGTCCGCCGGAGGTCGCCTCAACCACAGTTCGAAGGTGAAGACGGCTGAACCAGCCGCATGAACGCCCCCAAAGACATATGAGTAGAAACCTCTTGATCCAGGAAGCCACCCCGGCCTGGTCGGTGGGGAGCTGTAGGCGTTGTTGGCGATTTCGACGCCGACGCAGCGTCTGCTCTCGTCGAAGACCCGCCGGATGGCCGTCCAGCTTGCTCACTGAGACTCCACGGCCCCCTGTCTCGTGGATTTGATACTAAGGGCCTAAACCGGTCGCTGAGTCTGCTCGTCGTCGGTTACGCGGCGCGCATTTCCGACGACGGGTAGCTGGGACAGGCCGCCGGATGGTGTGAGTGGGTGGGACTCGTCAGGGGCAAGCGCCGGAAGCGCTTTCAGCCCGGCTGCACAGGCCACAATCCCCCCGATGAAAAAGAGTCTGAGGACACTGAAGGATTCGTTTCCCGTGACCATGGCCCAGCCCACCGTTAACGCAGCGCCGATCCCCACCCAGACGGAGTATGCCGTGCCGAGCGGAATACAGCGGATTGCCAGGCCCAGCCCGACCATGCTGAGGGTGGCCGTCACGGTGAAAACAAGGGTGGGCATAAGGATGGTGAGGTTGCCGGAGAGGCCCAGAGCGGTGGCCCAAACAGCCTCCAACACGGCGGAACCCAGCAGCATCAGCCAAGCCAGTGAACGCTGAGTCACTACGCCACCACCTTCAGCCCGACCACACAGGCGGCGATACCGCTCAATAGCAGCAGGCGCGCGGCCGTCGGGCGTTCCGCCTTGGTCATGATGGCGTAGGTCGAGGTGAGCACCACGCCCACGCCCACCCACACTGCGTAAGCCGTGCCGGTGGGGATGGACTGCATAGCGATGGCGAGGCCGGCCATGCTGGCAAGGACAGAGAGCAGGAAGAGAAGGGCGAGTGCGAGCCTGCGCCTACCTGAGGCCTGGAACGCCCGGTGCAAGGCTGCCGCCCAAACAGCTTCCAGGGACCCCGAAAGAATGAGAATCAGCCACGCCATGAGAGCTGCTTTGGCCAGTGTTGTCGCGCGCCGGGTATTGAACCATCGTTCTGAAGGTCCGTTGCGGAGCCTTGCTTCCGGCGAGGCAATGCGACCGGGTTGGTGACCCACGTAATCACTGGGGCGCCACACCATCCGTCAGCAACAAAGGTCACTCTTGTCGGAACCGGGCTTTGCATGAGGATCAATTGCCCAGATGATTGGTACCGGGGCCTCCCGCGCTCTGAAACGGAAGGCCCCGGGGTACTATGCGCGCTCAATCCGTCTCCGGTCCTGTGCAGAAGAAGCACTCCCCGGACTCGAGGCTTAAGTGGCAAATCTTTTCTATGAGGTATCTATCAGTGTTGGTGGCCACACTTAGGGTTCCGGTTCTCATGCCCGCTGCTTCTGCTTGTGGACGCGTTCCGCGTTCGGCGCTCGACAGGCTGATACGTGTAGGCCGAAGCGAATCATTCTTATTCATAGGATTAAAATCTCCAGCGTCATATCCCCGCATGAGGGACGTCCGCTCAAGCCGACATGGTAGCGAACATGAGGGCCATAATGGTTGCACCGAGGGCTTCGAATCCGTGTTCTGCACGGAGGGAGAATCGTGGGGCTGCCGCTTTGTTGGGGGAGTTTGCCGTTATGCGGCTGCGCAGGAAAAGGATAAGGAAAATGACTGCCGCGGCCCCGAAGAGTACGGTCAACAGGATCGCCAGGGTGGGCTGCTGGTCAACTGCTGTGGCGGCTGTGTTGTGGTTTTCGCCTGCTATCGCGTGGTGGCCGTGTGACATTGACATCCCGCTGGCGTTCACAGAGTTTCCCGGGCTGGCAGCCGTATGACTCATCATTGCGATCATGAAGGCGGCGCCGCCCATGCTGAGGCTGTGGTAACCGCATTTCACTCGGCCCTGGCTACCCGCGCAGAGTAACTTGAATTCGGGCCGGGCTACGGCCTGGATAACAAACCACAGTGCCGCGCCGGTCAAGACTGCGATCTGAGCCAGAATGGTCGACGGCACGAGGTTCCACAACATCACAGCCATCAGGACGTTCATGAGGGCATGGAGGCTTTTGTTGATCTGGTCCGTGCGCGTGTAGGACTTCGCAGCCTGCAGTAAGTAGTAGGTTCCGCTGAGCAGCAGGATGACCGTGAGGGTCCAGGTAACTGCGGGGATATTTAACACGCCGATCACGCTCTCACTACGGTGTTTTGGGTAGGTACGGGAACGGTCCCCGGAGTGGCTGGCGCCAGCACCGGGGACCGTATATTTAGGGCTGCTATTTCTCCAGCTCTAGTTCGTTCAGCTCCAGCCCCCCGTGGCATGCTGCAGCTTGGTCTTCTGATTTGTCATTTAGTGCGCTGTTTGTCCGGTTTCTGAGCTGCAGTGGTTTGTGGTTTCTGAGCTGCAGTGATCGGAGGTGGTCGCGGAGCTGGGCAGGTTGAGGGTTGGGTTTTGGTTGAAGAAGC
>NZ_JBEPPA010000038.1:0-7153 GCF_040547075.1 Arthrobacter sp. UYCu512
TGTCTTTGATTGTGACTCTCAGCAATGGGGTTCGGCGTTTTCGACCGACACCGACAAGCGCTATTCCTTGCATGTTGCAACCTCATAAAGGGATCCTCCAGCGGTATTCCGTGCCATTACCTTCGTCGTGCGAGAATCGCCGCATGAATGAGGACGAGCGGCAGATCAGGCAGCAGTTGATGCTCCACGAGGCTCTAGTGCATGCGATGGATCGGCGAGACGAGGTCTTCCAGGAGATCGAGGATTCACAGGACATGGACGAAGCGATCCGTCGGGTGGGTCAGCTGTTGGGCTTGGACGAGCACGGGAGCCGGGCGGTCTTGGACATGCAGGCTAAAACATTCACCCGAAACCGGCGTCAGGTCATCGCGTCCTACGCAGAGGAACTTAGATCAAGGTTGCCTGACCGGCTCTGAGGACTCCGCGCCCTCCATCAATTGCTGTTGCCTCATCGCGGCACGCGTTGCCGGCTTCCCGTACGCCGATCGGCTTACGGGCGGGCAGGACGTGATGCTACGTTTGACCGCAGTGACATTCTTACTTTCTCTGTGACCCAGAGTCGATGCAGCGGTTCCCGTTCGCTTCCCTCGGAAGCGGTGATTCCGTGTGCCCTCGAAGGGGACTCCCTCGCGAGTTCCCCTGGCACCCGGCCCCTCACCGAACTCATCCAGAGAAGATCACATGCCCTTCATATCGACCGACTCCGCCGCGCCCTCCTGACCTGCCCTGGACCGGGAATCACTGCGCCCTGATTGCGCCAACTGCTTCGCGCTCTGCTGCACCGCCCTAGGCTTTTCCGCACCTCGGACTTCGCCATCGACAAACCAGCAGGAACTCCCTGCAAGAACCTTGCCTCCGACTTCTCCTGCATCATCCACGACAGCCTGCGCCCGCGAGGCTTCCGAGGATGCACTGTCTTCGACTGCTTCGGAGCTGGCCAAAACGTCTCCCAGAACCTCTTCCAAGGAATCAGCTGGAAAGCGGATCCAGCAACAGCGAAAGACATGTTCCCGTCCTTCAAAGTCGTCCGACAACTCCACGAAATGCTCTGGTACCTGGCAGAAGCTACCAGCAGGACCTTCGACCCGGACACCTCGCACCAGGTCAACGAGCTCAGAATGACAATTGAAATTGCGATAGCCGGAACGCAGAAGGTCCTCTCCCTGAACCTCGGCGACATGCACGCCCGGGTTCGGTCGGTACTCATGGACGTCAGCGAAGAAGTGAGGTTCTCATACCTTGCAACTGGTGATGATCATCTAGATGCTGCGCTTGTCCCGGGGGCAGACCTCATGGGCAAGAATATGAAGTCCAGGTCGCTGTGTGGGGCAGACCTTCGAGGCGCCTATCTCATCGCTGCGGACCTGCGAGACTGCGACCTCTCAGGTGCTGACCTCCTCGGCGCTGACCTCCGAGATGCCCGTCTCGAAGGAGCCGATCTTTCCAGAACCCTCTATCTGACACAGGCCCAACTCAGCGCCGCCCACGGCGACGCCCACACGCGCCTGCCCTCGGACTTCAGCAGTCCTACTCATTGGACCAAAAACAGCTTACGACGACACAGTGGTGCCCGCCGGCCGGCAACTACACAGCAGTTGCCGGTCAGTCAGCACCCAAAAACCTCCGGCGGAAAAGTGTCCGGTAGTCGATCCTTTACCGGACGTATCCTACAGATGACGCAGGTATCTCTCAGGCGAGACTAAGAACGCTCGCCAGTTGGAAATCAGGTGCAGGCGCTGCCGTCATTGATGAAGTACTCCGGTTGACCGATGGAGATGGATTTTGGCGGAGCGGTCGGGCGCGCGATGAGCGAACACGCCGGGCTGGGCCGTGCGTTGATTTCCCGCTCAGCTGCACGGGATGGCATGGACGGCGGGCCATACCGGGTCAATGCCTCCGATGAGATTGAGGACGCCATCGTTCCCATCCCACTCCAGGGTGTACGAGCCGCCGGCAACCGGTTCATACCCGTCGTCCGTGGTCCACGAGCTCCCGCGCAATCCGATCCCGCCGAACCTGACCGCGTACACTTCACCCCTGCCGGCGAAGAGGAAAGAAAACTCGCGCACGACGGCACGGCAACCGTTGGCTGCAGGAGGATCTAGAACGCGGTAGCTGGCGCCCAGGTCGCCGAACGCGCCGCCCAGGCAGATGAGGCACACAGCAAAGGCCACGATGCTGCGCAATAGCCGGACATGCGCTGCAAACGGTGGCACGTCAATGCAGCGAGCTGCCCAATTGGAGACCAGACGAAGTATCACGGAGGCGACCAGCAGCATGCCACTGACGGCCCAGAAAGTCAGTACAGTCCCGCCGATGACCAAAAGCAGCGCGCCAAGTTGTGCCACGGCGGTCATGGCCGCAAGCGCCAGGCACGCAGCCTCCAGGCGGCACAGAACCGGAATGTTCAACGAGCTCTTTACTTTTCCCCCGGTCCCCATGCGCTGAGAGTCTAGCTGTATCGATCCTCTGCCGCTGACCAGAGGCCAGTCTCACTTCACGATGAAATGACCGCGCCGTCGACGCTGGTTACCTCGCGCCGTACTTGATCCGTCCGCCAGCCCTACCGATGCAAGAAACGGTGCCCGCTAGCAGGTCGAGAAGCGCGCAGCCAGTCATGATTCCCGACTGACTCCGGGTTCGCATTTGAGAGTAGTGCCTGGCTGAAACCAAGATTGGGCTGCGCCAGCATGTCCATGAACTCTAGTGGCATGTGTTTTCGCCATTTCCTGTTTGCGACGATCGTGGCTCGGACTGACTTCTTTCGGCGGAGTGAAGCGTGCCATATATAGATAGCTGGCGACCCCTCCTACCTCTGCACACCGTTGCCTGCGACCGAACTGCCCATCCGAAGTTGGTGACAGGGTGGCGTGGACCCGCGGATAGCTGTGGCTACGGTTTTCTGTCCGGGTTTCCACATCAGCTCGGGACAATCGGTTAAGCCCGCTCGGCCAGATCACTTGCTTTGGCCTGCATCGGCGTGCCCGCTCCAGAAACCTGCGCTGTGGTGATCGGCGGGGTGTTCCTCTGACCCGCTGGCGCGGTCGCGAAGGGACGCCATTCGCCGGCGCTGCGTGGCCACGATGAGCAGGGCGATGACGAGAGCTGCCGCTCCGGCCGTTCCAGCGATTACGGCCGGGGAGCTCCACGGGGTTGTCACCGCGTCGCCGGGTCGGGTCGCGGCGGATACCGGTGCCGAGGCCGGGGCGGGGGCCGAAGCCGCAACTGCAGCGGCGGTGGCGTAGCGGGCCACGGAACCGTTTCCCAAGCCGCTGCCCGGGGTCGTCACGATGATGGTCCCGTCCGGAGCTACCGCAAGGTGACCGGGGTTGCTCTCCGTTGGGATCGAGGGACCCGCTGTTCTGGTCCCCGGCGGTATTACGGACAGGGCGGGACGTAGGGCGCTGGCCACGTAGAGGGTCCCGTCCGGCCCGACGGCGGCCTCCGTGGGTCCGCCCGGGACATAGATGCGGTAGGCCACGGCGTCAGCGCCTGGTTTGATGACGGCGACGTGATTGGAACTGATGTTGGTGACATAGATCTTACCGTCCGGGCCGGCGGCGATCCCGTGGGGGTTCTCTGTCCTCCCGGGCGTGGAGCTGACCTGGATGGTCCGCGAGACGGTGTCCGCCCCGGCCGGGATCACCGAGACCGTCCCGCCGTACTGGTTCGTCACGAACGCGGTGCCGTCCTTCGTGACCGCCACTTCCACCGGGCCGGGCCCGACCGTAACAATGCGGTCCACCGCCGATCCATTGGGTGCAATGACCGACACAGTGCCCTCGGCAGGGTTCGGAACGAAGACCGTCCCGTCGGGTCCGGCGGCAATCAGATGGTTCCCATCCGACACCGGAATGCTCCGTACGACACCCGCCGCCCCGGCCGGTATGACACCCACTACTGCCTCACCCGAGGCACTGTCCTGCTGTGCCACGTACAACGTGCCGTCCGGGGCCAATGCGATCCCGGAGACATTGATGCCCGTACTGAGCGTGCGCGAAGGCTGGGACGCTCCCGGCGGTATCACCCGAATCCCGCCGGCGCCGTAATCGCCCACGTACGCTGTGCCGTCACTGCCAACCACTACTCCGAGGGGTGTCCCGCCGACGTCGAGAATCTCCGCAGGAGCCCCCACGGCCGGTGCCGCCCCCAGGAAAAGGACCGCCGTCACCGCTGCGGCCGTCCTCAGACTTTGATGCTTCACGCTTTTCTACCCCCAATAGACGTGGCACCACACAGCTTCGCAATGTCATTGCATGGAGCTTAGTCCAGCCGCCGGCGACTTTCGGCCCTATGGAGTCCGGACAGCAAGTCCGTTGGTGTGCGGAAAGAGCGCCCGTTCAGGGCTTGTCTACCTGACACTGACCGGCGATCTCTAGGCGATCCATACCTGCCCGCCGTGTAGTCTGAGGTCTTCGATTTGGGGGACACATGGCTCGAAAGCGCAACGCTCAATCTTTGCTTCTGCGATTTGATTGTGTGCCTGTAAACATTCGTAGGACATCCTGCAAACAGCGCCGCCAGCCCCGGTGTCTGGCGCAGTCCATGAGGGCCCTCAAATGACGACTCGTCGGCGCGTAGGACGTCTTTCAATGCTCGCGCTCGGGCTGGTCTTGATCGCGTGGATCGGATCGATGGTCTGCAGCGCCATCGATGAAGGGGCAGTTCCACCCGGCTCTGCATTCCAGATTATTCCGCAGCCCAGTGAAGCGGGGGAAATCTCCAAGCGCTGTGGGTCAGGAGGCTGTTGGCGGGAAATGGTTGTCAACATAAGAGAGCCGCAAACTGCACTGTCACTTGCTGCCGAGATGGGAGTTGTGTCAGAACGTTGCGAGCCAATGAACCTATGGACGTTGCGTAAAACCTGCACCGGGATCTCTGATGACCGCACCGGGCTCAAGGTCTACCTTCGGTATTCAGTCCTAGGTTCCTAAGACATGAGTCAGCTGCCTCATCGGCCCCCGCTGAACCCGTGGCCGCGGAAAACCCTCATCGGACGCCGAGCGGCGGCTCGGATAGTCAACGCTCAAGAATGCCAGGAGTGAAGCCGGAGAATGACAGTCCAAGAAAACGCCACGTTGACCGCGGCACGGAACCGTGCGCGAAGCTCCATCTGGCTGGGAATCGCGTGGCTTCTGGTAGCGGCCTGTCTCGGGCTGATGTCCTGGACACTCCTCCAGCTTGATTCCGCGGACATCTATATTCTTCTCGCTCCGGACATTAACGCCATAACTTTGGGAACCGCCCTGGCCCTCCTGGCGATAGTCCCCGCCGTTGCTGGCGTGTATCTAGTGGTGCGAAGTGCAATTCACAGGATTCGAAATCCCTGGATAGCTCGCCTCGTAAAGGCCTCCGGATGGGTGGCCGGCATCTGCATCGGTCTGGTGTTCTCATACTTGGCCTTGACGTTGTTTTTGCTCACCCCGGTGACCGCGTACACGCTGCACGCACCGACTGACGGAAGAAGCGTGCTGATCGTCAACAGGACAGTCCTCATAGCGGGCGGATTCACGATCTACGAGCCCCGAAACTGGCCCACTTATGTGAAAGTAGCGTCGCTGACTACCAATAACGCGCACGACCCATTCCGCGCCGGGACATACCGGGCGGTATGGAACGATGAGGGGCTGGACTTGGAGTTCGTAGGTGACTACATGAAACCGGATAGATACGAACACACATTCATTGAGCTCCGGCGGTAGCCATGCCGCCGCAGCGCTGGAACATGCCATGCGAGGACCAAAGCAGACTGTTTTACAGCCCCTAGGTCCTTCCTCTCAATCATTCCATCTGAACCAAAAGGAACTGGCTTGTACGCTGAATTACCGACCCGGGCGCTCACGTGAACCGCCGTGCAGTAACTATCGTCGTGGTGATGACGACAATGGTCGTTATCCTCCCTTCATGCGGTCGCGCACCTATTGAAGAGATCGGCCGTAACAGTATTCGCGAAAAGGCCACCAAGGCACTAGCAACCTACACACGGATACTGGAGGACACCGCTCCTGGTTCTTCCGAGCGAGTACGCCAGAAACTGGAAGAGGCCATGCCAGGTGTCTACGCAGTCGCAACGCCGCCTGGAGGCCGGCCCACCGCGGACATTTACTTGAGGGATCACGTGACCACGAGCGGTGGGTTTTGGGGGGAGCAGCGGACTGTCAACGCCTGCGTCAGATACGGCTTCGACCAACAGATGGCGACCATGGAATCGATAGACTGCCCGGCCACGGGACCTCAGTCTGAGTACGCAGACGAGCACGTGGTGATTCCCTGAACGGTAAGGAGCGCTGCTGCCGGTCAGTGGCCGGTGAGGGATCCGTCTGCGGACGGCTCAGTGGAATATATAGCGATGCGAAAAACGGCCATTTATCGCTAAAAAGCCTCACGGACGCCTACTCGTGCCGACGAGGTGGACGGTCCCCGCGACGTGACTTGCCGTGAGTTGATTTGACGGCCGAACCGCTTCCGGCAACGATGGCGGGGTGAACGAAGGACACGACGTTTCGGATCTAACATTCCTCACGCTCATGCCAGGTTCATACCGGGTAGGTGTGCTCATTCTCGGCGTACTTACCACGTCTGCGGTGGTGATCCCGCTGAGCGCTGAGATCCCGAGTGTGATGAGCCTGGTCCTCGCGATCTTGCTTGTAGCCTTATTCGCCGCCGCTTTTTTGATGCAAGCGGTCGTGCGCCTCGGAACGAATGGGGTGCATATTCGGGTCGCGGGTGTGTTTAGGACGACCATCCACTATGACCAGATCACCGGGGCTGCCCCCGACCGGGTTACGAGAGTTCGCGAGGGTATGGGATTGCGCATACTGCCGAACAAGACGACTGGCTACTTGGTAGGGGGTCCCTCCGTGCGAATCAACACCAGCGGCGGTACCGCCGTCCTGGTCTCATCAAAAACTCCGGCCGAGCTTTCAGAAGCTATTGGGCGTCGTACATAACGACGACAGGGCTGAGGAATGCCGCCCAGAATCACGACCCGGGTGGAGGCATCCGCGCGCAGTAAAGACTCACGTCAGAGAGCAGACGTATGGCAAAAGGGCGCCCGCTGAGGGATCCTTGGGTTCTCGCGGTGATTGCAACACTTAGCGGATGGGTGTTGTTATGGCGGGGTATTCAATTCATTTGAGGCCTGATCTCTTGC
>NZ_JBEPPA010000039.1:0-6332 GCF_040547075.1 Arthrobacter sp. UYCu512
GGTCTGCTGAACAAAACCTTCAAGACCGACGCCGTGAAAGCCGACATGCTCGTCGGCATCGCCAAAATCACCGTCAACACCAAGTAACACCCACCCCTAAATCCTGCCGGTCGAATTGGCGGGCAAGCGAAACAGTGAAGCCACGGCTCTTGGGGGCCGTGGCTTCGCTGTTGCCTGAGCAAGTTTGTGTGTGTTCCCGCGGGCCGGCCAGCGGGATCGACATCCCGGAGCCGTTCGCGCCCCTTTCAGGCGGCCGGGCCGCCGCGAAGGGGTGCGTTGGCAAATTCGAGCATGCCTTCGTCAAAGCCCACGGCCGGGGACCAGCCAAGCTCCGTCTTGAGCAGCTCAGAGGACGCCGTGACGTGGCGGACGTCGCCCAGCCGGTACTCGCCGGTGACCACAGGCACGGGGCCGGAGCTGAACCGGGACAGGGCGGTTGCAACGTCGCCGATCGTGTGGACCTCATCGGCTCCGACGTTGTAGACCCGGAATCCAGCGCCACCGCCGGCGCCCAGGGACTCGATGGCGGCGATATTCGCGGCGGCCACATCCCGGACGTGAATGAAGCTGCGCCGTTGCGCACCGTCTTCGAAGACCCGGGGCGCTTCACCCCGGGCCAAGGCCGAACGGAACAGTGACGCGACGCCGGCGTAGGGCGTATCCCGCGGCATCCGCGGTCCGTAGACATTGTGGTAGCGCAGCGCCACCGCTTCGCCGCCTGTGCTTCGCGCCCACGCAGCGGCAAGATGCTCCTGGCTCACTTTGGACGCGGCATAGACGTTGCGCGGGTCAAGGGGCGCGTCCTCCGTGACCATCGCCGGGTCCAGCAGGGCGCCGGTCGCCGGGTTGCGGGGATCGTAGACGCCGGCGCGCAGGTCCGCTTCGGCGCGGGGCCCGGGCCGCACCGGGGCACCGGTCACGGAGTCGGTGTAGGCACCCTCGCCGTAGACCACCATGGAGGAGGCCAGGACCAGCCGCTGGATACCGCGGCGTTCCATCGCGGCCAGCAGGATCGCCGTCGCGTAGTCGTTGTTGCGGATATAGTCGGGCGCGTCAGCGAAGCTGACCCCGAGGCCCACTTTCGCACTTTGGTGGCAGACCGTGTCGATGCCGTCCAGCGCACCGTGAACGGCGTCGGGGTCTGTGACGTCTCCGGTCAGCAACTCCACCCGGGGATCAAACGCCGGCGGTCCGTGATGGAGGCCCGGGTCCAGTGAATCCAGGACCCTCACGGACCAGCCGTTGGCGAGGGCGGCGTCGACGATATGGGAACCGATGAATCCGGCGCCGCCGGTGACAAGGAGCCTCATGAGGCGGACACCGCCCGGCGCACAACCGGTAACGCCAGCACACGGTCCACCGCCGTCGGATCCATCAGTGGACGGGGTGCGTAGTCATCATCGACGGCGGCAATCGTCGCCTCCAGCACAGCCAGGACAGTACCCTGGGCGTTCTTCAGCCGAGCAAACACGGCGTCGGCGGTGACCGGGTCCGAACCGTCGTGGCCGGTATCCGAGTCCGTAATGAATGCCAGATTCGCGAAGCCCATGTTCAGTTCGGCGGCGAGGACGGGTTCGGGGTACTGGGTCATGCTGATGATGTCAGCGCCCCCGCTGACGTACCAGGCGGATTCGGCTTTCGTGGAAAAGCGCGGCCCGTTGACAACCACCACGGTCCCCCGCAAAACATGGGAGACATCCTGGGCCAGCAACGCGGTAGCGAGGTGTGCACGCAGTGCCGGGCAGAAGGGCTCCGAGGCCGGCAGGTGCTGCACGCCGGCCGGCTCGACGCCGTCGGCAACTGTGCCGTCGTAATAGCTATCGGCGCGCCCCCAGGTCCGGTCGATCAGTTGGTCCGTGACCACAAACGTCTCCGGCCCGTAGCCTTCGTGCAGGCCGCCCACCGCCGAGGACGATATAACAGCCTTGACGCCAAGGCTTTTTAAAGCCCAGAGGTTGGCCCGGTAGTTGATCTTCTGGGGCGGGAGAGAGTGGCCGCCGCCGTGGCGGGGCAGGAATGCCACGGTCCGGCCGGCCACCTCGGCCAGCGTGATGGGGCCCGACGGCGGTCCGAACGGAGTCTCGACGTCGACGGTGTCCTTGACGACTGCGCCAGGGAGCCCGTACGTGCCGGATCCTCCGATGATTCCGATGCGCGCCTGCGCCGTGCCGGCAAATGATTGTTCCATAGGAACCATCCTGTCATCCGGGGGGGAGGTGCCGCGGCGGGCCCGCCGCGTTCAGCGGAGTTTCCCGGCACTGTCGATGCCGTCCCACGCAGCTTTCTTCGCGGGCCGCGGCTCAATGTTTTCTGGACTCGCAGGGGCCGGCGGCACCGTGGGCGCAGGAATGATGGTGTGATCTAGCTATGGAAAAGCTCACCAACGCCTTGGCCGCCAGATTTGCCTCGCCGACGCGCAGCACCCGGCTGACTGTGGTGTTGGGACGCTGGCTGGGGCTGAGCTTCACCATCTGTTTCCTGACGGGCCTGTTCAGCCACGGGCTCCAGGAACCACCGTCGTGGATGTTTTTCCTTACCCGCCCTGCCTGGATTTACCAGCTGACCCAGGGAGTGCACGTAACGGCCGGCATTGCCGCCATCCCGCTCCTTCTGGCGAAGTTATGGTCGGTGTATCCCGAACTGCTGACCTGGCCACCGGTTAAGTCCGTGGTGCACGGCCTGGAACGGGGTTCCATCGCCCTGTTCATCGCCTCTTCCCTGGTGCAGCTGACGACTGGCCTGATCAATACCTACAAGTGGTATCCCTGGCCATTCCCGTTCCGCGAAACCCACTTCTGGCTGGCCTGGGTCATCTGGGGGTCCCTGCTGCTCCACATCGCCGTCAAACTTCCGGCGATCATGGAGAACTGGCGCGCCCGTTCCGGCAGTGGTCCGGCGGACGAGACGGCGCCGGGCCGCTGGTCCCGGCGCGCGTTCCTGACCGGGGTCGCGGCCAGCACGGGGGCCCTGGTGGCCACAACCGCCGGTCAGTCCTTTTCCTGGCTGGACCCACTGAACCTCTTCGCACCCCGGAACATGGGCACGGGGCCCCAGTCCGTTCCAGTGAACCGCACGGCCGCCGACGCGAAAGTTGCGGACCTGGCGGGTTCCACGGACTGGAAGCTGAAAGTTACACATCGGGGAACCAGCCGTTCGTACACCCTGGCCCAGCTCAAAGCACTGCCGCAGTCCGAGCAAGAGCTTCCCATCGCCTGTGTTGAAGGCTGGAGCCAGACGGCCCGCTGGCGGGGCGTCCGGATCCGGGACCTGGTCAGTGGCGTCGGCGCCCCGTCATCCTCCACCCTGCGCGTCACCAGCCTGGAACCGGAAGGCGCCTACCGGACGATGCTGATGCCCGCAGCGTATGTGCAGGATGAGCAGACCCTGGTGGCCCTGGAACTTAACGGCCAGACGCTCGATCTGGACCACGGGTACCCGGCCCGCGTCATCGCCCCCGGACGCCCGGGTGTGCTGCAAACAAAGTGGCTGCAGACTGTGGAGGTCCTGTGAAAACCGCGAAGATTTACCGGATCGTCCTGGGCACGGCAGGGGTGGCGGTGATCGGCTACGGGCTCTTGGGGCTGCCGACCCAGCTCGGGCCGGCCCAGCTGCTTGGGCTGCTGCTCTGGCTTGCGGTGGCCGTCCTGCTCCACGACGGCGTCATCGTCCCGCTCGCCACCCTGGCCGGAGCGGGCCTGACCCGGATGGGCTCACGACTGCGTCCGGCGTCGACGGCAATCATTCGCGGCGCGCTCCTGACGGGCGCCGTGGTCACCCTGATCGCGGGTGTGCTGCTCAAGGCGCAGTCCGTGGCACGTAACACCAGCGCGCTGGAAGCCGACTATGCCGCCAACCTGCTCTGGTTCTGGGCGACCTTGGCAGTCGTCGCCGCAGCCCTGGTCTACGTCCTGGAGCGCGTCGGCTCCGGAGCCGGGGAGAGCCGGTAAAAGACGCGGCCCTGGAGCCGTTGGATGTGCGTGACGGTCCAGCCGCCGGTGTCGGCCCGGGCCGCCAGACCAGGACCGCCGGTCCGTGCCCAGCGGAACGGCTCGCTGCGGTTCCCATGTTCGTCTTCGAGGACGGCGGGGTAGGCGGTGTCGAGGTATTCGTCCGCTTCGACCTCCACCAGGAGGGTGCCGCACGCGGTGATCAGCTGGCGGCAGCGGCGCAGCAAAGCGGTGATGCTGCCCCCGATGCCGATGTTGCCGTCGAGCAAAATTATGGACTGCCAATCACCGGTGTGGGGGACCGACGCGAAAACGGACTGCTCCAGCGCCTGCTCGCCGCGGTTGACTGCGCGGCGGACGGCTTCGGCGCTGGTGTCCAGGCCCAGAGCCTGCAGCCCGAGTGACCGGGCGGCGGACAGCAGCCGGCCGGGCCCGCAGCCGACGTCCAGGACCGGGCCGCGTAGGCTCGCCAGCAGCGACCGCTCGAGCCCGTTCGCGTCCTCACACCAGCCGCTGACGTCAAATTCCACGGCCTCGGTGTGATAGTGCCGGCCCTCGGGGCGCAGCGTCAGCTTACCTGCACCGAGTTGCAGGGCCCGGGCGTACGGCTCTGCGTCGCCCTGGCCGAACACGGCAGCGGGGGCAGCCGCGGCGACGGTCACCGCAGCGCTCCTTCCAGGGGGCGTGACTTCGGCGCCGGGTCTGCGGCAGTCCTGGCGGCGTTGTCTACGGCGTGTGCGAAGTCGGTGTCGGGGATCTCCGCCGCGATCTGCAATGCGTCGCTGAAGTAGTCCATGTCCCGGAGTTCGGGGAGGGACCCGACGGTGAGCCCGGCGGCGGTCAGCCGGGCATGCTGCGCAGTTCCGGTGGTGTCGGTGGACATCGGCACGCCGCGGATCAGGGCGCCGTCGGGCCGGCGCAGGGCCAGGGCCCAGAAGCCGCCGTCGGCGGCCGGGCCGAGCCAAGCGTCGCGGCTCGCCTGCACGGTGGACCAGTCGCGCAGGAGCGCTCCAAGGTGGTCCGCCGCGACCTGTGGGGTGTCCATCCCGACGATGAGCAGCGGCCCGGTGGTGGCGTCGCAGATCGCGGCGAGCCGTTCGTCCAGCCCGCCGGTTACTTGCGGGACGACGGTGTAGCCTGCTGCGTCCGCGGGCGAAGGAGTACCGTCCATAACCAGGATCCGGTGCCGGACCGGGAGAAGCCGGACGGTCGCCAGGGTGCGGCTCAGGCTCGCCTGGGCCAGTGCCGCCGCATTTTCTGGGCTCAAGGGCGGGCTCAGCCGGGTTTTGACCCGGCCCGGCACGCACTCTTTGGCGATGACCGCCACGGTAAGATCCACGCTCTTTTCCATAACCATCATTCGTTGCCGGCCGCGCCGCGGACCGGTCCGGACGGCAACGCAGCGGAGGCCTCGGTGACGGCCTTGGCGGCCCGGAGCTGCGCGGACATGTCCTTTACCGCCGTCAGGGTGCCCCGGAGAGTCCCGGTGACCTTCGACTTGCCGGTGCGGGGGGCATAGGGAACGGGCAGCTCCACGATCCGCCAACGGCGCAGGCTTGCCTTGAGGAACATCTCCAAGGGATAGCCGCTGCGCCGGTCCGCCAAGCCGAGGGAAAGCAAACCCTCACGGCGGGCGACCCGCATTGGGCCCAGGTCCGTGATCCGTTCCCCGGTTAGGCGCCGGAGCCGCCACGCCAGTACGAGGTTGGCGATGCGGGCGTGCAGCGGCCAGGAACCGCGCTGGGGCCGGCGGCTACCCAGCACCAGATCCGCAGTACCGCCCAGGACAGGCCCGGCCAGCTCCGGCAGCCCGGCCGGATCCAGCGAGCCGTCGCAATCGCAGAACGCCACAAACTCCGACGTCGCGGCGAGGAGGCCGGCATGCGCGGCGGCGCCGAAACCCTTCCGTGCTTCATGGACCACTGTCGCACCCAGGCTGGCTGCGAGTTCGGCGGAGCCGTCGGTGGAGCCGTTGTCCACAACGATGGCACGGTATCCTTCGGGCAGCCGGGAGAGCACCCACGGCAGGGCACCGCGCTCGTTCAGACACGGGAGAACAACATCCACCAGGGCTGCGGTCATTTCAAACATCCTTATCAGGAGACGGATCAGGCAGCGCTGCTTCGCCCTGTAATCATTACGGTATACGCACAGTGCCACGGACCTCCAACAGGAGGTACCGTGGCACGCCCCGCCGGTGCAGACCCTGCACCGGGCGGCTTTTGCGGGTGGGTGTTACTTGGTGTTGACGGTGATTTTGGCGATGCCGACGAGCATGTCGGCTTTCACGGCGTCGGTCTTGAAGGTTTTGTTCAGCAGGCCGGCGGCGGTGTCGGAGATCAGCACCCGGGTGCCTTCCAGGACGGCGGTGTCGCCGGCCTTGGC
>NZ_JBEPPA010000040.1:0-4476 GCF_040547075.1 Arthrobacter sp. UYCu512
GTCTTCTTATCCGGACTACTGACGTCGGATTGGTTTCTTTTGGAAGCCTGTCGTGCTGGCTTAGGCGTAGACCCCGGGGTGCGGGTCGGTGCGTGTAACCGAGAGGGTCTCCAGTCGAGTTTCATGCAGAAGGTCGGAGATGCACTCCGGGGACCCAGCAACATAGACCGAATCGGCATAGATGTCGTTACGCACGCACCACCTTTGATCGGCTGGCCACCAGTTCAAACTCCGGCGGAATGACGGCTCGTCCACCGTTTCTGCGGCGGCGTTGATGTTGCCCTCGAGGAGATACATCTCGCGTTCAGGGGGAAGTACCACCACAGGGGCGCCGGCAAGTTCGTTCCGTATTCCTGAATAGCCGGTCCAAACGGCAAAGAAGCATTTTTCCGGAGTGGACGTGTGCCGGCTGAGCACGTCGGCGAGAACGACCGCGACATCATGACTCAGTGACCCGTAGTCAACATTGATTCGTACACCCGTTTTGGCCGTGTAGTCCTGGCTAAGGCGGTCGCCATTGGTTACCTGCGCCAAAGACATGCCCAGCTCCTGAGCAACAGAGGTCCACGAAGTCGGTCTTCCTTCGGCGTCGACTAAAGGGTTCAGTACGCGAACTACGGATGAGAATTTGTCTGGGGCGAACGTGCTCACCAGAAGCGGAGGCCCGCCGAACGGGCGGGCCAACCAATCAGCGTAAGAAGCAGATCTGGCGGGAGTCAAAGGTTCCTGCATGATCTTCTCCAATTCAGTCTGCTGCTACTCAAAGGTACCTAGGAGCCACGATAGTCGGTCTCCCTGGCGTGGCCTCCAGTCAGCGGTTGTTTGCTTGCCTGACTCGTGGGGTCCCAAGCTCGACGATTCCCCGCTCGGTATGGGTCTGGAGTTTATACATCTGAGCGAGCTTGATTTCGGCGCCGTTGAGCGTCACACGTAGGCCCTCGACGTCACCGATCCAGCCGTGTTGTTCGGCTTCGGTGATGCGTTCTTGGAGGTTGTCGATGATGTCTTGGAGCCGGTTGATTTGGCTGGGATCAGGGCGGAGAAGGGCGCAGCGGAGGCAGGCGTGTTCGTGTTGGCAGCCTGTGCCGTAGGCGCGTCCACAGCTGCCCAGGCTGAGTTTGCGTTGCACGAAATGGGCTTCGAATTCGTCCCATTCGGCGGCGGTTGGTTCGCGGTATTCTTCGGTGGGCCGAATGACCCGTCGCTTTTCGATGAAGGTGCGGTGGTGCCGGATGACGTCCCGGGGATAAATCGCTGCGTATCCCTGAGTCGTCGCCAGGCTGGCATGGCCCATCAGCACCTGCACGATGTGTGGAGGCAAGCCGCTGGCAAGTGCCTCGGTCGCGAAGATGCGACGGAAATCGTGCGGGGTGAATCTCACCTCGGCACCGCTGACCTTGATGTGCGCGCGTCGCGCCAAGTCATTGAGCAGCGTGGAGACGGTGGCCGTCGTCATCACGTTCGGCGGTCCGGCGCCACGGCGGCGGACGAACAGATGCGGAAGAGGTGAGCTCAGCACTTTCTCAGCTGAGTCCCATCGCTGTGTCAGTGGTGCGCCACCCGTGTCCTTGGTGATACGAGAAAGCACTCGGTAGAGCACGTGCACGAGCTCTGGGCCAGCCACCATCAAACGCTCGGTATCGGTCTTGCTCGGAGCGAAGTGCAGCAGCGGAATGGTCTCCCCGGTCGCTGGAACTTTGTAGGGCTGGATGCTCATGTGCACCAACTCGAGGACTTCTTCGATCCGTGCACCGGTGTGGCGAAGTGTCTCAACGAGCGCCCAGGTCCAGAAGGCGTTGTCCTCTTCTAAGGACAGGTCCCGTTCCTTTCCATTGCGCCGAATCCTGATATGCGCATGTTGGCTGCTCTGGAAGACTTCCCACGCCTCGCCGTCCATGTCGATGGTTTGGCCGGCGCCCGCCGTCGTGGCATCCGCCAGGGTTGCTTCGGCCGAGCGGAGGGCCTGTTCGGCAGCCTCCACCAGACGGGGCAACACGGGAGCCAGTTCACGGGTGCGCTGTTGCATCGTTGCGATGGTGGCGCGCCGGTGCTTCACGTAACCGCGGGTCTCGGCAAAGGTAATGGGGCTTGGGGCGACCCATTGCGCCCAGAAGGGATCTTCGAGTGCCCATTGGCTGATGTCGAGATAGAACGCCCGGACGGAGAAGAAGACGCTGTAAACTTCCCGGCGCGGCGAGCCGTCGGCTTTGACTTTGACCCTGGCTTTCCAGCCAGCCGCCTGCTCCGGAGTCAGTGTGAAGCTGCGTTGGTCAGGGTGGTGCTTGACGATGTCGGCGAAGAAGAGGCCGGCCAGATACCTGCCCAATGCGCAGAGCGAGGCGTAGTCGAGGCCAGCCGACCGGACCTGGATATAGCGGATGAGTGGTTCCCGGCACGGGCCGGTGATGTTGTAGAAGTCGACTATCTCATCCACCGTTTTCGGTCCGACGCGGAGCCGTGTGGGCATGGTCCCGGATTCGTGTTTGATCCATCCCAGTCTGTGCATTACGGGCCATACGGCGGTCAGTCCGCTGCGGCCGACTTCGATCAGTTTCCCGGGAAGCTGCGTAGTCAGTTCGAGGATGTCTTCGGATGTGAGCTGGCGGATCGATTTGCCCGTATGGGCTTGGATGCGGCCGAGGGTGAGGATCCCGCTGGTGGCCAGGGTCGGTGAAACCTTCGCCTGGAGGAGGGCTTTTTCGAGTTCAGCTGTGTGGGCGGGATCCCGGAACCGGCTGAGTGCTTTCCAGAAGGCAAAGCGCTGACCCGCGATCCACCGGTGGGAGGGGCGCATGACGTCCAGAGCCAGCAGCGGTCCTATCGCCGCATTGAGCCCTTCGACTTCATTGCGATTCTGCGGGGTCTTGCTTGAAACGCCGGCTACTCTGAGCCGCCACGGCAGAGCGTCATGCCCGACCTGGCCCTCGAACAGCGCCCAGCGGTCCTGCCAGGTCTCCCCCGGCAACTGCCTCAAATGACCGAGTAAGCGCCGAATGCGCGCCCCGTGATCGTTCAGATGTGGCCAGTACGGGCTGCAGTCCCCAAGACGGTTGATGATGTCCTCCATGCTGGCGCTGGTCAGCGGTCCAGGAGGGATGGGCGGCAGTGCAGGCGGTTGTTGTTTCTGTGGTGGCGGCGCGAGGTCGTTCCAGCTTCGTCGTTTGGTCTGGATGTTGATGGGCGGAGTTGTCACTGGTTCCCCCAAAGCACGCGCAACTCATCCGGGTTATAGGGCTGACCGGCCGGTGAACTATCAATGGCAGGGGAAGTCCTGCTGCTCAGATGGGTCCGGTAATGCTCGATGACTTCCTCCATATGCGGAACCGCATAGACAGTGGTCGTAGCCAGCGACTGATGACCGAGCAACTCCTGGACTTCGTGAAGGCCCATCCCGCCCTCAAGCGCGCGGATCGCGAACGTGTGCCGCAGATCGTGCAGCGTCCAGTTCGAACCGAGCAGGTCGTTGCAGCGTCTCAGTACGGCGCGCATGGCTTCGTAGGACAGAGGACGGGGCTCGCCCCGCAGCGTGAGCCAAACCGGTTCATCCGGGCCGGCGACGCCTCCTTCGAGCTGATAGAGCCGAAGCCATACGAAAGCATCAGGCGCAGCGGGCAACCATTGCAGCTGGCCGCCTTTGCGGTAAACGCCGATCAGCTGGTCGCCCACGTTGACCCGGTCGCCCGTGAGCCCGAGCAACTCGCTCGCCCGCGCACCGCTGCTGACATAAAACGCCACCAACGCCCGGTCCCTGTTGGACCGCAAACGCCGGAACAGATCGTTGAACTTTCCATCCGGAATTGATCTGGGCACTCGGTGCGCCTCGCGCTGACGCAGGGGTTGGCGCCGCACTGGGGCAAAATCCCGTAGAGGGTCATGATGCGCATGGGATCGCCCACGGCGCAGCCCGAAGGGGTTCACGATGGGCCCAACTCCCATCCGAAGCTGGAAAGCGTAAAACTCCGTACACACCGTCGTCGTGTGGTTGATCGTCGAGGGTGAGTAACGCATTCCGAGATGCCTCTTTCCCGTGACAAGGTTCCGGCTCCCCCGCCGCTGCGGGACGTTGCGGTTCCCGACGAACTTCTCGGCCTGGCGCGCCCACAACACGAAGTCGCGCGCTTCAAGGGACGTTGCCTGCTCCCAGCTGACCCGGACGGCCCACAAAAATCGAAGGAAACGGAGCAACGACAAGGCATAGGTTCGTACCGTCTGAGGCGAATAGTCCGTGGCTGCCAGCTCAAGCAGATACTCCGTGGCAGGAGCGAACTCCTGTCCCGACGCGTCGAGGACCACGAACCCAGGAACACCGGAGCGAGTGATCACCCGCCCGACGTTCGCTACGGTCAGTCCCTCGGCTCGATGCCGATCCGAACTGCGATCCGAGAGATCCATGACCAAAGCATGACGCTGACGGGGCTCGTCCCAGGCCGACGACACGCGCTGTGAACCGTCAACATAGTCCGGTAAACAGATCAT
>NZ_JBEPPA010000041.1:0-4305 GCF_040547075.1 Arthrobacter sp. UYCu512
GGCGGTCTCTTCCGGATCACGATCAGGCAGCTGGTTAGTCAACCCGCTAAGGATATGGGAGGTCTCTTCTCCTGCAGCCACGTCCAACCTCTCTTCATCTTTGAATGTCTGGGCTAGTTATTTTCATATTGTGAGAAAACATTCTTGCTATTCGAGATTACCGACCCCAGTAGGGGCAGTCAAGCAGGGACCGCTGCCAACGGCCACCTGCACCCCTTAGGGGCCCGTCCGTGGATTGTGACTGCAGAAAGGTCCGCGCCGGGCTGAAGCCGGACGGCGCCTGGGGTTCAGCTGCCGCGATAGCTTGAGAATGAAAACGGGCTCAGGAGCAGCGGCACGTGATAGTGCGCCTCATTCCTGTCGACGGTAAACGTCAATACGACCTCCGGAAAGAAGGCCGGCGTGTTCATGGCGGTGAAATACTCCGCCGTCGAGAACTGCAGGCGATAGGTGCCGGAGTCCAGCACGTCGGGACCGAGATCCTTAACGCGCCCGTCGCTATCGGTATGCCCGGCTGCAACCTCCGACCAGTCTCCGTTGTCCAGCGCCAGCAGGCTGACAGGGACGCCGGCAGCGGGTTTGCCCGTCGACGTGTCCAGAATGTGCGTTGTTATGTGGGAACTCGTCACTGGCTCATCATTCCTCTGAGTCGATGGATGGAAATCTCGCGCAGCTGCTGCTGCACTATAGGCTCTTCCTCATTAGCGGTGTGGGAAATCCGCGCCTGAAGCGCCTCCAGGATTTCCTCTTTGCTGCGGCCGGCGGCGCGGATCAGAAATACCCGCCCAAACTTCTCTTCGTAGCTCCGGTTCCCCTCGGCCAGCGCCGCAATGACAGCATCCGAAGACTCGCCAAGGGAATCCTGCTCAACGCGCGAGAGTTTGGCTTCAGAGCTCTCCCCCGCAGCGACCTCGCCGATCCGGGGATGGTGGGCCAATGCCGACTCCACTTCAGCCGCGGCGAAGGGAAAAGCGGCACTGCGGGCGAAGTTCAACAGGTCCTCGACTGAGGAGAAGGGCCGCTCGTCGGCAATCTGCTCGACCCACCTTTGAATATCAAGGCAGGGACGCAGCGCGGAGACAATTTCCGGGCGGCTGGCCCCGTTGAAATCCTTGAGCAACATAATTAGTCCTTCTGCTTTGGGCAGCTGTCCGCGATGCGGTGGGACAACACCAGTTCCATTTCACATCATGGAAGTCTTATTCCAATAACCATCAGTGAAGCGCACGCAATTTTGCGTGTCAACTTTTCCAGTGCCCCAGCACTGCACGGGACGCCGATCGCTTCCGTGCCGCTGACCCGACCATACCGGCGCGCAGCCCGAGGCGCCGGCGGCCGCAATGGCGCCGGGCGTCCGACGGCGGTGCCACCGTGCGCCGCTCGGCATCACCAACTGCCGCGGCGGCCTCGCCACGTCGGTCGTTGAAATTCCACCATATGAAAGTTTTCTCTTCCCTTGTGGAATGGAGTGATCTGGGTTACTTTTAATTTGTTCCTCAACGAGGAGGACAGCAACAAACGATTGGTCGTCTTTATGCGGCAGCCCCTGCTTATCCCCGGGACGTACCCCGTCGACAATCCAGCTATGCCGCGGCGCCATCTGGACCCACTGGTCCCCCGGCTTTCCGTTCCTGAATCTCAGGACTGCAGAACACGGCCATAAGCCGCCCCCTCCAGCCTGTCGGCAGTTACGCCGACCCTTCGATAGAACACATTTCTTGTTTCCGAGAGGCAATTCCATGTCACAACTGCCGAACGCGGCTCCGCCCGTCGACGAGAACCATGACCGTCCCGCCGTTGCGTTGGATGACGTACCCTCTGCCGCGGAGCTCGGCTTGTCCCCGACGAGCGCCCGACTCTACAACCAGGACCTCGCGCCCACAATGATGAAGGGCCGCCGCTGGACCGCCTACAGCATCTTCACCCTCTGGGCCAATGACGTACACAGCCTGGGCAACTATGGTTTTGCGATCGGCCTCTTCGCCCTTGGCCTTGGTGCGTGGCAAATCCTGCTCGCCCTCGGCGTCGGCGCCGTCCTGCTGTTTATGCTTCTGACGTTTTCCGGCTTTATGGGCCATAAGACCGGTGTCCCGTTCCCGGTGATGAGCCGCATCGCCTTCGGAATCCACGGCGCACAAATCCCGGCCCTGATCCGCGGCGGCGTCGCAATCGCCTGGTTCGGCATCCAGACTTACCTGGCTTCGCTGGTCCTCCGTGTCCTCCTGATCGCGCTGGCGCCCGGCCTGGCGGACCTCGACAAGGACTCCATTCTCGGCCTTTCGACCCTGGGCTGGGCGTCGTTCCTTGCCTTGTGGATCGTGCAGGTGATCATCGTCCGGTACGGGATGGACATGATCCGCAAGTACGAGGCGTTCGCCGGGCCGATTATCCTCATCACCATGGCCGCACTGGCCATCTGGATGTTTATGCAGGCCGGAGGCTCCATTGCGCTCTCGACACCGGACGCCCTGACCGGAGGCGCCATGTGGCGGGAGATCTTCGCTGGCGGCGCACTCTGGGTTTCCATCTATGCCACGTTTGTGCTGAACTTCTGCGACTTCACCCGATCGTCCACCACCCGCAAATCCATCATCAAGGGTAATTTCTGGGGCATCCCGATCAACATGCTCTTCTTTGGCCTCATCGTCATCGTGATCACGGGAGCCCAGTTCAAGATCAACGGCGTAGTGATCGGCAGCCCCTCCGACATTGTCCAGTCGATCCCCAACACCTTCCTTCTAGTGGCAGCGGCACTGGCCCTGCTCATTCTGACCATTGCTGTGAACCTGATGGCCAACTTCGTTGCGCCGATCTACGCCCTGACCAACCTCATGCCTAAACGGCTGGACTTCCGCAAAGCCAGCCTGGTCAGCGCAATCATCGGACTGGTGATCCTGCCCTGGAACCTCTACAACAATCCGGCAGTCATCGTCTACTTCCTGGGCGGTCTCGGCGCGCTCCTCGGCCCGCTGTTCGGCGTCATCATGGCCGACTACTGGCTGATCCGCAAAACCCGCATCAACGTCCCGGAGCTGTACACCGAAGTCGACAAGGGTTCCTACTTCTACAGCAAGGGCGTCAACATGAGGGCGGTCGGAGCGTTCATTCCGGCGGCAATCATTTCGCTCCTGATCGCCTTCATCCCGGCTTTGCAGCCGGTCGCGGCGTTCTCCTGGTTCATCGGCGCCGGAATCGGAGCCCTGGCGTACTTCATCGTCGCCGACCGGAATCGGGAATTCCATGACGTCTCCGGCGAGCCGATCGCCGTACCCAGCCTCCACTGAACCGCCCGGCATCACGGCCGGTCCGCTCTTGCCCAGCGGACCGGCCGCTTCCCATCCCAGACGACCCGAAAGGCATCATGCGCATCCTCGTCGCAAACGTCAACACCACCGCTTCCATGACGGAATCGATCGCCGCACAGGCCCGCACGGCCGCCACTGCCGGGACCGAGATTATCGGCCTCACCCCGCGCTTTGGCGCGGACTCCTGCGAGGGAAACTTCGAAAGCTATCTGGCCGCCATTGCCGTTATGGATGTTGTCCTTGCATATCCCGAACCGTTCGACGCCGTTATCCAGGCCGGCTACGGCGAACACGGCCGGGAGGGGCTCCAGGAACTGCTCGACGTGCCAGTCATCGACATCACCGAGGCAGCCGCCAGCACCGCGATGTTCCTGGGCCACAAATATTCAGTCGTCACCACCCTCGACCGGACGGTTCCGCTCATTGAGGACCGGTTGAAACTCGCCGGACTCGATGCCCGATGCGCCTCCGTGCGGGCAAGCGGCCTGGGCGTCCTTGAACTCGAGGAATTCCCGGACCGTGCCGTAGAGGCCATTCTGGACCAGGCGCGACGGGCCGTGGAGGAGGACAAAGCCGAAGTTATCGTCCTCGGCTGCGGCGGCATGTCCGGGCTCGACGATAAAATCCGCGCATCCCTTGGCGTACCCGTCGTCGACGGCGTCGCAGCCGCAGTAACGATCGCCGAGTCCCTGGTGCGCCTTGGGCTGAGTACGTCGAAGGTCCGAACCTTTGCCACGCCCCGACCCAAGGTTGTCACCGGATGGCCGTTTTCCATTAACCAGAACGCCGATGGCACACCTTCTGACGTCCACGCCCGCTAGCGGGAGCAGTTCCGGGACGCGCGTAGACCTGATAGCCCAATCACCAGAGGAACAAAATCAATGAGTGAAACGACCAGACCGGAATATGACTTGGTTGTTCGTGGTCGGCGTGTGTTGACGACGGCGGGGATCGCGGCGCGGGAGGTCGGGATCCGGGGCGGGCGGATCGTGGCGATCGA
>NZ_JBEPPA010000042.1:0-3692 GCF_040547075.1 Arthrobacter sp. UYCu512
GGGCAGTTAGTATCCCCTGTTCAACATGGACGGTTTTTCGCCGGTACGGGAATATCAACCCGTTGTCCATCGACTACGCCTGTCGGCCTCGCCTTAGGTCCCGACTTACCCAGGGCAGATTAGCTTGACCCTGGAACCCTTGATCATTCGGCGGACGGGTTTCTCACCCGTCTTTCGCTACTCATGCCTGCATTCTCACTCGTGTAGGCTCCACCGCTGGTTTACACCGCGACTTCACTGCCCACACGACGCTCCCCTACCACTCCAGACGCCTGAACCAACCCACAAGGGGCGGCTTAGCTAATATCTGAAATCCACAACTTCGGCGGTGTACTTGAGCCCCGCTACATTGTCGGCGCGGAATCACTTGACCAGTGAGCTATTACGCACTCTTTTAAGGATGGCTGCTTCTAAGCCAACCTCCTGGTTGTCTTCGCAACTCCACATCCTTTCCCACTTAGCACACGCTTAGGGGCCTTAGTTGGTGGTCTGGGCTGTTTCCCTCTCGACTATGAAGCTTATCCCCCACAGTCTCACTGCTGCGCTCTCACTTACCGGCATTCGGAGTTTGGCTGACGTCAGTAACCTTGTAGGGCCCATTAGCCATCCAGTAGCTCTACCTCCGGTAAGAAACACGCAACGCTGCACCTAAATGCATTTCGGGGAGAACCAGCTATCACGAAGTTTGATTGGCCTTTCACCCCTACCCACAGCTCATCCCCTCCATTTTCAACTGAAGTGGGTTCGGTCCTCCACGACGTCTTACCGTCGCTTCAACCTGGCCATGGGTAGATCACTTCGCTTCGGGTCTAGATCACGCCACTGCAACGCCCTATTCAGACTCGCTTTCGCTACGGCTTCCCCACACGGGTTAACCTCGCGACGTAACACTAACTCGCAGGCTCATTCTTCAAAAGGCACGCCGTCACCAGAATCAGACTGGCTCCGACGGATTGTAAGCACACGGTTTCAGGTACTGTTTCACTCCCCTCCCGGGGTACTTTTCACCTTTCCCTCACGGTACTGGTCCGCTATCGGTCATTAGGGAGTATTTAGGCTTATCAGGTGGTCCTGACAGATTCACACGGGATTTCTCGGGCCCCGTGCTACTTGGGATACTCCCCGGGCGGTGCACAACATTTCGGTTACGGGGCTCACACCCTCTCTGGCCGGCCTTTCAAGACCGTTCACCTATGCCTGCACTACACACCCCACTGTCCCGGCAGAGACAGAATGGGAAGTCCCACAACCCCGACCATGCAACGCCCGCCGGCTATCACACATGGAACGGTTTAGCCTGATCCGCGTTCGCTCGCCACTACTGACGGAATCACTATTGTTTTCTCTTCCTGCGGGTACTGAGATGTTTCACTTCCCCGCGTTCCCTCCACGCACCCTATGTGTTCAGATGCGGGTCACCAGGTAACTCGCGCCCCTGGCGGGGTTTCCCCATTCGGACACCCTGGGATCACAGTCCGGTTATCGACTCCCCCAGGCTTATCGCAGATTCCTACGTCCTTCTTCGGCTCCTAATGCCAAGGCATCCACCGTGTGCTCTTAAAAACTTGACCACAAAAGATCAAAAACGCTAATTTTCGAGAGAACCACGAAAACCAACCCACACACCCAAAGGCGCCCAGGTCAGATCCAGGTTCATATTCTTGGAAATTGCTTCTTATAAAAGATGCTCGCGTCCACTATGTAGTTCTCAAACAACAACCCCGTACCACACACCCCACACGCAACCCCCACAAAGGGACCAAACCGTGCGATCGATGCAGCCAGGAACAACCAGAAACACCAGCACCGGACACCACAGCGAAAACCGCGGAACCCGGCCCCTGTTGCCTCAGGACCCAACAGTGTGCCAAACACTAAACCACCAGCACCCCCCGCACACCGTTCCAGGAACCACACAAGTGCAGAACCGTACTAAGTGCCGCAGGAAAAACCAGCGGCCGCTACTTGTTGATATTCCACCCGTGAGCACCCGCCGCAGAACTAGCGTCTGCGCAACGGGCGTACTCCTGACAACCCCTCCACACTCACATACATGAGGCAAGGTGACTGTAGGTGCTCCTTAGAAAGGAGGTGATCCAGCCGCACCTTCCGGTACGGCTACCTTGTTACGACTTAGTCCCAATCGCCAGTCCCACCTTCGACAGCTCCCTCCCACAAGGGGTTAGGCCACCGGCTTCGGGTGTTACCAACTTTCGTGACTTGACGGGCGGTGTGTACAAGGCCCGGGAACGTATTCACCGCAGCGTTGCTGATCTGCGATTACTAGCGACTCCGACTTCATGGGGTCGAGTTGCAGACCCCAATCCGAACTGAGACCGGCTTTTTGGGATTAGCTCCACCTCACAGTATCGCAACCCTTTGTACCGGCCATTGTAGCATGCGTGAAGCCCAAGACATAAGGGGCATGATGATTTGACGTCGTCCCCACCTTCCTCCGAGTTGACCCCGGCAGTCTCCTATGAGTCCCCGCCATCACGCGCTGGCAACATAGAACGAGGGTTGCGCTCGTTGCGGGACTTAACCCAACATCTCACGACACGAGCTGACGACAACCATGCACCACCTGTAAACCGACCGCAAGCGGGGCACCTGTTTCCAGGTATTACCGGTTCATGTCAAGCCTTGGTAAGGTTCTTCGCGTTGCATCGAATTAATCCGCATGCTCCGCCGCTTGTGCGGGCCCCCGTCAATTCCTTTGAGTTTTAGCCTTGCGGCCGTACTCCCCAGGCGGGGCACTTAATGCGTTAGCTACGGCGCGGAAAACGTGGAATGTCCCCCACACCTAGTGCCCAACGTTTACGGCATGGACTACCAGGGTATCTAATCCTGTTCGCTCCCCATGCTTTCGCTCCTCAGCGTCAGTTAATGCCCAGAGACCTGCCTTCGCCATCGGTGTTCCTCCTGATATCTGCGCATTTCACCGCTACACCAGGAATTCCAGTCTCCCCTACATCACTCTAGTCTGCCCGTACCCACCGCAGATCCGGAGTTGAGCCCCGGACTTTCACGGCAGACGCGACAAACCGCCTACGAGCTCTTTACGCCCAATAATTCCGGATAACGCTTGCGCCCTACGTATTACCGCGGCTGCTGGCACGTAGTTAGCCGGCGCTTCTTCTGCAGGTACCGTCACTTTCGCTTCTTCCCTACTGAAAGAGGT
Organism: Arthrobacter sp. UYCu512; assembly: GCF_040547075.1. Classification (NCBI taxonomy): domain Bacteria; kingdom Bacillati; phylum Actinomycetota; class Actinomycetes; order Micrococcales; family Micrococcaceae; genus Arthrobacter; species Arthrobacter sp. UYCu512. The sequence continues at coordinate 3,182 of NZ_JBEPPA010000042.1, forward strand.
TTACAACCCGAAGGCCGTCATCCCTCACGCGGCGTCGCTGCATCAGGCTTTCGCCCATTGTGCAATATTCCCCACTGCTGCCTCCCGTAGGAGTCTGGGCCGTGTCTCAGTCCCAGTGTGGCCGGTCACCCTCTCAGGCCGGCTACCCGTCGTCGCCTTGGTGAGCCATTACCTCACCAACAAGCTGATAGGCCGCGAGTCCATCCAAAACCACAATAAAGCTTTCCACCCCCCACCATGCGATGAGGAGTCATATCCGGTATTAGACCCAGTTTCCCAGGCTTATCCCAGAGTTAAGGGCAGGTTACTCACGTGTTACTCACCCGTTCGCCACTAATCCCCCAGCAAGCTGGGATCATCGTTCGACTTGCATGTGTTAAGCACGCCGCCAGCGTTCATCCTGAGCCAGGATCAAACTCTCCGTTGAAGTAAAACAGACACAACCAACACCCCCGGGAAAACGGGACGCATCAGCTGCACAAAATTTGAAACCAGCTGTAAAAACCAGACC
>NZ_JBEPPA010000043.1:0-3555 GCF_040547075.1 Arthrobacter sp. UYCu512
CCTGATCCGTCTCCTGATAAGGATGTTTGAAATGACCGCAGCCCTGGTGGATGTTGTTCTCCCGTGTCTGAACGAGCGCGGTGCCCTGCCGTGGGCGCTCTCCCGGCTGCCCCGGCTGCCCAAAGGATGATCAACAGCGTGGATCTGACTGTGGCGGCCATCGCCAAACAGTACCTGCCCGGCCGCGTCCTGTGCCGGTTCTCCCCCGGCCCCGGGGCGGACAGGAAGGCAGCGTGAGCGTCATGGCCCGTACCTCACCCAACAACCAAGCGAAGCGGATCCTCCCCGGAGCCGCGGCTCGGCTGGTAGCGCTGCTGCTCGTGCTCGCGGGCTTGTTGTGGTGGATGGTGGTCCCGCAGAACCCCTTCGAATCAGCACCGATTGTCGGCACACTGTTGTCCTGGGGCGCGCTTATTGGGGCAGTTGGCCTGCTGCGCCATGTCCCCCGGCGCCGAGTGGGCGCCGTAATCATTGCGGGCACTGTACTGCTGGGGCTGGTGGCCGTAAGTGCGCCGCCGCGGACCAGTAACGACTCCGCCAGGTACGCCTGGGACGGTATCGTCCAAAAGGCCGGCATCTCCCCCTACTCCTTCGTTCCGGTCGATGAGACGCTGGCGGCCCTGCGGCCGGAATGGCTGTTCGTCCCGGGAGCCAACAACGATGACGGCCGGCCCGGGTGCGCCCGCGACCTGTTCGGCACCGAATCCGTCCCGGCCAACGGCTACCCCTCGGGGGCTCCGCTTTGTACGGCCATTAACCGCCCGCACGTGCCCACGATCTATCCGCCCACCGCGGAAATCTACTTTTTCGGCGTGCGGGCCGCCGTCCCTGACTCGGTCGGATATCTTCCATTCCAAGTGGGGGGCCTGCTTGTCAGCATTGCGGTGACGCTGATGCTCATCACTGCCCTGGCCCGGCGCAGCCTTCCGCTGCACCTGGCGGCCGTCTGGGCCTGGAGCCCGTTCGTGCAGCTTGAGGCTGTGAACAACGCCCACGTTGACCTGCTCGGCGGCGCTTTGATCCTGACCGCAGGACTGCTATTGACCGTAGGCAAGCCGCTGCGCTCCGGGGTGGCGTTCGGCGCCGCGGTCGCGACCAAACTCATTCCGGTGATCGCCGCCCCCGCCTTGTTGTTCAAGCGTCCTGTGCGCTTCATTGCCGCAGCGCTGACGACTTTCGTCCTCCTCTACGTTCCCTATCTGGCAGTTGCAGGGGCAGGAGTGCTGGGATTCTTGCCCGGCTACCTCAAGGAGGAGGGCTACAGCCAGCGTGGTGGCACCCGGTTCGGGCTGGCCCAACTGGTCTCGGCCGGTCCGTGGCCGCAGCTGCTGAGCGCGGCAGCGCTGGCCGCCGTCGCGCTTTGGGTGTTGCGGCGCACCAGGCCCGGGAATGCCTGGGAACAGCAGACAGTCATGATCGGGTTGACGCTGCTGATTGTCAGCCCGAACTATCCTTGGTATGCCCTGATGCTGTTACCGTTTATTGTCTTGAGCCGGCGCTGGGAATACGTGGCCATCATCCTGGCCCTGGACGCCATCTACATGCTGCCGTTCGAGGACCCGTTCACGGTTCCGGTGCATCAAGCGGTCCTTGTACTCGCAGCCGCGGCCGTCGCAGCCGGAGTTTGGCATCGGCGCCGTCGGGAACTTCAGCTGGCGGCACTCGCCGGCCTCGAATCGTCGACGCCGGATGGCGGCGGGTGCGTGTCACCCGCCTAGTGGTTGGATCTTGCGAAGCGGGCCCGGCGTTCCAGGATCAGGATGCCGGCGGCGGAGGCCAGGGCGAGTAGGGCCCAGAACCAAACCAGGTTCATGGCGTAGTCGGCTTCGAGGACCGTGACGGACTGCGCTACCGACTTCGCCTTGAGCAGGATCCCCGCCACCAGGGTCACCAGGGCACCGGTGAGCAGGGCGCCGCGCAGGACGGCGGCGGACGCCGGCTGCAGTTTCGAACCGGTCCGGGTCAGGGCCGCCCCGGCAAGGGTGGAGAGCGGCACAATAACGCCGTCGTGGATGAGCACGGCAACGGCCATCCACGTCAGCAGGCCGACCAGCTGCGCCGGACCCAGCTGGGTTGGCAGCCCCAGCAGCCCGTAGGCAATGATGCCCAAGCCCGCCATGCCCAGCCCGGCCCGGACGGTTTTGAAAGCAGTTGCACGTTTCACAGGATCTCCATACTCTGCAGCCACTTGGTCTGCAGGACTCCGGGACGGCCGGGGGCGATGATTCTGGCGGGATAGCCATGGTCCAGGTCAAGCACGGACCCATTCAGCTCCAGGGCCACCAAGGTCTTCTCGTCCTGCGTGTACTCGGCAGGCATGGTCATGGTGCGGTAGGCGCCCTCCGGCTCCAGGCTGGTGAACCGAAGCCGGGATCCCGCGGGGGCGCCGACGGCCGCTACCAGGTCCTGGACGCGCACGCCCCGCCACTGGGCCAACTGACTCCACCCCTCCACACATGCGATGGGCAACTCGTGGGTGTGCTGGGGCATCGCCCTAAGCTCATCGAGGGTGAAGGAACGTGTGGAATCAGCAGACTTGACCATCAGCGCCCACTTCGGGGACATCGCCAGGCCGGCGACCTTGGCATCGCCGGCAGTTCGATTCACGGGCACGCCTTGGGGGCCGGTACCCATTTTGCGCGGGGCAAAGAAGTTCGCTGGTGCCAGCCAGGAAAAGGACTGTCCCGCCGTTGTAACCACCACGGCTCCGGTCGCGCCGGTAACAGCAGTGAGGAATGCACGCCGGGTCCAGCGGCCCGGTCCGGATGTGCCGGGCTCGGGAGTTGACTCCAAGACTCCAGCGACGGCGGGTGCAGCCGATTCCACGACGGCGGTCTCTTGCGCACGCTTGCTGCGCCAATGGGCGGCGATGACCGGGAGCTTGAGGGCAATGTGCAGCAGGAGCGAGCCCCAGATGACCCATGCCAGCCAGTAGTGTGTCTCCCGGAACGGGAACGGCCACGGATACCATTTGTATGTATTGATCAGCCCGGTGGCCAGCTGCACCAGCGAGGACGCGACAAATAGGGCAATGGAGGCCCGTTCAAGGCCGTGCACCACCGACTTCACCGGGGGCCAAGCCAGCAGCTCGGGGAAGACCGACCACAGTTTTGCCAGCAGCAGCGGAATCGCGGCAATCCCTGACGTTACGTGCAGTCCCTGGGTGAGCTGGTAGATCCATACCGGGCTGGTAGGAAAGAACATCCACGCCGGCGGATTTTGGAGTCCGTGGCTGAAGAGGCCGGTGAGGAAGCAAACGGTGAAGGTAATCCCGAGCCAGCGGCCCAGAACAACGGTCAGGCGTGTGCTGCGTGTGGGCGAGGCAAACTTTGCCGCCAGCGCCTCGGTGAGCTTCTGCCCGTCAGGCTTTTGCATATCTGATCCCTTTAACCGTTCCGTGGCCGCCAGGGCCGCCCTTTCCTGGAACCGAAACGCCACAGACCCTGGGGTCCGTGGCGTCCGGCTTTTGCGGGTGGGTGTTACTTGGTGTTGACGGTGATTTTGGCGATGCCGACGAGCATGTCGGCTTTCACGGCGTCGGTCTTGAAGGTTTTG
>NZ_JBEPPA010000044.1:0-2942 GCF_040547075.1 Arthrobacter sp. UYCu512
GATTCAGGCGGTCATTGCAACAGGAGGTTTTCGATCAGTTCGATCGGTTTCTTGAACTCTAGTCTTTTGCGCGGTCGGTCGTTGAGTTCCTGGGCGACCCAGTCGAGGTCTGTCGCGCTGTGGATGCTCAGGTCGGTGCCCTTGGGGAAATATTGGCGCAGCAGGCCGTTGGTGTTTTCGTTGATGCCGCGCTGCCAGGGTGAGTGCGGATCGCAGAAGTAGATGTCGATGCCGGCGTCGATCTTCACGGTTTTCCAGTCCTGCATCTCGATGCCTTGGTCCCAGGTCAGGGAATGCCGCAGCGACTCGGGGAGCGTCTTGATCTTCGCTGCCAGGGCGTCACGCATTTGTTCTGCTTTATAGCCATCCGGAAGATGAACGAGCATCGTGTAGTTGGTGGTTCTCTCCACAAGGGTCCCGATCGCGGACTGATTCCCTTTGCCGATTATGAGGTCGCCCTCCCAATGCCCGGGCACGGCCCGGTCCTGAACCTCGGGGGGACGCTCGGAGATATTGATCATCCCCGGAATCCGGTTCTTCCGCGGGCCGGCCTTCCTGCAGGGCTGCATGACCGCCCGCCCGGTGCGCAGGCACGCGGCCAGATCACGGTTCAGAACTCCGCGGGACTGAACGTAGAGGGACTGGTAGATCGTCTCAGGTGACACCCGCATCTCCGGCTCATCGGGGAACCCAACCCGCAGGCGTCCTGCGATCTGCTCAGCCGAATACTTCTTTTTCAGGTCCTCCTCCACCTTCGCACGCAACACCGTGTTCGTGTGCAGTTTCGCCGGTTTCGGCCGCGAAGCCCGCTCATACGCCAGAGCATGGGCCGACGTCGCCCGGTAAGGCAACCCGGCCACCGAATTGCGCCGAAGCTCCCTGGACACCGTCGAGGCAGATCTGCCGACCACGGCCCCGATCCGGCGCAGCGAGTATCCCTGGGCGCGCATCACCGCGATCTCCTCACACTGGGCGAAAGTCAGGCACCTGCCCTTCAGATCCCTGCCGCGGCGTGGCCTGACACCCCCGGCCTCGGCCAGGACCCGGCGCCCAGTCCGCCTGCTCGTATTGATCGGCACAACAGCGTCAGTGATGAAATCACCGGCCTGCATCCCAGCCCAAAACAGCTGCAGAAGATCCGGTCTTACATAAATCGAATACCCCGCCATAACAACACCCATCCGCTAAGTGTTGCAATCACCGCAAGAACCCAAGGATCCCCTTGCGGGCCTCGACTCGTCGTTGCATGACCGTGTTCGTCAGAGCATCGAAGTGAGTACGCCTCCATCTGCGCGCATGGCGGCCCCGTTTGTTGCCGATGAGAGTGGGCTTGCGAGGAAGACTGCCAGGTTTGCGATTTCTTCAGGCTCTATGAACCGCTCGAGGAGCGAGGTCTGATTTCCACCGATGATGGCCGCCTTGAGTTCACTTGTCGCGAGCTGCTGCGTCTTCGCAATTTGCTCGATTGTTTCGGCGACGCCGTCTGAATAGGTGGGTCCGCCAAGGATTGTATTGACCGTAACGCCGGTACCACGGGTGAGCTTGGCAAGTCCGTTGCTCAAGGCGAGTAGTCCTGCCTTGGTCACGCCGTAGTGGGTCATGTCGGCAGGGATGTTTACTCCCGATTCGCTGCCGATGAATATGATCCGGCCCCATCCGGCGTCCACCATTTTGGGAAGTACTGCGCGTGACAGCCGCACGCCACTCATAACGTTCACATCGAAGTAGCGCCCCCAGTCATCATCGGAGATTTCCCCGAAGGGTTTCACTTCGAAGAGTCCGACATTGTTCACGAGGATGTCGATGTCCTCGAGCGAACCCAGCAGGTGCTGTACCTCCGCAGGGTTGCGAAAGTCAGCAGCAATGCCTGAGACGATCGCGCCGGGCACCTCTGCCCTAAGTTTGCCCACCGCGCTTTCGACCCGGCTCTCATCGCGCCCGTTGATGATGACAGACACGCCCTCTCGAAGCAGCGCCTTCGCAATCGAGTAGCCAATGCCCTGGGTAGCGCCGCTAATGAAGGCCCGATTGGCCGCTAACTGCATGTCCATGATTGTGTTGCCTCACATTTTTTACTTGCTTGGGAAACCAAATGCTACAAGTAAATGATTGCTCAGTCAACTAAATGTGCAGCTAAACCCGGCTGTATCTCGTACTCTGGTCGTATGACTGATAGCAGCCCTCCAGTAGAACTAGCCGGTGAGGACCTTGAGACATGGGCGGGACTGGCTACCGTTTTGGAGTGGTTGCCGCCTGCGCTCGATGCGCCGTTGGTGCAAGATTTTGACCTAACACACTTCGAGTACGGCATCCTCTTCGCATTGGCTGACGCAGCTGATCGGACACTTCGCATGAGTGATCTGGCCGGCTTTGCCAACAGCTCTCTGTCGCGACTGTCTCGCGCAGTGTCACGGCTGGAAGGCCGGGGCTGGGTTCGGCGCTCCCAGGACCCCAGGGACGGGAGATCCACCCGAGCAACTCTCACCGACGCCGGCCGCAAGGTGATCAATGAGGCAACTCCGAGTCATGTCGACACCGTCAGAAGGCTGGTCCTTGACCCGCTAACGGCCGCTCAAAGACGCCAGTTGCGAGAGATCACCTTGCGTATTCAAAAGGCAATCAGGACACAGGAGGGATGGCGGCCGCCGCGAGGCATCAGTTCTCCCGCAGCATCGGAATAGCACATGTAGTCCTCGCAGAGTTCAGCTAGCAACTCGGGAACCATGCGGGTTGTCCGGTGAGGGATCCTTGGGTTCTCGCGGTGATTGCAACACTTAGCGGATGGGTGTTGTTATGGCGGGGTATTCAATTCATTTGAGGCCTGATCTCTTGCAGGTTTTTTGGGCCGGGATGCAGGCCGGTGATTTCATCACTGACGCTGTTGTGCCGATCAATACGAGCAGGCGGACTGGGCGCCGGGTCCTGGCCGAGGCCGGGGGTGT
>NZ_JBEPPA010000045.1:0-2793 GCF_040547075.1 Arthrobacter sp. UYCu512
AACAGCGGCGGCGACTCGAATTACTCTACACGCCACCAGACCCCCACACAAATCCACCCCCCACACCACCCCCACACCCCCAAAAACCCCGCCACCACACCAAAAACAGACGCCCCGCCAGGGGCCAACAGCCCACCTCGGCCAAACCCGCTACCTGTGTGCTCCGTCACCTCAAACCGGGGCACCTGCAGTTACGATCAGGAGATGATGGCAGAACACCGGCGCCAAGGACCAGGCATGCTCCATCGTCGTGTGTCCGGACCGGCCGCCAGTGGCCTCTCCCGTGGCGACGTAGCCTCCCGGATGAGCAGCGGCCTCGACAACCGTCTGCCGGACGCAACCAGCCGCAGCCTCTGGGAAATCGTCCGCGCAAACGTGCTGACCCTTTTCAATGCGATCGTGGGCACAAGCTTTATTCTCCTGCTCCTGCTGGGGAGCTGGCAGGACGCTCTTTTTGGGCTGGCTGCTGCCGGCAACGCCGTCATCGGTGTTGTGCAGGAGTATCGCGCCAAACGGTCCCTGGACCGCCTTGCCGTCCTCGAGGCCCCCCTGGCCCGGGTACTGCGCGACGGTACGGTGCAGGAGATCCCGACTGCCGACGTCGTACTTGACGATGTCCTGGTCCTGCGGGCCGGCGACCAGGTCACAGCCGATGCGTCAGTCCTTGAGAGCGGGGGGCTGGAGTCCGATGAATCCCTCCTCACCGGGGAGTCGGACCCCGTGGACAAGGACGCGGGGACTGAAGTACTCTCCGGCTCGATCATTGTCGCCGGACGCGGTACGGCGCGGGTGGTCCGGGTGGGCGCTGAGTCCTTTTCCAGCAGGCTCGCCGCCGATGCGAAGCGGTTCTCGCTGGTCAACTCTGAGATCCGCAACAGCCTCAACCGGATCCTGCGCTGGCTGACCTGGGCGCTGCTGCCGGTTGCCCTCATCGTTGCCAACGGTGAAATGCAGTCGAGGGGCGGCTGGGAAGCCGCCATCGCCAGTGGGGCCTGGACCTCCGCCCTGGTGGGGGTGATTGCAAGCGTCATCGCCATGGTTCCGCTGGGACTGGTGCTGCTATCGAGCGTTGCTTTCGCCGTCGGCGGCGTCCGGATGGCGGGCAACAAGGTTCTTATCCAGGAACTGGCCGCGGTCGAGGGCCTGGCGCGCGTTGATGTCCTCTGCCTGGACAAGACCGGGACACTCACCGAAGGCAGCATCATCTTCGACGGCGTTCACGAGCTGGCCGGATCCGCTGAACCCGGGTGGGAGCACGCCCTGGGCTGGTTCGCTGCGGATCCGGAGGCAAACGCGACGTCGCGCTGCCTGGAGTCGGATTTTGAGCACAACGGCGGAACGCCGGCGGTCTCGTCGGTCCCGTTCTCTTCCGCACGGAAGTGGAGTTCCGTGACGTTCGACGGCGGAGGGACAAGCCCGTGCTCCTGGATCCTGGGCGCCCCGGAAATTGTGCTGGCCGACAGCTCCGGCGGCGGCAGCGCGGCGCCGTCGACCGAGGACGCCCTGGGCAAGGCCGGACGGCTCGCCGCTTCCGGGTTGCGGACCGTCGTCCTGGCTTACGCGGACGGCACCGCCATGACTGCCAAGGACGCAACACTGCCGGCACGGGTGAAACCCGTCGTTGTGCTCACGTTTCGAGAACAGATCCGCGCCGATGCCCGACAGACGCTGGACTACTTCCGCAACGAGGGTGTTGAACTGAAGATCATCTCGGGGGACGATCCCCGGACGGTCGCTGCGATTGCGCGCTCCGTGGGCCTGGACGTCGGGGAGGGCTACGATGCCCGGCAGCTCCCCGACCACCCGGCGCTGCTGGAAGAGGTCATGGAGGGCAATAACGTCTTCGGCCGGGTCAGTCCAAAGCAGAAAAAGGATATGGTGGCAGCACTTCAGCGCCGCGGCCATACAGTCGCGATGACCGGCGACGGTGTCAACGACGTGCTGGCGCTAAAAGAGGCAGACCTTGGCATAGCAATGAACTCCGCCGCGCCTGCCACAAAGGCCGTGGCCCGGCTGGTGCTGCTGGACGGACGCTTCGACCGGCTGCCCGGTGTGGTGGCCGAGGGCCGCCGGGTGATCGCCAACGTTGAGCGTGTGTCGAAGTTGTTCCTCAGCAAGACGGCCTATTCGATCGCGATCGCGGTCGGCTTCGGCCTCCTTAATCTGCAGTTTCCCTTCCTGCCGCGACAATTGTCTTTCACCGACGGCCTCACGATCGGGATCCCCTCATTCTTTCTAGCGCTGATGGCCAATCGCCGCCGCTACCGGCCGGGGTTCCTTCGAAGGTCTTTGTCGTTCTCCATCCCCGCCGGACTCGTCGTCGCCGCCTCGCTGCTGGGCTTGAACCTGTACGCGGGTTCCCTCGGGGCTGCCGGGGCCGCTCCGGAGTCGCTGCAGTCGGCGTCGGTCCTTACCCTCGCGGTGATCGGGTTGTGGATTCTCGCGGTGGTCTCCCGCCCGCTCGATGCCAGGAAGCTGGCAGTGCTACTGGGGATGTGTGCCGGCCTAGTGCTCCTGCTCAACGTGCCACTGGCCCAGGACTTCTTCCACCTGGCCTTGCCTCCGGCCGACATGTTGTGGGCAGCCGTCATAGCCGCGGTTGGCGGCGGGCTGGCCGTCGAGCTCTTGGCGTGGATTGATGGGCGGCGGTTTCCCGGCTGAGCCGGGTGGGGTTTCCGGTGGGGGTGTTTTTGGGTTTGGTGTTAAATGCGGGAGGACCCCCAACGTGGTTGGGGGTCCTCGACCGTGTAATGATGTTCCGGCGGTGACCTACTCTCCCACACCCTCCCGGGT
>NZ_JBEPPA010000046.1:0-2694 GCF_040547075.1 Arthrobacter sp. UYCu512
CACGCACCGACCCGCACCCCGGGGTCTACGCCTAAGCCAGCACGACAGGCTTCCAAAAGAAACCAATCCGACGTCAGTAGTCCGGATAAGAAGACACGGACCAGCTGCTGCATCACAGGCTCGGGGTCTTCCATAAGTTCCGAGAGCCGGCGGTGCACCTGCGCGAGGGCCGGCAGCGTGAACTCGGTCCGGATCCCGGCCCAGGTCTGATCGCTGATGGTTTGAGGGGACACTGTGGCCTAGTCGCTGATGCTTTCCAGCACCCACTGCGCCGACAGCGGGCTCCGGCGCAGCATGAACGTGCGCAGCGCCGAGTTGGATCCCAAGCGGATGAATCCTCCAATATTCGATACTCACCAGGTCACCGCTGCCGACGGCCGCGGTCCGCCGGGTGTTCCACCAGGCGTCCCGGGTGAACCAGTGCACCGGGTCGGCGGCCACGGCCCAGATCCGGCCATCAAACCGGACGGCCAGTGGAGTGCCATCCGGCGTGAACCGGACGTCAACGTCAACGTCCAGGGTTGTTTCATTCGCTACTGCTGTCACGGTTTACGCGCTCTCCCAAGTTTCTGGTCATCATTTCTTCCCGGCGGTTGACCGCCGAACTCCACACCCAGGTCCGGTAGGCCACCGGACCGTCTTTCCACGTCACTTCGGCGGCTTTGGCCGTCCGGGCATATACCTCGCCGTTCACCAGCTCGGCGCAGTTCGGAAACCGGATCCACGCCTTCACGGGAATCCCGGGGAAGCCGTTTTTGGACGGGAAGTGCTCGAAGTCGAGTTCTTCGACCGTCAGCCCTATCGGGCCGGCCCGCCCGCGTACTGCCTTTGCAGTTCGTAGGTTTGTTCGGGTCCGATAACACAACCTTAGAACATATATACGCTTCACACGCCAAAGAAATAGCGGCCCTCTCGGTCGCTGGTTTAAGTATGCGGGAGAGTTCCGACAAAGTCCGGGTTGTACGCCAGTGGGGACAGCTTTGAGCTGCGCGGAGGGCTCGACCTGCCCCCAATGGGCACAACCCGAACCGGTCACCGGCGGGGAGGGCGGCCTCTGGTTCTCCCGGCCTGCCAGCCGGGAACGGCCTCATCCAGAAGCCTGATTCTGGTGGGGTTGAGATCGCCGCGGCGGCGTTTGTATCGCTGCTGGTGGATCCACACTCCGAGGGTGTGTTCGCGCTCCGAGTCATAGTCGTGGTGGCGTGGCCAGTCGTGGCCTTCGTGCCGGAAGGCCACGAGCTGGGCGAGACGGTGGTGCCACCTGATTTTGTCCGCAGCTGCCCTGTGGTTCCCGGCCCAGGCCGGAACCCGTGCGAGTCCGTCACAGTAGGCCGGGTCAAGGGTGCCTTCGGCCGCTTCGCGCCGACGATCAGAGAGCCAACGGGCCATCGACCGTTCACCCCTGTTCTCCGAGTGGCCACGGGGGAGCCGGCCCTCGGCCGTAATCCAGGCGATGACCTCCTGCATCCGGGCAAGGCGCCTGGGGGAGGGGCCGGTTCTGGCGCCGGCAGCGGCCTGGTGTTCGGCCTCGAGCCCCGGGTCCTGGCGGCGGGCGATCACCAAGTGGTATCCGACGGAGGCGGGCGGCACGCGCACGAGGGCAGCGATGCGTTTCCGGCTCAGCCCGAGCCGGTACATCAACACCCATTCCGCGTCCGGAGCGCGCCGCAACCGCTTGTCCATAATGGACCCCATCCTGCCACGGCCGATGCCATGAAAGCCTTGTCAGCACGGGGTCAACTGACCCGGGTTCGGGAGCCGCTGGCGCAGCCGGGCCTGCCCACCAGGTAGGGCCGGCCACGTGCCGGCTCTTGCCTTGCAACGCCGTTAAACGCCTCGCCGCCCTCGATTACCAATTCACCCTGACCCCGGCGGGCCGCAGCCGGACACCTGACTTTCGTTTTAGCTCCAGCTGCCCGAGCCGTCACTCCTGTGAACATCCTTCCCTGGCGGCTGCCAAGGAGTCCTCTCTGTGTCACTTATATGCGTAACTAATGGTTCACTTATTCACTTATGTAGGCCTCGTGAAGAATTATGTGCGAGTTTTTCTGCACTTGACAGAAGAATATTCTATGATGCAAATTGGATGCTGCTGGCTAAGAAATCGGAAGAGAGAAGCACATGAAGGTTTGTTCTTACGGAGGGGAAGACTGCGGCGAGCCTCGTCAGCTCTACGGGCCCGACGGTATCTGCCCAAAGCACCACAGGCGCAGGGAGCGCTGGGGGAGCTATGACCCCGTATGCGTCGTTGGTGGCGAGACCTGCGGACGGGACATCCGGCTGTACGGGGAAAGCAAGTGCCGCGAGCACCACTATTACGCCGATCCGAAGCCGTGTCTTGAGGACGGTTGTGACCGGATTCCCAGCGCTGTCCGGAACAAGTTTGTCGGCGGCAGGTGCGAAAAGCATGATCAGGCATACCGCGCTGCTCGGAAGCGCAGCGAGCAGTCGTGTTCGGCGCAGGCCCGCGGGGACTGCGGGCCAGCTGACCGGCTCTACGGCGGTATGTGCCGGAAGCACTATGAGCGATTGAAGATCACGGGGACCCTCGAGCCAATCATCTGTAGTGTCCGGGAATGCGAGGTTTCGTGTGGCACGGCGGAATTTGTCAAATCAATTGAGACGTAGTCGTGGTTGTTAATGCATCGAGGGCTCCGCTCTTTTCGCCGGGTCGTTGATCGCCGCCTTCAGCGG
>NZ_JBEPPA010000047.1:0-2690 GCF_040547075.1 Arthrobacter sp. UYCu512
AGATCCATGACCAAAGCATGACGCTGACGGGGCTCGTCCCAGGCCGACGACACGCGCTGTGAACCGTCAACATAGTCCGGTAAACAGATCATTGACGACGGGACCTTCTGCCCGGGCTTCCAGTTCCTCCCCGGCGGGCAGCTCCAGCCAACCGTCACGGCCCTCTTCCGCCGGGCCATGGAGCTGGACATCCCGCACAACTTCACCCTCTGGATGATCACCCCGTCCCGGGCCCTGGCCGGGACCCGCCCCGTCGATCACCTGAAGAAGGACCCCGCTCCCCTGCTCCGGGCGCTGGAATCCTACCGCTGGCGCTAGCGTGGCTCTTGACGGAGCCAATGGGGTGCGTAGCGTGGGGCCATGGGACTCATCTACGACAACCCAGACCTGGCAGCCCTGACACTGACGCGGCTCGCCGCGGAAGAATCCGAAGGTCCCGGCGCCCTGGAAGGGCGCATGCGGAACTACCTCGACGGCCTCGAACAACGCAACGGCCCCGCGTACCTCGAACTGGTAGCCATCACCCTCGCCCGGGTCCACCTCAAATCCCTCGACGACCTGGCCCGGGCCACCGGGGCGGACGCCGCGGCGCTTCTGGACATCGCGGAAGTCCAGGCTCTGGAGGGATTCTAGGCGCCGACAGGCATAAAGTGTTCAGGCGGAAATTACCGGCACGATCCAAGCACCCAACGGCAGCGACGAACGCGTGAGCGCCCAGGGGAAAACCTACGAAGACGCCCATCTAGCCCTCACGGACAAGATCCCGGAGGGGCATAAGCGTGTTCATCAGAAACGGCGGCCGCGGCTACGGAAAGATACGCTGATCGAATGACCGATTCACTGTTTGAAATTGCCGCGCCTGAAGGTCAAGCGCCGCTACAGCACAAGCCCATTACTGACGAACAGGTTGCTCGGATACGGGACGCCTTCACCGATGCCGGTATCCACGAGCAAGATGAGCGGAAGGCGGTGATTGAGTCTTGCGTGATTCGCTCCGTGAGCTCCCTGCGCGACCTCTACGCGACAGATGCGTATCGCGTGCTGAATCTCCTTCGGCAGCGCAGAGATGCCCTGCCGAATACGGTCGGAGGTTCGGCCTGGGACAACAGGGAAGAAGATACGTGGATTGACAAGCTCTAGCCACGAGCCGCCCCCACCCTCAGTCAAAGAGGGTTAGGGGTCCGGAGCTCTGCGATGGCCGACACTGGAACCACCAGCCGGCGACGGAGCATTCGGAGTGGATACCCAAAGGGATCCTGCTCAAAGCGGAGTGCAGAGGCGACTGCCTCTCGTCTTTTCCCTGGGACTGCCTCGCGGGCCTCACACCCATAGGGGCAGCTGCGCTGACATTCTGGCGCATATGAAGAGCAGGCCGTTTTCCCAGTGGGTGAAAGGATTCGTTCGCGCCAGCCCGCGCGGATATGGTTTGCAGTGGAGTTCGCACCACGCAGTCAGCGTGAGACGCGAACTCCTCTCATGTGAAAGTAAGGATTGAGATGTCGAGGCTTACGGACCTGCTACGGGCCGCAAAACAGCTTGACCCGCGACTTGGCAAGGATCTGGAAGAAGAAATCCTGCCCTTGCAGAAGCGTCTGCCATTCGGCCTCAACTTCGAACGGCATGCACCCGAAGCCGTCGAGCTCGCCGGCCACAAGATTCGCAAGGGAAGTAAGGTCCGGGTTCTGCCACCGCGGGGATCAAGCGCTCGTGGTGACAAGCGACTCTGGCGCGTCGACAAGGTCATCGGTGACGCCGCCGAGATCTCGCTTCTAGACAGTTCCGAGGACGAAACCGTCACGACACAGGTCGATGACCTCATCCTGGTCGCCGAGTTCCGCGACTGGATCTATCCCGGCCTGCGCCAAGACGGCACCGTGGAGTGCGGCGGGGACAAGCCATTCCACTCGGTTATAAACGGCGAGAACTTTCACGTGCTCGAACAGCTGACCTTCACCCACGAGCACGCGGTCGACGCCATCTATATCGACCCGCCCTACAACACAGGCTCGCGGGACTGGAAGTACAACAACGACTACGTCGAGGGCGACGATCTATACCGACATTCAAAGTGGCTGGCGTTCATGGAGCGGCGACTCCAGCTGGCGAAGCGTCTCCTGAAGCCAAACGACTCAGTTCTTATCGTGACAATTGATGAGAAGGAGTACCTCCGGCTTGGGCTTCTGCTGGAGCAGATATTCCCTGAGGGTCGTATCCAGATGGTGAGTATTGCAATCAGCCCTCCCGGGGCGAAGCGGGATGCAGCCTTCCGGCGAAGTGATGAATACGCCTTCTTCGTGTCATTCGGTGACGCGGCGCCTTCCCCGCTCGTGTTGTCACCTGAGTGGGATGGTGCGAAGAGGACCACAACGATGAACCTGCGGTGGGTGAGCATGATCCGCTCCGGAACCGGTGCGTTGCGACGCGATCGACCGGGGATGTTGGCGTATTCAACCGGTCGAAGCAACAGTTGCTATTGGGACTGAGCTTAGCTGGTCCGCGAAGGCTTCCGCTGGGGTGCGCCATCCTAGGACGCCGCGCGGCCGGTTGTTGATGATGTCGGCGACAGCTTGGATCTCTGGCATGCTCCAGCGGGAGATGTCGGTGCCTTTCGGGAAGTACTGCCGGAGTAGCCCATTGAGATGTTCGTTGCTCCCGCGCTGCCACGGGCTCTTCGCGTCGGCAAAGTAGAC
>NZ_JBEPPA010000048.1:0-2138 GCF_040547075.1 Arthrobacter sp. UYCu512
TTCTGAGCTGCAGTGGTTTGTGGTTTCTGAGCTGCAGTGATCGGAGGTGGTCGCGGAGCTGGGCAGGTTGAGGGTTGGGTTTTGGTTGAAGAAGCCGTGGGGTTCGAGCATGAAGCCGATGTTTTGGCGGGGCATGACGGGCCAGTCTTCGAGGCGCACGACGTGGTGCATGCCGAAGGTGTACCAGACCACGAGGTCTTCATCGACGATGTTCCGGTCTGCCTGGGTCCAGATGTGCAGGCCGTCGTCGGCGCCGGTGGCCTGGTTCGGGAATTCGCCGGCGGCGAAACGTTCGGTGCGGTCGTACGCGGTGACCCAGAGGTTGTTACGGGCGAATTGTGCTCGTTTGCTGACGAAGGACTCGTCACCGGCGGCCAGGGTGATGGCGTTGGTGGGGATGAGGCGGTAGGCGACCGGTTCGTCCACGAGGTTCCTGCTCTCGCGGTTGGCGATCTTCCAGAAGCGGTGCTTGTCGTGGTCCGCCTTGCGGATGGCTGCCTGTTCGGTTTCGAGCAGCCGGTCCACGGCCTTGAACGCGGTGTGTGTGGGGTTGTTCTCGGGGATTTCCATGTCCACTTCGTAGACGACGTTCTTCGGTCCGTCGATTTCGAAGTCCATGCGGACGTTGAACATGTGCTGGTGGATGGGTCCGTAGAGCCCGTCGTTGTTCAGCGTCTGACCGTACGGGGTTTTCTCGCCGGGCTTCTGGGCGGCGGTGGACAGGATGCCGGTGGCCTTGACCAGGAACTCGATGCTGCCGTCGAGGAACAGGTGCCAGTAGAAGGCGTACTCGTAGTTCGCAACGGTGGCGATGAAGGAGATCACGAGCTTGCGGCTGCGCCGGGTTTCGGCGGTGCCCTCGCGGAAGTCGAAGTGCTTCCACAGGATGGAATCGTCTTCCTCGTGCATGCAGATGGCGTTCTCGATGGTCCACGGGTTGCCGTGGCTGTCGGTGGTGATGCCATCGAAGTACTTGATTTCGCCCAGGCAGTCGCAGCCGAGGGTGAGGGAGTTGGCCATGTTGCCGATGTTGTATTCGCCGGAGTCGAAGGCGTTCTTCTTTGCCTGGACGGGGGCGGTGTCACCATAGGGGACCACCATTTCGGACAGTGATGCCCTGTTGATCACCGGACGCTCCACGCCCTGGTCCTGGAAGCGGAGCTGGTGAAGCACCAGGCCTTCCCGGGGAGTGAACCCGACCCGGAAGGACCAGTCGGCCCACTGGACATGGTTTCCGGTGACCTTGAAGGACGCACCTTCGGGCTGGGTGATGGAGATGGGCTTGAGGTCAGTGCGGGCCGCCCCGACGTACTTGGGCAGGTAGTTGCCGCTGGCACTGGGTACGGGGATCGCCTGGTCGTCCTCAACTTCAACGACTTCGCCGGAGTTGAGGTCGACGATGACGATGAAGTTCTCGATCGGGTGCGCGTAAGGGCTGTCATCGGGCTCCTGACGGACGAAGACCAGGGCGCGCATCAGGCGTCGCCCTTCGTTGTCTTCACCGAAGTAGCCCACAGACCACGGCTCGAAGCAGACCAGATCCATATCGGTGATGCCCCGCTTGGCAAGGGCCGCCTGGACCTCAGGGTTCTGTCGGCAGCTCTCTTCACCTTCTGCAAACTCGTCCAGCATGAAGGGCGGCTGAACGCCGGAGGCCAGCTGCTTCCACGACGTGACGATACCCGAATCAATGTTGACGATGGCCTCGTAGGCATTTCCCGCGCCGCGGTCAACGAGCACCGAGTCCGCTTCGCGTTCGGTCTCCCCGCCGGTCCTCAGGGCTTCCTTGGACGGCTCGCGCAGCTCAACGCTGATAAAGCGGAACGACTCAGCCGCAGCCGGACCGTCCTTCAGGATCGAGACAGCCCGGGAAATCTCGGCCCGGGACAACGGATCCAGCGGGTGCGCTACCCCTACTACAGTTTCGGTTTCAGTGTTGAGAGTCATGCTTTTCTCCTTAATTCTTTCATTCAAGACGAGGATCCCGATGGCCCTGAGAGCCGAAGCGCCCGTAACAGGCCGGGGTTTGACGAATGCCTGGCAGCCAACGACTGTGCTGGAAATCTGCCTTTGAGGACGCCCGGACAGAAGACCCAGTGGAGCTCTACTCTGAACTCCCCTGGCGTGACGCCGATCAC
>NZ_JBEPPA010000049.1:0-1878 GCF_040547075.1 Arthrobacter sp. UYCu512
GCACCGACCCGCACCCCGGGGTCTACGCCTAAGCCAGCACGACAGGCTTCCAAAAGAAACCAATCCGACGTCAGTAGTCCGGATAAGAAGACGCGGACGAGTTGGCGCATGAGTGGTTCGGGATCCGCGACGAGATCAGCTTCCGCGGCGATGCGGCGTCATCGATCGAGGCCAGGATCCATTGTTCTGTCGTGGGCCGGCGGCGTATCTCCATGGTCCGCAGCGGCGATGCGCTGTTGATGCGGACCTGGACCCGCCACACGGCCACGTCCACGACGGCCGCGCCGACGGGCACCCTTGGCTGGGTCTCCCACCAGGGCTCGCGTTCGAACCAGCGCACGGGATCCGCGGCTACCGCCCACACGTGCCCGTCATAACGGATCGCAAGGGGTTCCCCGGCCAGGGTGAATCGAACGTCCACCGGGGCCGCCGGTTTGGCCTCACTCTGTACTGCTGTCACGCTTCGTTCGCTCTCCCAAGGTTCTGTTCACTGCTGATTTTCGTGTCACTGCCGAGGCCCATACCCATGTCGAACGCAGCAGCGGCCCGTCCTGCCATGAGACCTGCACCGCTTTCGCGGTCCAGGAATGGGCTAGTCCGTCCACGAGCTCGGAGCAGTCCTGAAACCGGATCCAGGCCCGCACGGGGATCCCGTGCACGTCCGTTTTGGAGGGCATGTTCTCGAAGTCCAGTTCCTCAGTTGTCAGTCCTATGGGCTGCGCACGCCGGGCATACCGCGCCTGAAGCCGTTTGAACTGGTCACGGTCCATACCACACCTTTAGAACTTATCTACTATCAACACTCGTAACAGTAGAACGCATATTCGAATCATACCGCTGTTTCAGTGTGGGGTCAGGGTCTGACAATCCGGGATGCACCAGCTGCAGCGCGACTAATGTACTCACTCCCGGGGCCGGGCCCGGAGTGTTGGTGCAGGCTCGCGGGGCTCGCCCTGGGCTCCGCTGCGCTGCACCCAGAGAATGGCCGTCCGCTCCCGCTCCCGCCTGCTTGGGTCCAGGCCCGGGCGTCGCAGAGCTCCGCCGGTCCCGGCCCTGTTGTCTACGTCTTCGACGCTTTTTGGTTGCTGTCCTTCGGATTCTAGGCGTCCGCTCCACCCCGTCTAGCCCCTCCCTCGTCGGGCCTGCGGCCCAGGAATTGCCCCAACGCGCTCGTTCCTCGCTTATTTCGCCGGAGAATTTCCCGGTCCTTGCCCTGCGGGTAGACAGGGCTCCGTCGGCCGCCGAGCAAGCGAGCTTGCCAGCAACCAAAAAACAACGGGGGAGTCAGGGAGCAGCTGGCACGGTTACGCCGTCCCCTCACCCCCACGTCTCGGCCAAAAAAGGACAGAAACCATGAACGCGATCACCACCGCAACGATCACCACGCAGGACACCGCCGAAGTTCTCTTCAACGTCCCGGTGTTGGGGGATTACCACATGCACACCGGCTACGACTGGATGGAGGACATCGAACCCGCTGGCTGGGTTGTCCTCCCCTCGTGGGGCTGCGACGGCTGGGACGTTGGCCAGTGGCCTTATGTGATGCTGGCGCTGCTGCGCACGAACGACGCCGAGGGTGAACTGTTCGTCATGGCCCCCTACACCGAGGGCGACGTGCACACCACGTACTACCGGTCCCAGTCGGCCCAGTGGGCAGCGATCACCGCCTACGCCTTCTGGCAGTGGAAGAACGGCCAGGCAGAGGGCCCCGAGGACCTCCCGGAAACGCTCGAGGAACTGCCAGCCAAGTACTGCACCCCGTGTACGGTCACCGGCCACTAACCGGAATTTGTCAAATCAATTGAGACGTAGTCGTGGTTGTTAATGCATCGAGGGCTCCGCTCTTTTCGCCGGGTCGTTGATCGCCGCCTTCAGCGG
>NZ_JBEPPA010000050.1:0-1596 GCF_040547075.1 Arthrobacter sp. UYCu512
CGGAATTTGTCAAATCAATTGAGACGTAGTCGTGGTTGTTAATGCATCGAGGGCTCCGCTCTTTTCGCCGGGTCGTTGATCGCCGCCTTCAGCGGCAGCGGGGGCGCGGTAGGACGGCGGGCAAACCGTTCGGGATGCGCGCCGTACGCCCGGTCCAGGGTGTGCTGGCGTTGTTCACGCACGGCCTCGGCCGTGTTGTAATGCACGCTGGCTGGGGTGTGATATCCGATCCCCGAATGCTGGTGCTCATGGTTGTAGTAGGCGGTGAATCCTCCCATCCAGGTCCTGGCCTCGTTCACGGAGGCGAACCGCTCCGGGTAGTCAGAGGTGTATTTCATGGTCTTGAATTGGGCCTCGCTGAACGGATTGTCATTCGATGTATGGGGTCGGGAATGCGACCTGGTGATGTCCATGTCCACCAGCATCGAGGCCAGGGCCTTGGACGTCATCGCCGCCCCGCCATCGGCGTGCAGATACCCCGGCGGGTGGCCACCGGTATCCGCGACGATCTCCTGCACGAGGTCCGCGGCCAGCTGGCCGTCCTCGATGCGTTCGATACGCCAGCCGACCACGTAGCGGGAGAAGATATCGAGCACCACGTAGGCGTGGTACCAGATTCCCTTCGCCGGGCCACGCATTTTTGTTATATCCCAGGACCACACGTCGCACGGTTTTGTCGCCATGAGCTCCGGAATCGCCTTGGGCGGATGAGTGGCCAGCCGTCTGCGTTCCCCGCCCATTTTCGCGTCCGAGAGCACACGATACATGGTGCGCTGCGAGCACCAGTACCGCCCCTCGTCCAGCTCACGGACATAGACCTGGGTCGGCGAAAGGTTCGCGTAGTCCTGACGGTTGAGCACCGCTAAGATCTCGGCACGATCGGCCGGCGAGAGCTCCGCCGGGTGCTGGGCCTTGGGCCAGGGCCCGTGGATTCGAGGCTTGGGTGCGGCCTGCCGGTGATGGGTGGCCCGGGAGCGGCCCACGAGCTTGCAGGCGCTCACCACCCCGAGGTGCCCGGTCAGTTCCTCTGCGGTTGCTGATTGCCACGACTGGAAACGGGTGCCGGTGATTGCGCGTTCTTCGATGAGAGAGCTTCCAAGAACGCGACTCCTTTTCCCAGGGTATCCAGGGCGGCATCCGAGGAAGCCAACTTCCCGCGGGTCCGCTCGTGTGCGGCCCGCTCCGCGACCAGGTCCTTGGTCAACTGGGCGATCTGGGCCTGCTCAGCCGTGTTCTTCGGCCGACCCCGGCGCACGGCCGGCTTCTCGAGGCTGCCCGCATCGAACGCGGCCCGCCATTCCTGGATATGGGAATCGTAGAGCCGTTCGCGGCGTAGCACCGCGCCCTTGGAACCGTTCGGTGCGGCATCGTATTCCTGGACGATCGCGCGTTTGAACTCGGCGGTAAAGGTCCTGCGTGCCGACCGGTTGGAACGCGGCCCCTGCTCCAGTTCCTGTTGGTCCTGGCTGCCTGGTTCTTCCGGTACGGGCTGTCCGGTTCCTGCTGGTGGGGATGCAATCATGGTGAAGTTTCCCTCCTGCCTTCAGCCTCTATTCTCGTTCAAGAAGCGGTCTCTAACGAGTCTGGCTGATAGGG
>NZ_JBEPPA010000051.1:0-1596 GCF_040547075.1 Arthrobacter sp. UYCu512
TGCGGAAAGACCCGGACCGGCAACCCACGAATGTCTTTGAACCCGGGGTTCCAGTCCTACGTCAGCCCGGCCACCACACTTCATATCGTCTAGCCGGCGATCTGGTCGAGTTCGGCGAGGTCGTCGTTGGACAGAGTGAGTGCTGCGCCGGAAATGTTCTCGCGCAGGTGCGACACGGACGACGTTCCCGGGATCAACAGGATGTTCGGGGAACGGTGCAGCAGCCATGCCAGAGCGACAGACATAGGCGTCGCGTCGAGTCGCCCAGCGACGGATGAGAGTGCGTCGGACTGGAGTGGGGTGAAGCCGCCGAGAGGGAAGAACGGGATGTAGGCGATCCCTTCTAAGGCGAGGCGGTCGATGAGGGCGTCGTCCCACCGGTTGGCGAGGTTGTACATGTTCTGCACGGATACGATCGGCGCGATCGATTGCGCTTCCTTAACCTGCGCATCGGTGGCGTTGCTGATCCCAAGGTGCCGGATGATGCCCTGCTGCTGCAGGTTCACGAGCGTCTCGAACGCCTCGCTGATCTGCTCGGAGACCGGCCCGTTGGCATCGCCGAGGCGGAGGTGTACCAGGTCGAGAACGTCGAGGCCGAGGGTTTCGAGGTTGTCGTCTATCTGCGCACGGAGCTCGTCGGGCTTCCGCGCGGACGGCCAGCCGCCCCGCGTATCCCGGCGTCCGCCGGCCTTGGTCGCGATGAAAAGGTCTTCGGCATAGGGGTGCAGGGCTTCGCGGATGAGTTCGTTGACGACGCGGGGGCCGTAGGTTTCTGCGGTGTCGATGTGGGTGATGCCGTGTGCGACCGCGTCGCGGAGCACGGCGAGGGCTGCGTCGCGGTCTCTTGGCGGGCCGACGACCCACGGGCCGGCGAGCTGCATGCCGCCGTACCCGAATCGGGAAACGCTGGTGTCGCCGAGGTTCCAGGTACCGCCGGGCAGGTCAGTGGTGTTGGTGCTCATGGATGTGCCTTTCGGTGCTTGCGGAATAACGTGCTGCCCTCCATCCTGAATGAGTTGCTACCCGCTGGGAAGTAGTTACCTGGAAGTGCGTTGATACCCGAGGAGGGCCCATGCCGACAATGACAGCGGCGAAGAAGAAGGCGGAGGCGAAGACGCAGTACAACGCGTTCCTCGCCGCGTGCCCGAGCCAGCAATTGCTTGCTCAGGTATCCGGCAAGTGGGTGACCCTGGTGTTGTCCGCGCTGGGGAGCGGGCCGGACTGTGACGGTGAGCCGCGACCCATGCGGTATTCCGAGCTGGCTCGAGTCCTGGCAGGAGTGAGTCCGAAGATGCTGTCGCAGACACTAAAGTCTCTCGAACGCGACGGACTGATCGGGCGGACCGCGACCGCGACCGTCCCCGTGACGGTGACCTACGAACTCACCAACCTCGGGCTCTCCCTGCACCAAACGGTCCGAAAGCTCAAACTCTGGTCCGAAACCCACCGCGACGACGTCTTAGCAAATCAAACACAGTTCGACGGTGCCCGATAGCCGGTGGGCGGATTCAGGCGGTCATTGCAACAGGAGGTTTTCGATCAGTTCGATCGGTTTCTTGAACTCTAGTCTTTTGCGCGGTCGGTCGTTGAGTTCCT
>NZ_JBEPPA010000052.1:0-1551 GCF_040547075.1 Arthrobacter sp. UYCu512
TGCTGGTGGGGATGCAATCATGGTGAAGTTTCCCTCCTGCCTTCAGCCTCTATTCTCGTTCAAGAAGCGGTCTCTAACGAGTCTGGCTGATAGGGAACCCCCCCAACAGGTGGGCGGCCCACGGGTCGCCCACCGCCCACACTTTTTCAGGAGACAAACCATGAGTACCTGCCAAGCCCTCATCATCCCCGCCGACCAGGCCCAGCCCGCCCGCCTCGAAACCATCGGCACGGACCTGGAGACCCTGCAAACTCTCGTGCACGGCAGCATCGAAGCCGTCAGCGGGAAAGACTGGCACTTTTACCTCAACGAGGAAGGCAAGATTCTGGGTCTGATGCCCAACGTCCGTGCCGCGTCCCTGGTGTGGGAACTGACCGGTGCCCTCACGGATGTTTACTGTGGTGATGTCGTGTTCCTGGGCCATGACGCCCAAGGCGAGGAAGCCGACCTTCCCGCCTACGTGATCGCCATCTGGGAATAGACCCGAATCGACCAGCCCACCAGCTAGCCACGAGGGGAGCGGGGCAGGGAGTACCCGCCCCGTCGAAAGCGCGGGCGGGCCACCGCCAACCGTTCCCGGCACCTGTGGTGGTCACCGGACGGCGGCCCGCCAATACCGAAAAGGTCGGCGGCATGATCAATAAGCCGTCGGACTCACCAGCAGCGGGTTGGCCGGCGACGGCGGAAGGCTTTGGCCGGGGATCCCGAGGGTCTGCGCTGGCGCTCCGACCTGGGAACGGACGTCCGCTGCGCTCCCGCCTGATGGGCCGGACGCGGACGTCGCAGAGCTCCGCCGACCCGGCCTGTTTGCTTTTGCCTTACATATGGCTGGGTTCTTCTCCGTACAAGGTCCCTGATCGTAGCCGGGCGGGGGCCCGAGCGTTCAACCCACGCAAGCGGGGAATCCCACGCGGTCGCTTCGCTCCCTTATTTCGCGGGATTTCCCGCTCACTCTTCGGGGTTGAGCGCCCACCCTCGACCGGCTGACCAGGTGGGGCCTCGCACGGCGGGGCAGGAAGGAGGTGGCTACATGAGCATCGATGAGCTCATCAAGCTCGCGACTTCGGTCGTCAGCTTGATCACAGCGATCATCGCTCTACTCTCCACGCGGAACGCGCTCTTAACGAGCAAACGCTCCCGAGCTGGAACTCGGAAGCGTAAGCGTAAAGCAAGGAAGGTGTAGCTACTCAGTTCCGGTGGTCGTGACCACAAGGGTTGCGGCCGCCGGGCTCCTTCTTACCCTCTCACCAACTCACAGAAAAGGAAACAGTCATGGAACCATTGACCATCATCAGCTTCGCGCTCTCCCTGCTGGCACTGGCAGCATCGATCACGACTTACCGCGCGGTCTCCAGGAACAGGCACCACCAAGACACCTAAACCCCGTCGGGCCGGCCCGCCACCTGGTGGGCCGGCTGGGTCGGCCTGGTGCAGGCTCGCGGGGCTCGCCCTGGTTTCCGCTGCGCTGCACCCAGAGAATGGCCGTCCGCTCCCGCTCCCGCCTGCTTGGGTCCAGGCCCGGGCGTCGCAGAGCTCCGCCGGTCCCGGCCC
>NZ_JBEPPA010000053.1:0-1519 GCF_040547075.1 Arthrobacter sp. UYCu512
TTTTGTTCCTCACGCAACGGGTTTGTTGGTTGGGAACCACATAGTGGACGCAAGCAGTCTTGTTATCTTTGTACCACCCTTGATGGGCAAACCTCTTTTGAAGGATTGGTTTGTCCAGGTGGTGTGTGGTGTAAGTTATCGGCCTATTAGTACCGGTCAGCTTCACGAGTCGTTAGTCCTCGCTTCCACATCCGGCCTATCAACCCAGTGGTCTGGCTGGGGGCCTCTCACACACAAGGTGTATGGAAATCTCATCTCGAAGCGAGCTTCCCGCTTAGATGCTTTCAGCGGTTATCCCATCCGAACGTAGCTAATCAGCGGTGCACTTGGCAGTACAACTGACACACCAGAGGTTCGTCCGTCCCGGTCCTCTCGTACTAAGGACAGCCCTTCTCAAATTTCCTGCGCGCGCAGCGGATAGGGACCGAACTGTCTCACGACGTTCTAAACCCAGCTCGCGTACCGCTTTAATGGGCGAACAGCCCAACCCTTGGGACCTACTCCAGCCCCAGGATGCGACGAGCCGACATCGAGGTGCCAAACCATGCCGTCGATATGGACTCTTGGGCAAGATCAGCCTGTTATCCCCGAGGTACCTTTTATCCGTTGAGCGACGGCCATTCCACAATGTACCGCCGGATCACTAGTCCCGACTTTCGTCCCTGCTCGAGATGTCTCTCTCACAGTCAAGCTCCCTTGTGCACTTACACTCGACACCTGATTGCCAACCAGGCTGAGGGAACCTTTGGGCGCCTCCGTTACTTTTTAGGAGGCAACCGCCCCAGTTAAACTACCCATCAGGCACTGTCCCTGACCCGGATTACGGGCCGAAGTTAGATGTCCAAAGTGACCAGAGTGGTATTTCAACGATGACTCCACCCGAACTGGCGTCCGGGCTTCAACGTCTCCCACCTATCCTACACAAGCCACTCCGAACACCAATACCAAACTATAGTAAAGGTCTCGGGGTCTTTCCGTCCTGCTGCGCGTAACGAGCATCTTTACTCGTACTGCAATTTCGCCGAGTTTATGGTTGAGACAGCGGGGAAGTCGTTACTCCATTCGTGCAGGTCGGAACTTACCCGACAAGGAATTTCGCTACCTTAGGATGGTTATAGTTACCACCGCCGTTTACTGGGGCTTGAATTCTCAGCTTCGCCTTGCGGCTAACCGGTCCTCTTAACCTTCCAGCACCGGGCAGGAGTCAGTCCGTATACATCGTCTTGCGACTTCGCACGGACCTGTGTTTTTAGTAAACAGTCGCTTCCCCCTGGTCTCTGCGGCCCCTGCACGCTCCGGACAGCTTGTGTCCATCACGATGGGGGCCCCCCTTCTCCCGAAGTTACGGGGGCATTTTGCCGAGTTCCTTAACCATAATTCTCTCGATCGCCTTAGTATTCTCTACCTGATCACCTGTGTCGGTTTGGGGTACGGGCGGCTAAAACCTCGCGTCGATGCTTTTCTAGGCAGCATAGGATCACCGAATCCCCCCTTACGGGAGTCCCATCGGATCTCAGGC
>NZ_JBEPPA010000054.1:0-1335 GCF_040547075.1 Arthrobacter sp. UYCu512
TTGTGGATCGGTTTCCGGACAATGGTCTGACTCACCGCAGTGCTAAGAATCATGTGAGCGAATGTGGAACGACCGGTTACTCTCCTACACTTCCATCGATTGCTTCGCGCAGGAGATCAGCATGACCGTTGTGCCGGGCGGTTTCTTCCAGAATGTGCGTAAGAACCCATCGCAGGTTCCACTGGCTTCCGTCCCGGTCAGTACCCACGGACAAATCATCGAGGGAACAGTTGAGCAATGCGGTGCGACTTCGCGCGCAAGCATCCCTGTATAGGTCCCGCAGCTCCTGCGGGTCATCATTGGCAGCGCTGTGAAATTCCCAGTCCCGGTCTCCATCCCACGGAGCACTCCCCCAAGGCTCAAGTTCCTTTTCATCCTTGCCCAAGAATCTAACTTGAATCCAGTCGTCTTCAACGAGAGCCAGATGCTTGAGCAGACCCCCAAGAGTCAACGTCGAGGTTGTCAGTCGACGGTTCAGATCAGCGCGTCCCAGGTCCTGGGTCTTGAGGAGAAGTGTCGCTCGCTGGTAATCCAGAAACTGCTGAAGATTCGAGCTTTCATCTCGACATGACTGCGGATCCACTCGTTCCATGAAGGAAGTCTTACACGACTTCACTGCTGGTGGGCGATACGTCCCGTATGCCGTTCCTTAAACCGGACATGTAGTGGGCCGCGACTTAGTCATCGGGCGAGTCTCGCAGATTCCCGCAGAGGGATCGGCGACCAGGCACGTGTCCGTAGCTTGCCTACACTCGAATGCATGATCAACGTTGTCAGCGAAGCGTATTCGCGTCGGGCCGTGGAATACGTCGAACGCTTCGCTTCACTCGGTGCTGCGCACCCTTCAGATCGTCAACTGGTGGCGACGTGGGCGGATGGCATCGAGGGTGCAGTCATCGACGCCGGCTGCGGTCCGGGGCATTGGACCAACTTCCTCAGGGAAGCGGGGGTCCCTGCAGTCGGCGTGGATCTGGTTCCGGAGTTCATTGCGCACGCCCGCGGTGCTTATCCCGGCATCCCGTTTCGGACAGGCAGCCTCGACGCCCTCGACGTCGGCACAGGGTCAATGGGTGGAGTGCTCGCCTGGTACTCACTGATTCACTATGAGCCAGGCACGATCCGCACTCCTCTCCTTGAGTTCAGTCGGGTCCTTAAACCTGGTGGCGCCCTGCTGATCGGCTTCTTCGATGGTCACGTCGTCGAGAGGTTCGAACACGCGGTCGTCCCGGCATACCAGTGGCCGGTAGGGGATCTCTGCGACGAACTGGTGGCTGCGGGCTTTAATGTGGTCGAGACGCACGCACGGACAACCACCGGGCAGCGATCGCACGGAGC
>NZ_JBEPPA010000055.1:0-1094 GCF_040547075.1 Arthrobacter sp. UYCu512
GGTGGGGTTTAGATGCCGCCGCGGCGCAGGAGGGTGCCGTGGGGGGTGTGGTTGTTGATGGGGTGGCCGCGGAGGTAGGTTTTGCGGACGACGCCGGAGAGTGCTTTGCCGTCGTAGGGGGTGATGGGGTTTTTGTGCTGGAGTTTGGTGACGTCCACGACGTAGGCCTCGTTGGGGGCGAAGATCGCGAAGTCCGCGTCGTAGCCGAGGGCGATGTGGCCTTTGGTGGTGAGGCGGGCGAGTTCGGCGGGTTTGGCGGCCATCCAGGAGATCACTTGTTCCAGGGCGATGCCGCGGTGGCGGGCTTCGGTCCAGATCAGGGACAGTCCGAGCTGCAGGGAGGAGACCCCGCCCCAGGCGACGGCGAAGTCGCCGTTTTCGAGGTCTTTCAGGTCCAGGGTCGAGGGTGAGTGGTCTGAGACGATGCAGTCGATGGTGCCTTCCTGGAGGCCTTTCCAGAGCAGTTCCCGGTTCGCGGCTTCCCGGATCGGCGGGCAGCATTTGTATGCGGTGGCGCCGTCGGGGATTTCCTCGGCCATCAGTGTCAAATAGTGCGGGCAGGTCTCCACGGTCAGGTGCACGCCGTCGCGTTTGGCCGAGGCGATCATCGGCAGCGCGTCGGAGGAGGACAGGTGCAGGATGTGGGCCCTGGCTCCGGTCCAGCGGGCGCGTTCGATGACTTCGGCGATGGCTTTGTTCTCGGCCCCGCGCGGGCGGGAGGAGAGGAAGTTCGCGTAGTGGTCCCCGCCCGGGTGCGGTGCGCGGTCGATCGCGTGGGAGTCTTCGGCGTGGACGATCATGAGTGAGTCGAAGGATTTCAGCTCGGCCATGTCTGTTTCCATTTCATCGGCCTCCAGGTGCGGGAATTCATCGACCCCGGAGTGGAGCAGGAAACACTTGAACCCGAAGACGCCCTCGTCGTGGAGGCCCCGGAGGTCTTTCAGGTTCCCCGGGACCGCCCCGCCCCAGAACCCGACGTCGACAAACGCCTGGTCCGCGGCGACTTCACGTTTGAGTTTCAACCCTTCGACGGTGGTGGTCGGCGGAATGGAGTTCAGCGGCATGTCGATGATCGTCGTGACGCCCCCGGCCGC
>NZ_JBEPPA010000056.1:0-1057 GCF_040547075.1 Arthrobacter sp. UYCu512
TGTATTAACCACGGAGGTTAGTGACGCGGCTTGCTGGTGGCTGACCCTTGAGTGAGGTGTGGCCTCGGTGATGATTGTAGTCATGGAGCCAGGCTGGGAAAGCAGCCACGCGCTCGGCCTCTGAGTTGTAGGGGCGGGCGTAGGCCCATTCCTCGAGCATGGTGCGGTTGTAGCGCTCTACTTTGCCGTTGGTCTGGGGCCGGTAGGGCCGGGTTCGTTTGTGTGTGATGTCCGGGCCCAGGGCGTCTTGGAAGGCGTGGGAGCGGTAGCAGGAGCCGTTGTCTGTGAGGACGCGCTTCACGGTGATGCCGGCGGCGTTGAGGGCCTGGTTGGCGCGTTCCCAGAAGCCGGCGGCGGTCTCTTTCTTCTCGTCGTCGAGGATCTCGGTGTAGGCGAAGCGTGAGTGGTCATCCACGGCGTTGTGCAGGTAGGCGTAGCCGGGGCGCCGGTTCGCCGCGGTCCCTGTCTTGTTTTTCTTGCCCGCTGCCCGGTCCATGACGCGGTGCCCGCCGCCGTCGGGGATGCGTCCGAGTTTCTTGATGTCGACGTGGATCATGTCCCCGGGCTTCTCGTGCTCGTAGCGGCGGATCACCCGGCCCGTGGCACGGTCCAGCCACGAGAGTTTCGCCAGCCCGAACCGGGAAAGGACCTTGTGCACGGTTGATGGGTGGAGGCCCAGCAGATACCCGATCCGGGCCGGCCCCCACCGCCGGTTCACGCGCAGCGCGATGATCCGCCGCGCCCGCCGTTGCGGGGTCCTCGAGGGCGACACAAGGGGCCTGCTGGAGCGGTCTTCCATCCCGTCCTCGCCGTGTTCGCGGTAACGCTCTGCCCAGCGTGCCGCTGTCGGTACGGAGACCTGGAACCGCTCTGCGGCCCGACGCAACGGCCACCCGTCATCGACTACGCATCTGGCCAGTAGCAGCCGGCCCTTGGGCGCGAGAAAGGCATTAGGGTGGGACATGAAGACCTCCGTTTGTGGAACTGGACTCTAGACAAGCCCCACTCCACCCGGAGGTCTTCTTTTTGTCACCTATCCACGCCGCCTGTCACCAAC
>NZ_JBEPPA010000057.1:0-1010 GCF_040547075.1 Arthrobacter sp. UYCu512
CAAAGAACTCACAAAGGACACAAACACACGATGGCTCTAGACCAGTCTGCCCTGCTTGACCTTCTTGGCCAACTGAAACTCACCGATGTCTCCGACCGGATCCGTGCCGCGACCGAAACCCTGTACCAGCAGCTCATCGAAGCGGAGGCGACCGCGTTCATCGGCGCCGCCCCGTTCGAACGCTCCGAGGCGCGGACAACGCAGCGCAACGGGTCCCGGCCCAGGACGCTGACGACCACCGCCGGGGACCTGAACCTGAAGATCCCCAAGCTGCGGAACGGGTCGTTCTTCCCGGCCCTGCTGGAGCGCCGCCGCCGCGTGGACCAGGCCCTCTACGCGGTCGTGATGGAGGCTTACCTGCACGGGGTCTCCACCCGCAAGGTCGATGATCTGGTCAAGGCGCTCGGGGCCGATACCGGGATCTCGAAGTCCGAGGTGTCCCGGATCTGCGAGGACCTGGACCACGAAGTCGGTGCGTTCCGGGACCGGGACCTCTCGGCCATGGATTACCCGTATGTGTTCCTGGACGCGACCTACTGCAAGGCCCGCGTCGGGCACCGCGTGGTGTCCCAGGCGATCGTGGTCGCTTTCGGCGTCGCCGCGGACGGACGCCGGGAAGTCCTGGGCTTCGACGTCGGCGACAGCGAGAACGAGGGCTTCTGGACCGCGTTCCTGCGGTCGTTGAAGGCCCGCGGCATGGACGGGGTGAAGCTGGTGATCTCCGACGCGCACAGCGGCCTGAAGAAGGCCATCGGGACCGTGTTCCAGGGCGCGGCGTGGCAGCGTTGCCGGGTGCATTTCATGAGAAACGTACTCTCGACTGTGCCGAAGGGATCCCAGGATATGGTCGCCTCGATCATCCGCACCGCTTTCGCCCAGCCCGACGCCGGGCGTGTGAACACCCAGTTCGACGAAGTCACCCGGATGCTCCTCAAATCCCACCCGAAGGTCGCCGCGATGCTCGGCGACGCCCGGGACGACGTCCTCGCGTTCACCGGGTTCCCGGCCAG